>JANQHV010000259.1 GCA_028282505.1 SAR324 cluster bacterium | reverse complement strand
AGCCCTGGTAGATTTCGTAGCTGAGTAAATTTTTTCGGGCTTTTTTCAATTTTTTTCGGGCTTTTTCTAATTTTTGAAAAGCATCACTGCAACTGGGGACTCCATGAGCAGAAGGATTTTTCTGAGGAGGCTGTGTGTAGTACGAGTTGAAAGGGTTACAGATGGCTTTTTCATGCAATGTACGCCCAATTTTTTCGGCATGAGAGCGAATCACTCCTTTCAAGGAACTTCCCGGTAAATATACTTCCGGGCGTCCATTACGAAACGTTTTTACAAATGACATATCCGTTCCCGCAGATAGAGTGTTTCCAGATTTGATCAAAATGGGTCCTTGGGGTATGAAACTCAGATTGACTCGAAATTCATTCAATAATTGTTTAAACATCTTCCCGGCCTCCTTCAACCAGTTTATATTTGTGATTACTACGGTAGTGCTGCCTACGTGCGGGCTTTTTTGCGTTTTTCGTTGGATCTCTCAAAATGTTTTTCCTACTTAAACGAATAGTCGAGATCATTGCTGGTTAAGATAAGTATTCAGTTTTTTTAAGAACCATTCTTCGGGAGGTTCATCGACGGCTGAGGGTTTAGTAGAAAAATAGTTCAAGGCGGACTGTTTATCCGTAAAATCCACATTGGTGATTTTCAATTTTTCGGTTTCCAGGTGGCAACTTCCCAAACCTCTACTGGTTTTACCACCCAAAGAAAGATAACCCTGCAACATTTCTAACAGGCCAATGGAGAGCAAAGCCCAATCCTGCTTTCCCAGATTTTCAGCGACCAGCCTGAATTGAAATCGGCTGCCAGCCGGTATGGCTTCAAAATCATATTTTACGCCTTCTACAGCTTTGCGGGTATCCCGATCAATTCCCACCCCGTCTCTTAATTCCGTCGGAAAATTGTAGGACTGTAAAAGATGCAAATCATCAAAAAGTACTTTGGAGCGCCAGGATGCTCCACCAAACAATCGGCAGGCGATACATAAATTTTCTTCCAGAAATTCAGCAAGTTCTTCTGGTTTGGCTCCATCAGCTCTTTCCTGGATTTCAGTTGCCCCTTTGGAATAGGTAGTCAAGCATTGACGGTGTGAGGAACCTCCTGCTTTCTGCAGAAAACAGACCCAGGCATTTTCATCCAGGATATGGGCTAGGCTTTCTACTTTGGAACGGAATGCACCTTTGAGAGATGAACCTGGAATAAAAACCTCTCCAAATTGTGTGCGAATCACTGGAGAATCACTCCGTCCCACTTGCTGGCTGGTTCCCACATGCAGGGCAGTATCCAGGACCAGATTGCCTATGATTTCAACACGGTTTTTCAATTGATGATGCAGCTCCATGAACAACTCCCTTTCATTACGATTCATATTCTTTTATTATAACCGCCCTAAAAACTTGGCTTTGAGATAAAAATGTTTCATCCATTCCTGAAACAGGAAAACCTGACTGTATCCACGATACTGTGGCGGAATATCTTTTTTCTCCGCATAAAAATCACCAAGGATGGCTGAGCTTGCCCGCCTCAAGGCATGTTCGGTGATGCCAAACAAAGTGTTCGATATCATATGGAAAAAGTGTTCTTCGTGAGAACTTCTACGACGCAGAGCCAATTCAATCCGGTGATTGATGAAATTTTGAAAACTGGTATCATGCGGATCTTTGGCAAATAGACCTTCTGGAGATCGGACCCCTCTGGCCATTTGAAACAATCCGCTCAGTTGTGCATTGGATGGATAACGGTAATGTTTGCCATGTCTCTCAAGCAATGCTCCCACCTCAGAAAAAATCACCCGGTCTGAGTATTCCAGGAGTGCTTTTTCGATCCGATGCAGAGGAAGTGTTTTCATTGATGTTTTAGCCATTATCAACCTCTTGCTTTATTTTCGTAAGCAAAACGGGCGGAAAGGTGAGAAATCATGCCCTGGAACAAAATCAAAGTGGACTCTTGCACTTTCAAACGGGCATTTAAATCTTCCTGGGGCCAATGCCTGCTACAGATGCCCTTGGCTTTTTCCACATGGTCTCTCAAGGCTTTTTCCAAATCATGACCCCATCCTTGCCAATCTCCGTGTTTCGAAATCTGGCGATAAATAAAATTCAATATTTCGCTCCAGTTTTGGACGGAATAAGCTACGTTCTCAAGTTGACGGATTTGGGTCAGTCTGACTCGCTTTTTATTGGCCTCTGCGGCAATCCTATGCATGGATTGAGTCGCTTCCTCCTCATCAATGGCCAGAGCCAGTTCTTTGCGCCATTGGACATCAGTGGCCAGCGACTGTATTTGCGTGTCCTCCATATCGATGGTTTCTGATGCCGTTTCTGAAATAACGGTTTTCTTTTCTTTTTGATCAGTAGCAGGAGTTTCCTTAGCGGATTCACTGCTCTTTAAATTATTAAAAAAATCAGCAAATGGAGAGTCTCCTTTACTCATAAGTCCTCCCTGTTTATTCAAAAGTTGGAAAGAAATCGATATGGAACGGATGACAGGCGATGATTTGCCCAAAGCCTTCTCCTAACCGCTCACCCAGCCCATATTGTTCCAAAGCAGTCAATGCGTCAATCACAGCTTCTTTTTCTCCCACAGCCCTGGCTAATACAACCCCACCAGCCGCCAACGCCATTCTTTCTTCTTTAGGCAATCCTAACAGGCTGTTCCAGCCTCCGATGCCAACAGAACGGGTCATTTGATTTTCAATCTTCCACTTAACATCATTTCCATAGGATTCCAAATCGGTTTCGTAAATTTCTAAACGACTGCGCATCCAAGGATCGCTTAGTATCACTTGGCTGTGACAATTTAGGGTTACCCAATAACTACCTTCCTGGACGGGTAGACCTGCGGCTCTTGCTTTCTCCTGAAGATTTTCCAGACGATTTTTTAAACTTATTGGTGAGAGAAACGAAGCTTCGTTCAACAAAGTGATCCCGATTTTTCCCATACCCCTTGTATTACCAGTACCCACCCGTAGCATGGAAATTGATTCCAGGGGGCTGGTGTCGATGTCATCATGAATCTTAATGGAGCCAAAAAACATACTCCCTTCTTCCAAGACTTCCAGCGAATACAATAGACCGGTTTGAACACTCTCAATCATGGAATTGACACCACTGCGTGTATAGAGAGAACGTTTGCTGCACACCTGGTTGGTTGCTCTCTGTTGCCCAGAAGTGCTTTCCATGTATCCGGAAAAATTATGCAATCCGGTGTTACATTGGATAGTGTGCTCTGTTCCTGAGTCCGTATTAAACTGATGGGAGCATTTTTTGAAATGGTTTCTATAGGTTTCTTTTGTATTGGCACAACCTCGGAATAAATAGTCGCTCACTCCATGTTTCTCATTAGTATCTCCAAAACCAGGGAATCGTTTGCAACTCATGGCAGTTTGAGGAATTGGACCGAAAGCCGGGGAAGGGGAAGCCACTGCCTGTTTGGAAACAGGATACAAATTGGAAAAGACAGCCCTCTCGGCAACAAAAACTTTTTGAAAGCGAATATCCTGGTCACCAGGATGCCGTTTGAGCCATGCTTCAGCAAATGCCCCTCGTAAGGTACTGCCAGGAATGTAAGGCATTGACGTTAAGATATTGTTCGATCCATTGACATGTTGACTGAGCAGCAGGGGTTGCTTTGCCTCTGCTTTAATCCATAAGGTTTGAGTAGTCACGTTGGTCATTCTCCCAATTTTTGTTGTACATAGTGCTCCAACTGTTTCCGCATCTCAGATTCATTGAATTGTTGAGGAGACTCGCCATCCAGCGTGAGGAATAACTGGATTGGAATCAGGGAAACACTGCCATTGCCCCGGCTTTTATCAGCGCCTAATTGATTGAACAGGCGCATGGCTCCCAAGAGATAAAACAATTGATCGGGGTTCTCTAAAGCTCCTTCGATCTCGCTGGAAAATTGTAGGCCCCGGGGAGTGGCTTCATAAAATCGGAGATGTTTACCACGAACGCTGCCCAGGGTGCGTAAAATTTGAGTGCCTGTCCGCTCTTCTCTGTAACGGAAACGGCGTTTTTGCCCGGACAGAGTTGAGCTATCCGCAGATGCGCGAAATTCCTCTTTCAACCGTCCTGCGTCAAAATACACACTTCCTTTTTTGTCTCCACTCGAACCAAACAAGTGATTTATTATTTCAGAAGGCGTATTTTTCCCATCTCCAGTTGTGTCTTGAGGAGACAAGATGCTGTGAAACAGTTCGGTGTAATAGCGCATTCTTCCTTTGAGCGAGGATGCTGGAATCACCAGCTCTCCTTCGACATCACGAACTACAACCTGATTCAAATGCTGGTGTCCATAACCGGACTGGATCTGAAATCCAGTCAGGAAGTGAATCTCAAATTGTAATGAAAACTCTGCCATAAGTTGCCATTCTTTCTGATTTCATTATTTCTTTATTTTGCCAAGAAAGGATAAATCTCCAAAATATCGTTGATCACTGTATAATCGAACTCTTTTCCTTCCCCTTTTCGTCGTGTCCATAAGGGATTGTCTTCTTTATTTGCACCAAAAGCACGCAATACCTCAGACATCACTTTTCTCTGTTGAGGGTGCATTCGTCCCAAGAGTGAATACCACGCCAAATTGCCCTGAGCTTTGGACACCCGGCAAGCTGTTTCCAGTTGGCTCAAACGTCCTACAGAGATTTCGTTTGTTTTCAGCCGTCGAATCCAGGAAAGTAAATTTTCCAGTTCTTCAATTGAATAAGGTCGGGCTGTCAATTTGGTTTGAGTATCCTGGTCCGTATCCAGTTCCCATTCTTCCTTGCGGACATATTCCAGTTCTCTTGCCGTCGAAGCAGTAACCACTGCAAAGTCAATTGCGCCTTTCAGTTCATTTGCATTCTTTTCCAACCAAAATGACCGTTTTTTGGCTGATTTAAGCAACTGTTCTGCTTGGTGCAGCATGGTGTGTATGGGCAGGTGCGACTGGGCTATCAAAATCCCAAGGCTGAGAGACATCCCATGTTGTCTCATCTCAGGATTGTTCTCAAAGTTTTTTGCGATCTCTATTCCAATGGACAATGCCTGATCGGCAGGGCAAGCAAACAATAAGTCATCTCCTCCTTGAAATAAAATTTCTGAGGTAACTTGTGATTTTCTTTCAAAAATAAATTCTTCAGAAAGGGTCACATAAAGAGCTTCATAGACAGCGTTTTGTAATGTTTGATTCAGTAGCTTCGAAAAATGGTTATATGCATCGGCTATCTCTGCTAGATTATTTGTACCTCTTTTTTCCGAATCTATTAAATCCAAAACCCTGCCCATTTGATTCCCATCGGCATAGATTAATCCAATATAACCATTCCTATTGCGACATGCATTCCCTATTTCTAGAAAAGATTGGGGTGGTTCCCAACTTACAATTTGTTTCTTCTTTTTTGAAATATATGCGGTGAAGCCCTGGGTATAATATAAATCTGATTTTTCACGCATAACATCGATCTTTTTTTTGCAAATCCCGCAAATGCGTTTTTTCTCTTCTCCTTCATAACTTCTGACATCTAAGGCTGGATATCGATGACAACTATTACAAACTACCTTAACAGTACTTAACAGTTGTTCGTAAGGTTGTAATGGAGGCGTATTTCCCAACTTGTTGTTTAACCATTCTCGTTGGACACCTATCTCTTCATTATCATCATAATCTATTCCTACAACCTGAACCAGAGACATGCCGGTCCGCTCAAAATATAACTTCTCCAACTGAGCTTTAAAAATTTTTGCTTGTTCTTGGTTCTCAAAACAGATCAGGCCACTCCCCCCTCCTAGATAAAATATCAATCCATTACATTTTTTTGCCAATTTCTCGCATTCTTCTTGGTTTAGTTTTTCTAAAAGGGCACTGGCTCCGCGGATTTCTTTCAATTGATTGGTGGCAAAAACATATTTTTTCACACTGGGTGTTTCAATTCGGACAAGATATTTCATAGTTTACTGTTTTTGGTCTCTTATTTTGCATCAAGTGTTGGTTTGATAAATTAGATTAGCCGATACTTCCCAAATCCAAAACTGACGGCTTTTCCGGCATGGATGATTGTGCCCAGGTGAAGCCAGGGCAGCAGTTCATCGAGCTGGCCTTCAAGCTGCATTTTTCCAGTCACTCCTTCAAAAAAGAGCAAATTTTTCTGTCGCCATGAGTAATATTTGATTTGCTGCGGTTGCATCTGATGGGATTCCACCCGGATTTCCCGGCTGATTGCCAGGAGCTTTTCTTGGTCCAGATAGGGCATTTCTGTTGAATGACAATCCGTTGGAGAGTTGGCTGCAAAACAACGGGAGAGTTTCTGAATACGCTGCAGCAACCGGGTCATCAAAAAAGGAAAATCAAACGATCTCAAGTGGCTTTTTTCCAGGCAAAATGGGGTGATCCATTCTATTTCCAATGCTTGGCAAGAGCCGCTGCTCGGTAAAACTGGGTGAGATTCTGCTTGTAAATAGAGATCGGATAAATAAGGCTGCTCTGAGTTGAGCAGTGTTTTCCAGGTTTGATCTTGCCAGCAGGCTATTGTTTCCAGGAAAAATTTTACCTTCTGTTGAGAACGAAGCCGGTAACCCTGTTCGCCGGCATGCTCTATTGCTACAATGAGCGGAAGTAAACATGTGCGGAAGGAACCAAAAAGAGTGATTTCAAATGACAGTGTTTCTGTGTGGTGCAAATCGATTCCTTCTCGTGGAACTGAGATGACAAAGGAAGCCACTGGTGGGTATTCAAACATCCGGAAAAAAAGACAGCGCTCCTGACTTTCACACGTCTGGCAATGGCCATGACTTTCAAAACAATAGGTTCGCTTGAGAAAAATATCCAACCACTTTCGAATTTGAATTTCAGGTTGTCGTCCAAATCCAACAGGTTGTGCAAACCGCAAATCAAAACGATAAATAGTGTATTGAAATGACACCGATACCTCCAAAGTTAATGGACTCTTTTTTTCTCCAAACGATTCAATAATTTTTTACAATGCCATAACAAAATCAGAAATTTTTGTATATGGGGAAGGACTACTCATTTTTCCGGGGAGATTTGTTTAGACAATGATTTCAAATATTTAAAAAGTTAGAAAAAACGCATTTTTTCTTATTTTTTTGTTTGACTCTAGTGGAAGGGTAGTGGATTTTTATTTTGATTTGTTATTGTGGAGTCCACGAAAGGGACGAAAAATACTAAAAATTGAAGAAGAATTTTATAGCAGAGATGCTTTATCCAAATTATGAATCTGTTGATCCACTACCCTTTGATCTAATTCTGATTGGAAAAGCAATTGACAGTTGAGATGGATTGATTCAGGACTATTTTGGTAAATATTTGAATGGCATGGAAGATTGCAGAAAGGATAAAACACTGGTAGACTTTGTAAGAAAATGTACCAGGAGAAAAGCCAATGCACTTTATCAATCCCAAGACAGATTTTGCCTTCAAACGTATTTTTGGCGGAGAGCGTAGCAAAGATATTCTCATCTCCTTCCTCAATGCGATACTTTACCAGGAACAGGCGGTTATTGAAGATCTGGAAATCCTCAACCCCTACTTGGCTCCAAAGATACGGGGGATCAAAGACACCTACCTGGATGTTAAAGCAAAGACAACGGCCGGAGAAGTTATCATCGAAATGCAGGTGCTCAATGTGGAAGGGTTCGAAAAGCGAATACTGTACAATGCCGCGAAAACTTATTCCACCCAGTTAGCCACTGGAGAAGACTACACCCTGCTCAATCCCGTCATTGCACTCACCCTGACGGACTTTATTCTCTTTGAAGAACTATCCCCTTTGATCAGCCGTTTTATCTTGAAAGAAAAAGATTATCTGGTCGATTATCCCATTCATGATATTGAATTGGTCTTTGTTGAGCTTCCCAAATTTGAGATTCCACTGGAAGCTTTAGAACACCTGTGGGAGAAGTGGATTTTCTTTATCAAACATGCCCGTCAACTGGAAGAAATTCCAGAGTCGTTCCAACAGGAACCCGCTTTGAAACAAGCCTTTGAGATTGCCAATGAGGCTAATCTCAATAAAGAGGAATTGGAGGATTTGGAAAAACGGGAAATCTTCATCCATGACCAACGCAATGCCATTAAGCGAGCTCTCAAACAGGGGATGGAGCAGGGAATTCAGAAAGGGATGGAGCAGGGAATTCAGAAAGGGATGGAGCAAGAACGCAGCGCGCAATTGATTTCTAATATCCGTTTGTTTCAAAAGTTATTGAAGCAAACCGTCAGTCCAGAAGCCGAATTAAAAGAAAAGTCTCTAGAGCAATTACAGGAGTTGGTTACGAAACTGGAGCAGGAACTCCAGGGCTAACGATTAGCTTTAACCTCTTCCTAGTGATATCGTCTTTGTCAGATATGAATTGAAATCCTCATTCATCTCCACCCAAATTGCCTGACTCCTGTCTAATCTACTAATAAAAAAACAAAAATCCATTTTTTAAGATACTGAAATTATTAATCAAAAAACATCCCCGGAAAAATAGGTACCTCCTCCCCATATACAAAGATCTCTCATTTTGTTATGAGATAACAATCACTGATCATGATTCTTCGAGTTGACATCACACCCGCCAGATTGCTGGTCTTTTGTGTATAATATCATGCTAAGTCTTCAGAGGGTCCTATGAGCAAGTCACGCTGGTCTGCGATTGCCTTCATTATTGTTTCAATCTTTCTTTGTGTTTCAGAACAAGAAACCTCTGCTAACGAAATTTATGAAATCCTTCCTCGTACCGAGAGTGGGATAAAACGGAGAGTCGCCTATTGTCAAGGAACCTCTTACAAAGATTACTTGAGTACGCTCCAGGGATTGGTGCAAGGTTTGATGAAATACGGCTGGATTGAAAAGACCCCCTTGCCCACTTTTGCCAATGCAACCGATACCCACTCCATGTGGCTTTGGCTGGCTAAAAATATTAAGAGCGATTATTTAGAATTTGTCCAGGATGCCTATTATGATATGTCTCTGGAAAAACAATCACTGCCTTCCACCGAACAGGAAATGATCCAGCGTTTGAAGATGAATCATTTTGATCTCATCATTGCGATGGGAACTTTAGCAGGACAGGCTCTGGCCAACAATCTCCACTCCACCCCGACTATGGTCATGTCTGCCTCAGATCCTTTGGGAGCAGGCATTGTCAAGGGTATTCGTGATTCGGGATACGATCATGTTCATGCGAAGTTGGAGCCACAAAAATATTCCAAGCAGATTGAGTTCTTTTATGACACTGTCGTTTTTGAAAAGTTGGGACTTGTATATAATGACACCCCCATCGACCGCAGTTATGCCGGAATAACTTTCGTCGAGGCAGTTGCGGAAAAGAAAGGATTTCAAGTGGTTCCATGTCTCATCAAGCCAGAAGATGCAAAACAGGGAGAATCCCATTATTTAAAGAAAGTATTCGAATGTCACCAAAAACTAGCCCGTACAATTGATGCATTTTACCTCACAGTCAATCCTCAGATCAAATTGAGTAAACTGCCCAAATTACTGACACCTTTTTTTGAAGCAAAAATTCCAACTTACAGCCAATCTGGGGAGGATGATGTGGCACGAGGAATTTTGTTGGGTACCTCCAATCGCAGCAACAATATTTATACTGGTTGGTTTTATGCCAAAACAATGGCCAGTATCCTTAATGGCATTTCTCCTCGTGCATTGCCAATGGTTTTGGAAAAACCTCTCACACCAGCCATCAACCTCACCACAGCACATCGTATCGATTTTGAAGTTCCGCTGGAAATCTTATCAATTGCAGGGAGTATTTATTAATGACGCCAAGAGTAGAATTTGTTACGAAAAATCGTTTGATCATCGGCATTTGGTTAGTTTTGCTGTACGCTCTGTCACTTTGGGCTGTTGTGGGAACGTTTAGCTCTTATCAATTACAGATGAAAATCCAGGGAAACCGGGAAAATGTCACGGTCTCTTCTGTCATCCGATTTTTACAAAGTGTGCAGGATTTAGATGATCAAATCAAACTGCGAAATAAAGCATTAGCCACCTTGGATCAAGAATGGCAAAAAAATTTACAAAAAGTTTCGGAACAAGAAGCACACTTGACCAGTCTACGATTGGAAGAAGAAAAAATCTGGCTTGATATTTCTGCTACTGGGAATTATCCAAAAACCGTTTGTCAGTCCACTGAATCGAACGTTGATGCCACCATTCAAGAATTGTGTCAATCTCTTCTACACACTCAGCATAGTATCACGAGTGCCAAGACAAGCTTATTTAAAGTACAACGCAAGTTTGGCAGCACTCGTATGGCGATAGAAGACATCCGCTTTAATCTCGAAGAATTGAAGATTGAACGCCGTATCCTCTCGGAAAATGAAGTGATGGGAGATTACATGACAGAGTTTGGAGGCATGCAAGCTTTTGGTTTCGATAAGATTGCGAAACTCCCCACAGAGTTGCTTATTTTGATTCTGACTGCCTCAATGGGGACATTGGGTTCTCTGATCAATCTCACCCGAACTTTTTTGTCAGACGAAGAACGGCAACCATTTTCCTGGTACGCACTACGCCCTTTTCTGGGAATGATCACAGCGATTGCTATTTTTGTTTTGACCAAATCTGGGGAAGGGATGATTTCTGCAAATAGCAGCACCAGTGATCCCACTCAAGGACTCAATCCATTTTTCCTGTCTTTTGTTGCCATCATCTCTGGCTTGTTGTCTGAACACGCTTATGCTCGGATTCATGATGCCGGTCTCTCATTTTTTAAGGTCAAGCCCCGTGGAACAGAACGATGGGCCCTCCTATTGCAAGAAACCATGCAAAAAGAAAAGAAAAATGCCAAAGATTTATTGCCCTTTGTCAAAGTTGAGCCCAGTCTGCTCGACAATTGGATCAAGGGGAAAAAACCAGTTCCACCAGACAAGCAAGAGATCATTGCTGCCTGGCTCAATACTCCAGCACGCTTGCTTTTTAGTGATCAGCCCAACCTGCCCAAACATACAACAGCTCTCTCCCAAACCTCTGATGACCAAATTCCAGAGCCCCAAGCAACCAAGGAAGTCGCCGCTTCTGATTCAGAAGGTCAACAACGATTGTTATCTCCATGATATATTCAGACCAGGTTGCGTTTAAAGTTCCGCTTTCTGGAAAGGAATACGATCTTTTACATGTAGGATCACAAAAAGTGGCGAATTGTGCTCGTGACTTGTAAAATCCATGTAAGGTCTTGTCCTAGCAGGATAAAAGTATATACTAGTCGTAAAATAAATAATGAATCCAACATCACAACGTTGGAACATCTTCATAGATTATCCGCAATATTTCATCAGGGAGAACAAATGGATACGGCAATAAGAGACCGACTGCGACAAATTTTGTCAGGAGCGGCACATTGGACGGAAATGCGTTACCACAATCGACGGAGCAGGTCGTTGGGAGTGCGTAAAGGAGAAGTCGATGAAATGAATTCGAAGCATTATGAAGGAGTGGGGATTCGTGTATTGGCAAGAGGTTCCTGGGGATTTGCTTCAACCTCTGATTTATCAAAGGATGGCTTGGAAAAAGCATTGCGAGATGCAGAGCAACTGGCTCAGGCGTTGAGTGAGCGTAAAAAACATAAAATTCAATTGGCAACGACCTCTCAACTGGCAAAAGGTGATTTTTTCGTTAGTGGTTATGATGATTTGTTTACGATGCCACTGGAAGAGAAGTTTGATTTTGTGAGGAACGCTGAAGAAAAGTTGAGTCAAGAAGCCCAAAAAATTGAAGCGGCGATTTGTCGGTATTCTGAAGTATTTGAAAATAAGATTATCCTCACATCCGATGGTGCGGACTGCCACATCAAACTGGCACGCCCTGAATTGCGACTCATTGCGTTTGGTGCAGATGGGAGCCGACATTCCAAAGGAATGGAAACGGTGGGGGTGACAGGAAATTGGGACTGTCTCTTTCATGACAAACCGATGGAATCATTCATTGCTGGTGCCGCAGAAGAAGCGGTGGCGATGCTCAAAGCCCCTGAAGGGGAAGGTGGAAAAAAGACCGTTATTTTGGCTCCTGCTATGGTTGGTTTGCTGAGTCATGAAGCCATTGGGCACACCGTCGAGGCGGATTTTGTCAAATCCGGTTCGGTTGCTGCAGAAAAAATGAATCAGATGGTCGCCTCTTCCCTGGTCACTTTATGTGATAGTGGGCATAGCGAATATTATGACGGTGCTGGTGGCGAATTGCCAGTGGACGATGAGGGAGTGCTATGCCAAAAAACAACGATTATCCAAGAGGGCAAACTGATTAGCTATCTCCATAATCGTGAGTCAGCCGCAGAATATGGAGTGACGCCTACTGGCAATGCCAGAGCATGGGTCTTCAGTGACGAGCCACTCATTCGTATGCGCAACACCTATATTGAACCAGGCAATGATACGCTGGAAGAAATGATTGCAGGCATTGATAATGGTTATTACATTGATGGTCCTGGGGGAGGGCAGGCTGATGCGACAGGTGAATTTATGTTTGGTGCTTCAAAAGTACGTCAGATTCAAAATGGGAAACTGGGAGATTATGTCCAGGAATTGACGGTTTCAGGAAAAGCCTTTGACGTTTTGCAATCCGTGGATGCTGTGAGTCAGGATTTTAAATGGGATCTCGGAGCAGGCCATTGTGGGAAAGGGCAACTGGCAAAAGTGGATGCGGGTGGGCCTTACATACGATGTCAACTTTTGGTAGGAGGATCTCAATCATGAAAACACCTCAAGACGTGATTACGGAATTAATGAAGAATAGTGAGATCATGCTCAATGAGTGTGAAACCACCGCTGGAGTCAACAGTGAAGTTTTTGCGCAGCATATTATTGAATCCAGTGTGGTGTTCGAAGGAACTGATTTTTCTGTCAGTAAAAGCAACACCACTTCTATTTATGGAATTCGCACGATTGTTGATGGAAAATTGGGATTCATGACAACCAATTCGAATGAGTCATCGGTTCTTCGAGAAATTGCTTCAGAAACAAAACAATTGGCCTCTCTTTCAGTTCCCAGTGAACATCATCGGATTGCGGAGAAAACTGAGAGGATGGGATATTCTGAAAACTTTGACCCCGCATTACAGACATTGTCCCCTGCTGATTTATATCATTATTTACAACTTGTTGTTGATGAAGCATTCAAGGAAAAAAAGATCGCACTGGATCGTGCGGAAATTTCCTGTGTTTTGCAATTCTGGACCATGTCCAATTCCAATGGTTTTTCTCAGCAGGCAGCAGCAACGAATTGCTCCTGGTATGCTATGGGCATGGGGAAAACAGAAACGGAGGTGACCAGTTTTGATTATGATGGCGGTTGTGTTTGGAATAAAGCCAACCTGGAAAGCGAAATCATCAAAACCATGGCACGATTTCGCCAGTCCTTGACAGGTTCTTTATCTCCCCGTCCCGCCAAAGATTATAAAGGAGCCGTACTGTTGCACCCTGTTGCCGTGGTTGATATCCTGGGACATGCAGTAGAATTCAATGCCAACGGAAAAAACCATGTTGATGGGATCAGTTCCTGGAAAAATCAGGTGGGGGAACAAGTTGCTTCAGAATTGTTAACGATCCGAGAAACTCCCCTCAATAAAGAACGGCCAGCAGGTTGGAATCCCTTTGACAGGGAAGGGATTTCCACAGCAAATCATGAAATCATCAAGGAAGGGCGACTGAATTTTATTGGACACAATTGTTTCAGTGCTCACCAATCGGGCACCAAACCAACTGGAAATGCATCAGGAGACGCAAGTTCTTTACCGCAAATTGGATTTTCTAATCTGGTTATTGAGGGAGTGAACAACCAAGAGGTGTCTGATGCAATGATTGGCAGAGAGCTCGGTACAGGATTGGTTCTAAAACGCTTTAGTGGTAATTCTGACCCAATTTCAGGCCAGTTCTCCGGTGTTGTCAAGAATTCATGGTGGCTACAGAATGGAGAACGGAGTCATGCAGTTGATGAGACAATGGTATCTGGTAATTTATTTGAAACATTGCAACAGATACAGGCAGTTGGATCGAACTTGCACACAACGATTGGTGGGGCTCAGGCTCCCTATATTCTGATTGATGGTATCAGTGTGACAGGGGGATGAAATGGTTATTTCAAACAAGATTACCGAAAAAATCTGTACGATATCGCTCAAGGGCAGTCTCAACATGCAGCACTCTGGCAAAATACGCTCTTATGTGATTCGTCTGATTAATGAAGAAGTGTTTGAAGCATTAATCCTTGATTTAAATGATGTGGATGTCATGGATTCTACGGGATTAGCCATTATGATTCTACTTCGCAAGGAATTAAAGGAAAAAGAAATCGATATTGCACTATGCCAACCGAGTGAGGCCATTTTTTTGTCTATCCGCCGAGTTGGTCTGAGCAAACTGGTACCGATTTATGATACCCAGGCTGATGCGTTTGCCTCTTTTCAGCACAAAAGGTAAAAAATTGGTGTTTTACCTGTTTTAATACGCAGTTTTATCTTAAATTGTTCAATAACATCACTGTGGCGAATATTAAATTGCATTTGGATAAGGAGAAAGGAAAAAAGCGGCCTGTCATTGAAAAACACCATTCAGACACACCTGGCTCCTCATTCTCTGAACTGGATTATTCCTTATTTGATCAGGGAATCCATTATCAGATTTATCGTAAAATGGGAGCACACTGGACTCAGACTAATGACACCAGTGGTACCTATTTTTCGGTTTGGGCTCCAAATGCGAGCCGGGTCAGTACTGTAGGTCACTTCAATCAGTGGGATGGTCGTCATCATATCATGAATTTTCATCAACCTTCTGGCATTTGGGAAATATTCATTCCTGATATCGGGCCCGGAACGATCTATAAGTACGAAGTGCAAACAAAGGCTGGGGAAATTTTGATGAAGTCAGACCCTTACGGATTTGCAGCGGAAGTGCGTCCTGGTAATTGCTCTGTTGTTGCGGATCTAGAAGGATATCAGTGGCATGATCAACACTGGATTCACAAAAGGAAAAACGGAAATCTTAACACAGAGCCTGTTTTGATTTATGAAGTCCATCCGGGTTCCTGGAAAAGAAATCCAGAGAATAACTGGTTCTTATCCTATCGAGAACTGGCTGATTTACTGATCCCTTATGTAAAAAGGATGGGATACACACACATTGAATTAATGGGAATTGCAGAGCATCCCCTGGATGAATCCTGGGGATATCAAGTGATCGGATACTATGCAGCCACTTCCCGTTTTGGTGCTCCTAAAGATTTGATGTATTTTGTTGATCAATGCCACTGTGCCGATATTGGAGTGCTCATTGATCTGGTGCCTGGTCATTTTTCAATGGATGAACCAGGCTTGAGTAGCTTTGATGGAACACCTCTCTACGAATATGAAGATCCTCGCGTTGGAGAACATAAAGAGTGGGGAACCAAAGTCTTCAACTACGAAAGGGAAGAAGTTCGTAATTTTCTGATTGCAAATGCGTTATTCTGGTTGGACTATTACCATATTGATGGAATCCGCATGGATGCTGTCGCTTCCATGCTGTATCTTGATTACAGTCGAGCCCATGATCAATGGATTCCCAATTATTATGGTGATAATATCAATTTGCACGCAATCTCCTTCATGAAAGAGTTGAATGACACGATTGCCCATTATTATCCAGGAACGATCACTGTTGCAGAAGAGTCAACCATCTGGCCTGGGGTCAGTCATCCTACCTGCCTGGGAGGGTTGGGGTTTTCCATGAAATGGAACATGGGATGGATGAATGATTCTTTGCGCTATATCGAAACCGATCCCATTGAGCGGAAAAATGAGCATTTTTTACTATCTCATACCTTTTCCTATGCATTTGCAGAACATTTTGTACTGCCCATTTCACACGATGAGGTCGTTTTTGGAAAAAAGTCGTTGTTGAACAAGATGCCTGGTGATGTGTGGCAGCAACGTGCTAACTTCCGGGCATACCTGACTTTCAAAATGGCCTTTCCTGGTAAAAAAATTATCTTCATGGGAACCGAATTTGGACAATGGAATGAATGGGCAGATTCCAAAGAACTGGATTGGCATTTGTTGGACCAGGTTGAACACCAGCAGTTGCTTCACTTCAGTGAATCTGTCAATTGGTTCTACCGTAACCACCCTGGGTTGTATTCCAGTGATTTTGTTTATAAGGGTTTTGAATGGATTCATGAGCAAGATGCTGAACACAGCATTTATGCATTTCTCAGAAAAAGCCACCCTGTGCATCTGGAAGCTCCGCTCCTTTTTATTTTTAATTTTACACCGGTGCCAAGACAGGATTATCCGATTGGTATACCGGAAGATGGCTTGTACCGCAAATGCTTTGACAGCGATGAGCAACAGTATGGAGGTGCTGGCTATAATCAGCAGGAAGAAATATGGTCAGAGGCTTCCTCAAGTCAGGGACGCCCCCATCGATTATTGGTCAATTTGCCTCCCTTGGGGGCATTGGTTTTCCAAAAGAGCTGAATGCTCTTTCCATTAAATATCAGCCTGATCAATAATGTCTTTGACCAGGAAGGGGTCTAATTTTTTCTGACGAGCAATTCTTTGATACGTATATCCCACAATGTTTAATGCCAAAACACTGCGGCGTATGCGTAGTTCCTGGAATGCCTGTTTGCCTTTTTCTTTTTCCAGTAAGCTATCACACTGACGACACCATTGCCCTTTGAGGGTACAGTCCGCACTCTGTGTCCATTGGTGCGCTTGTAAACAAATCCACTGCAAAGGTTCGCGTAATGAAACATACGTGTTTGAAAGACAAGCCCCCCCATAAGCTTTGGCAATGTACTGCATTTCTTCCAGAGTATACAAACCAGAAGGCTTTTTTTCCATGTCCGTCAGCAAATGTACTCCATGTTTTTTTAATTGGGAAATAATCGTTCTTTCCCGTTGGATGATCGTTTTGAGATTGGTTTCTTCAATGACATATATTTCTGGAAATTTCCCTTGGTTCTCTAATGAGCGAATCCAGGCTTGCAGGCTGTCTCTGGAGATTTCCTCATTGTTAGGCACTCGTGAATTACGAGCTGAGGCAATATGCAACGCATAACTTCCTGCTGGAGTTTCGCTGCGACCCACAAACCGGATTTCTTTGGTATCTGGTTCCACTAAAATATAGATAGCTGCTTTACCTTTTTGGCAAACCGCATATTTGATTTGATAGAGATATCCCTTCATCACTGGAATTAAAGGGGACTCGTCTTTTTTTAGTGAAACCAAAGGATCAGTATCGGATGTTTCGATAGCCAGTTGTTGCGATGGAGGCTGGGGAGTATTGGATTGTTGGAATACAGGGATAATACTGGCCATCAACTCATCGAACTTTTGCAAATTCAGCCCGGATTCATCCTGTATTGCTGTTCCATTCCGATTTGACTGAATTGGAGGAGTTGTTGGCTGATCGGGCCGAAAGTAATCTTCAGGCTTTTCTCCGTGATATCCCTTTTTTCCTGGCATGTAGGTTATTTTGAATAATAGTAAATGGACTAGTCAAGCTTAAAAAAAATTAGAAGAATACCAAAATTACTCTCAAAAGAGAAATATTTATCTTGTCAAAATTTACTTTGATAGTTTCTTCTGATAGTATTTGAAGTCTTTTTCGTATTTGCCATGAAGACACAGAGATGTTTTTTGAGCAGTGAAGTAAAATTAGCAGTATAGGAACACATGATTACCTTATTGGATTATGGTGCAGGAAATGTCCGCAGTGTCATCAATGCCATAGAGAGTTTAGGCGAAACAGTGAAAACTGTTCAATGCGCAGAAGATATTTTGAGTGCCGAAAAGCTTGTATTCCCGGGGGTAGGGGCTTTTGGCAGCATGATGCAGATCCTCCAACGGAAGAATTATGTTCAGCCGTTACTAACCTACCTGCAATCGGATCGCTCCTTTTTGGGTATTTGTCTGGGACTCCAGGCACTCTTCGAAGGAAGTGAAGAAGCTCCGGATTCACCAGGGTTGGGGTTTTTGCCTGGAACCGTAAAGCGATTTTCCATTGAATTGGCCGTTCCTCATATTGGTTGGAATGGCTTGAATATCCAACAAACCTCTCCTCTTTTTGATGGGCTGAAAGGTAATGAAAAATTTTACTTTGTGCATTCTTACCATGTTGCTCCAAAAGACGAAACAGTTGCTCTCACAAGGACGGATTATGAATATTCATTTGTCAGCAGTATTCAGCAGGGAAATATTATTGCAACCCAGTTTCACCCTGAAAAAAGTGGACAGGCTGGTCTTCAGCTTTTGAAAAATTACCTGGAGATGCACCATAAGCAGGAAAAACCCCTGCAAATTATAAAAAACACGAAACTTTCTAAACGCATCATTGCCTGTCTGGATGTACGAGCCAATGACCAGGGAGATCTGGTGGTGACCAAAGGAGATCAGTATGATGTGCGGGAGAAGGGCAACGTCAGAAATCTTGGGAAACCGGTAGAATTGGCACACAGGTACTATGAAGATGGCGCTGATGAAATCACGTTTCTCAATATTACCGGCTTTCGTGATTTTCCCCTGGAAGATATGCCGATGCTGGAGGTTTTGAAGCAAACTTCCAAAAATGTGTTTGTCCCTCTGACCATTGGAGGAGGAATCCGAAATTTTACGGATCAAAACGGTAAATCGTATTCGGCCCTGGAAGTGGCTGCAGAGTATTTTCGTTCAGGAGCGGATAAAGTCTCTATCGGCAGTGATGCCGTGCTGATTGTGGAAGAATATCAGAAAACCAAAGTGAAAACCGGAAAGAGTGCCATTGAAGAAATCGCCCGTGTGTATGGAAATCAAGCAGTGGTTATTTCTGTGGACCCAAGGCGAGTCTATGTGTCCGCACCGGATGATGTGACACATCAAACTATCAAAACTTCTATTCCTGGACCAAATAGTGAACAATATTGCTGGTATCAATGTACGATCAAAGGGGGAAGAGAAGGACGGGATCTGGACGCAATCACTTTTGCCCAGGCTTGTGAAGAACTGGGAGCTGGAGAAATTCTCTTGAATTGTATTGACCGAGACGGTACTAATGAAGGATTTGATCTCGAATTGATCAATGCTGTTAAAAACGCGGTTTCTATTCCTGTGATTGCTTCCAGCGGTGCTGGTTGCGCTGAACATTTCCATGAGGTTTTTGCTGAATCTCATGCCGAATCGGCATTAGCTGCTGGTATTTTTCACCGGCGGGAAACGACTGTGGCCGATGTTAAGAATTATCTAACCGGGAAAGTAGAAATCAGGGAGGTTGTTTAAGAAATTGAGGTGACATTATGATTGAAAGAGCAATTACTGAAGGAATTGAAGTGAGTGTAGAATCATTTTACATTCCTGAACAATCAGATCCAGAAGGCGAACTTTATGTATTTGCCTATCGGGTTCAACTGAAAAATTTTAGTTCTAAAACCGTTCAACTGATCAGTCGACATTGGATCATTACTGATAGCGATGGAGAGGTGAATGAAGTCAAAGGGCCGGGAGTCGTCGGAGAACAACCCATTCTTGCACCAGGTGAGGAATATGAATACATGAGCGGATCTCATTTTAAAACACCGTTGGGAACCATGGAAGGAACCTATCAAATGCAGGATGATCACGGAACTCTGTTTGATATCCAAATTCCTTGCTTCACGCTGGCTCTACCCACCGTCATCAATTGAACGGCACTCCTCAATCCACTCTCCTGATCCAGCAAGTCAATACCTAGTGTGGTGTGACTTTCTATTTTTGTCATTCCGGTGGTCCGACATGTCGGCTCACCTGGAACAACAGCCCCGCCGCAATCCAAGGGAAAGTACTCTGGATGCCGGACAAGCAGCCGGTTCCGATCGGGCATGACACGGCAAAGCAAAGTTTATCAATTAAATCAATACTGTCCCGCCTTGAGTGGATAGCCGGTTGGCGTGCCGATTGGGTATGGCAAGCCTTTGAAACCATTATGCTTTTAAAATTAACAAAAAGAAAATCACAGGATACTACCTAGCTTGCTGACAGTATTGCTTGCTCATAACACACATTTTAACGTTAGTTTTTGTTTGGATTAGGTACCAAACTGTATTATATTATCGATAAAAATATGAAACTTCAGAAAAAGAGATAGAGAAGACCATATATTTGATTTTGAGAGAAACAGAGGAGTCATCCTATGCAGATTTCTGGTGTGTTAACCATTGTCATTTACCTCATCCTGATCGTACTTTGGTCGTCCATTTTTGTCATTTACTTAGTACATTTACGACAAAGAGACAAACTGGACTCCAGTATGGTCATCCTATTGATCATTCTTTCCATTGATGCGTTTCGAACACTATTTGAAAGCGTTTACTTTGGCATGTCTGTCAGTTCTCAACAAGGACTGTTGCCAACAGGCATTTCTCCAGTTCTAGGGCAATTTACCCTGATTCCCAAGTCCATCAACGTCTTCGCAGGCACATTGATTCTTTTTATGCTGATAAAAAACTGGTTGCCTAAAGAAATCCAGGCAAAACATGAAGCACAGCTGTCTCTTAAGGAAAGTGAACAAAAATTTAGAACAGTTTTTGAAAAATCGCCTTTAGGCGTTGCTCTCGCCACTCCTGAACCAAAAATTTTGGAAGCCAATCCAGCACTCCTCGCTATGTTAGGATACTCCAGTGAAGAATTATTGAACAAAGGCTGGCAACCCATCACGCATCCGGACGATGTTGAAAAAAACCTTCATTTGATTGAGGCGGCTATTGCGGGAAAACGAAATCAATACCATATGGAAAAGCGGTATATTAAAAAAAATGGTGATATCATGTGGGCCAATTTGACGGTATCTGTGGTACATAGCCAAGAAGAACAAATTTTTATAGCAATGGTCGAAGATATCACGGAACGTAAACATACTGAAGAAGAACTGCGTAAGTTGAAAAGGGCTGTCGAACAGAGCCCTGTTGCAGTAGTCATTACTGATCAAAAAGCAAATATTGAATATGTGAGCCCTGCCTTCACTGAAATTTGCGGGTTCGATGGTGACGAAGCCATCGGAAAAAATCTAAACATCTTGAGATCGGGGTATCATGATGAAACGTTTTATCATGAATTATGGCAAGTCATTCAGGCAGGACAGGTTTGGGAAGGGGAGTTTTGTAATAAAAGAAAGAATGGAGAATTGTACTGGGAGTCCAGTTCGATTGCACCTGTTTTTGATGATCAACACAGGATCACTAACTTTGTGACCATCAAACAGGATATCACCGAAAAGAAAGAAGCCGAAAAGGCATTATTAGAAGCAAAACAGGAAGCCGAAAGAGCCAATCAGGCTAAGAGTATCTTCCTGGCCAACATGAGCCACGAAATTCGTACACCCATGAATTCCATACTGGGATTTGCTGAAATTCTAAAAAATCAATTGAAAAATCCAGTCTATAAAAAACACACTGCCGCTATCCACTCCAGTGGCAAGACGTTGTTAAAACTGATCAATGACATCCTGGATTTTTCTAAAATTGAAGCAGGTAAACTGGATTTAGAATACTCCCCCGTCAAATCATCCGAACTGCTTGAAGAAATGAAATCCATGTTTGAACAAAAAATGGAAGAAAAAAAGATAGAATTTTTGGTGGATTTTTCTCCAGAGCTGCCTACGATGATTTTGATTGATGAATTTCGTGTACGGCAAATTTTATTGAATTTATTGAGCAATGCCTTCAAGTTTACAGATAAAGGTTGGGTGAAGTTGACTGCACAATGCCAGTATCATGAATCCGATAAGCATTATGTGAATTTACAATTTTCTATTGAGGATACAGGAATTGGCATTTCTCTCGATCAACAAAGTCAGATATTCGGAGTCTTTGAACAACAAAAAGGACAAAGCCATGACAAATATGGAGGCACAGGACTGGGTTTAGCAATTACAAAACAGTTGGTTGAGATGATGAATGGCAAAATTACGGTAGAAAGCAAAGAGGGGCGAGGTAGTAAATTCACAGTCATTTTTAAAGACGTGCATCTGGTTGCTTTTTCCGAAACCAGTCCTTCTATGCCTGTTGTTAATTTTGATGAGATTCAATTCCAACCAGCGACCATTCTCATTGTTGAGGATATTGAGCTGAATCGTGAATTGATCAAAGGGTATTTGTACTATTCCTTTTTGACAATTATTGAAGCCGAAAACGGCCTACAAGGGATTGAACTGGCGAAACAGCATCATCCTGATTTAATTCTCATGGATATGAAAATGCCGGTGATGAATGGATATGAAACCTCCCGACGGCTCAAAGCAGATGCTGTTTTAAAAAATATTCCAATCGTTGCGATCACCGCTTCCGCATTAAAACATGATGAAGAAAGGATTTTGCAGCTGTGCAATGGTTATTTAAGAAAACCCATCAGTAAACACGCCTTGATGCAAGAATTGATGAATTTCTTGAAACATTCTTTTGATGCTCCTGCAACTCCGGTTCAACAAAACATCCCGGCTGACCCTGATTTCGAAAAGGAATCCCATGAGCAGCAGGGCCCATTGACCGATCTTTTGCAAACGCTTGAAAATACTACAATGGAAGTTTGGAAAAACTTGGAAATTGGTGCCATGAGTGAGGTACAGGCGTTTGGACAACAAGTGGAGGCATTGGGCAAGGCGTATAATTACCAACCCTTATTGAAATGGAGTACTCAGTTGAAAGCACAAATTGAAATTTTTGATCTGGCAGGCTATGAAGGAACATTACAAAAAATGCCAAAATTGATTGAAGACCTGAAGGAACGGATTTGAAGGGCTGGTAAGAAACTGATTTTATTAACTGTTCCACCTTAAGTGGATAGCCCTATCACTGAACTATTTAAAAGAAAGGAGCATGATGAAAACGACTATCTATCATAATCAACGTTGTAGTAAGAGCCGTGCAACGCTTCAAATACTGGAAGAAAAAAACGTAGACTTGACGATTGTCAATTACCTGGAAACTCCACCCACTAAAGCTGATTTGAAAAGAATTTTGCAGCTTCTCGACAAAAGACCACAAGAACTCATTCGCTTTAAAGAAAATATCGCCCAGGAATTGAATCTCTCAGAAAATGACAAGTACGATCTGGAAGAATGGTTAGAATTGATGATCAATCACCCGATACTGATCGAACGTCCAATTGTGATAGCAGGTGATAAAGCCGTGATTGGCCGTCCTCCCGAAAATGTTTTATCCATTATCTAATTCTCTTTGGAAATTGGTACGGCTTCCTTTGTGGTAGGCATCTTTGTTGTGAAGAGCATGCTCCATGATGTCCAGACTGGCTTTTATGGTTTTTTCTGCAGAAGCACTTTTCTTAAATTTGTCAGAGCGATTGGCAGCATCTAGAAATTGTTTATATCGGGAGAATTTGTCTTCTTCCATTCGGTACAGATGAATCATTCCCAGGCTTCTCGCCATCCGGATTTGCATAATTGGGTTCATTGAAGAAAAGATGGGGCCCAAGCGACGAATGACCAGAGAAAGTTTTTGGTCGGCAGCCAGTGCTTTTCCGGTTCCCATGAGTAATTCAGCCTGGATCATCAGGTATACCCCAATCAGGCTTTGATGAAAGACATGGCTATTTTGTGAATCGCATGTACTCAATAAGTCGTGTGTTTCGATTGCCAGATCAAAAGCCAAAATGGCCTGTTCTTCTGTACGGTCGTCACTGAGCATCCAGGAGGTGTCCCCCAATTCATGGATACGTCCTTGTCGGTGTTGATGACCAACCTCCCATTGACGGATGAAGGCTTCTAGATCATAGGAAAGTGGAAAGGGCCAGGTTCCCTGGCTATGAAACAAGGCTTCCTGGGTAGAAGAAAAAAAACAGTTTGGGCACGTGATCGTCTGTAATTGGTTGTAGTCGCAAAAATCAAAGCCTTCTTGAGCAGTCGTATATATCGTCGTACCAAAAATATTATCCTGAGTGGCCATGCTGCCCTTGTTCACACTCCAGAAGGGAATGTTCCGCTGTCTGCAGTTGCGGCACTGTACTTTGATTCCAGCAAGCGACTTGTTATCCGAAGATATGGGTTGAACAATGCCCTGATAGGATTCTGGATCATAGTATTGAGGGACTCCATGATTGATCGAGACAGAGTGATTATAAAGCACCTTGACATGAACAATCCCCTCCTTTTTTTTATCAAACCGATGCACTTTGGCTGAAATGGGGGCATAGAATATTTCTGGTTCTTCGTCAGACTCAGTTGGCGGAGGATGGAATTCCAAAGACATCGAGGTTTGTGGATTGACTATGTTTTTCATGGAGAGCACGCATCCTTCCTGACCAATATAAACACATCGTGCTGTTTCTACATTCCCCTTTGCCTGCACGCGACACAGAATCGCTACTCTGGTTAGGTGATCAGCGATATTTAGAAATTTATCTGCCACATTTGAAGAGAAACCCAATAGTTTAACAACCTTCCTGAAAAACTTTTCTTCCTCTGGATGAAAATCATCATCGATGACAATAAACTGAACCAGGTATTTTAAGATCGTAAGTGCTTTTTCTTTTTCGATGTTTAACGGTTCTAATTTGGGAAACTCCATCGATTTTACCAGGCTGAGTAAAGTGTTGATATCTTCCTGATCATCTAAAAATGACAGAATTTGTCGCAAGAATTCTATTTCATATTTATCAACCACTCCATCTGATATGATGACTCCAGCAATTGATTTCGCAAACCATCTTTTGATTTCAGGATCTAAAGAGTTCAGAAACTCTTCCATTGTTTTTTCATTTTTTTTCACAATCAACACCTCCGCTAGTGATCAATATATGGTATATTTTTTTGAGGTTGTATTACAAGTTCGAATCTCATTAAAGTCAAGAAAAGCACAACATAGACCAAATTTCCAAATCTCTATCGGATTTAGGGTTGAAAAATTAGTATGATTCTTATACAAATTATCAGGCTCGCATGTACGACAACCATTTCACTTCACTCATTTCTCAGGATTCTTTATGGCATTACATGAATTAGCAGGAAAACCCGCCCCTCATGACATACTGGTCAACATTCCCAGACTCCTTACTGCTTATTATACCAAGAAACCGGACCCCAATAATCCGGATCAGCAGGTGGCTTTTGGAACTTCTGGACATCGTGGTTCTTCCTTAAAAAATAAATTCAACGAAGATCATATTTTAGCAATCAGCCAGGCGCTTTGCGAGTATCGCTTGCAGCAAGGCTTGAAGGGGCCTTTGTTTATTGGGATGGACACTCATGCGTTATCAGAGGCCGCTCTGGCAACTTCTATTGAAGTATTTGCTGCCAATGAAATGACCATTCGTATTCAGGCAGGTATGGGCTACACACCAACTCCCGTCGTCTCTCATGCTATCCTGACATACAACCAAGGCAAAACAGCAGGGTTGGCGGATGGCGTGGTGATCACTCCTTCTCATAATCCCCCGGATGATGGAGGGTTTAAGTACAATCCAACCAATGGTGGGCCAGCAGATTCTGACTTGACAACATTAATTCAAAACCGTGCTAATGAAATCATGCAAAACGGATTGAAGGATGTAAAACGAATTCCGTTTGAAAAAGCCCTGAAAGCGTCTACAACAGAAGAATATGATTTCATGCGTCCTTATATTGCTGATTTGAAGAATGTGGTCGACATGGAAGCCATCGCGTCAGCAGGCCTGAAAATTGGCGTGGATCCAATGGGAGGCTCTGGCGTTGAGTTTTGGGCTCCCATTGCAGAGGAGTATTCTTTGAATTTAGAAGTGGTCAATCCCAATGTCGATCCTACTTTTTCTTTCATGCGTGTGGATCGGGATGGAAAAATCCGCATGGATTGTTCCTCTCCTTACGCCATGGCTGGACTGATTGAATTGAAAGATCGCTTTGATGTCGCTTTTGGCAATGATGCCGATTATGATCGACACGGTATTGTAACGAAAAGTGTTGGACTGATGAATCCAAATCATTATCTGGCGGTTGCGATTTCTTACCTGTTTCAGAATCGAGCTGGTTGGAAAGCAGGTACTGCCATTGGAAAGACCTTGGTTTCCAGTGCAATGATTGATCGAGTGGCTGCTGATATGGGGAAGAAGCTGGTAGAAGTACCCGTTGGATTCAAATGGTTTGTGGATGGCCTGGTTGATGGATCGTTTGGCTTTGGTGGAGAAGAAAGTGCAGGTGCTTCCTTTTTGCGGAAAGATGGTACCGTCTGGACAACTGATAAAGATGGAATCATCCTGGATTTACTGGCTGCAGAAATTACGGCAAAAACCGGGAAAGACCCAGGAGAGCATTATAAGATGATGGAAGAAAAATTTGGTGCTCCTGTCTACGAAAGAATCGATGCCCCTGCAAATCGTGAACAAAAAAATAAATTGAAGCAACTTTCCCCTGACGAAGTCAAGGCCAGCGAATTGGCAGGCGAACCCATCACCATGAAATTGACCAATGCTCCTGGCAACAATGCTGCCATTGGTGGTCTGAAGGTGGTCACAGAAAATGGCTGGTTTGCCGCTCGTCCTTCTGGCACAGAAGATGTCTATAAAATCTATGCAGAAAGCTTTCAAAGCTCTGAACATTTGAAGAAAATCCAGGAAGAAGCACAAAGCATTGTGGATACGGTTTTAAACGGTTAAATTATAGAGTAATGAGGAGAAGCGGGCTGTGCCGGTGATAATTCTTATCTTTTGAAGTGATTAACCATTTACTAGGTCAAAGAGGACTCAACTTTCTTGTTCAATAATGCCTCGACAGCCGCTTCTCTTGTCGGGAAGGTTTGAAAGAGAACACCAAGGTTGGGTCCAATCAGGTTCGTCATTTCTTCTTGCACAGAGCATAAAGCAAATGGAAGATTTTGTCTTCTGGCTTTATTGGTTACCATGATCATGGCTCCAATTGCTGAAGAGTCAATGTATTTGGTCTGTGTAAAATCTACCGCCACTCCACAAAATTTCTTTTGCAGAAAAGCGGTTACTGCTGTTTCCAGCATCTTACGATCTTTTCCCCCTTCAAAACTTTCTGGCAGCATAATGATGCCAACATTACCTTCCACTTGACATGATATCGCTTCTTTCATAATTCCCCCTGGTAGTGAAAATTTTTATATTTTGCAGAAATGTACTAAGAACCTGTTTGAAAAACCTGATTCTGCTGCAAAACCGCCTCATTGACGTCTCAATGAGGTCGATTTTTCGCAACGAACCATCTTTTCCAAACATGGTTCTAAGGTATCTGTAATCATTTTACCAGGTATATTCAAGACGTTTTCACCTAATTTGCTATAGAGCTCTCTTGTTATATGAAGGGGAAGACGATTTGATGTGGGATAGAAGAAATAGAGAGCTCAGCCTTTGAAGGATGCCAAGAATTTTAATCCTTTTGTTTCAGTACGAAACATACTGGCCCTTTTATCCAGGCGTACCATCTGCAGGATAGAAAAAACGGTATCGCTGGATTCACAAAACCCTAACTTGATACGTTTTGCCCTTAAGGTCTTGCAGAGTCCCATGATCATTCCCAATCCCCCAGAGGTGATGAACGGGACTTTACTCATATTGACCAATACCGCATTATTCTTTCCTGTTGTGATGAGTTTCATGATGCGGGAATAGACCTCCTTAGAATGTTTTTCTGTGAGTTCTCCGGCCAGACTCACAACGCATACATTGTTTTCAAAACGGTGTTCTAACTCCATTTCGTTTTTATCGCTTGTTGAGTTTCGATTCAGTCATGTTTCTTGGGAAACTGTGTTGAGGGCCTCTTCTTTAGACAAATGAAATGAAGCGATTTTATCCAAACGAGCGAGTGTCAATAAATTTGCAATTTCCCAGTCAGAGAAGCAAAACGCTAACTTTTTATGGATTTGGTCAAGTTGCTTTCCCAGAATCGTTATTTCTGCAATTGATGTAGAATCGAGCTGTTTCACTTGTTGCAAGTCGATAATAATCCCAGTTATGTCGTCATTTTCGAGACAGAGGTCCTCGACGATGGCTTTAAATTCATGGATGTTTTTTTTCGTCAGATCATCATCTACACAAAAAATACAGATATTTTTCTCAATTTGATGAGATATTGTCATTTTAGGACTCCTTAAAGTATATTGAAAAATATCTGTATATTCATCATGCAGGATAATTGTCAATTGTTTTCATTTCCGGATGAATTTGTTCCGGTAACATTACATTGATCAGGTATTGGTTCGTGTCCGATTCTATGACCGAAACAATCTCATAGGAGTGGTTTTCAATGGAGATGGTTTTCCCTTGAATTAATTGATTTTTAGCACAATGTATTTTTCGGTACCCAGAATGATTCAAAACGCCATATGCTTTGACAATAAGTGTATTAGTTTGTTCCAACATTTTCATAACTCGCTAATGCAATTTCTTCTGTATCATAGATAGAGACCGTTTTTTTGAAAAGAGTTTTGTCAAATACCTCATAGATGGGTTTGGTTAATTGACAAATTCCAAATCCAATCTGTTTCTTTTGAGCACTTTTGGACAATGCCGTAATAACACCCAATCCAGAAGTATCAATTTTTGTCGTTTCTTTCATATTGACAATCAATGCATGGGGAGAGATGGTATTCAGCAACCCGATGGCATAGGAGAGTAATTGTTGGGATTGATCTTTGGTGAAGTCCCCTTCTGTTGTAACAATACAAACTGTATTTTCTATACGGTGTGATAATTTCATGTAAAAAGTTCAATGTGAGTTATGGGGTGTAACCTAGTATAAAAGGAGCATATGATGGATGGGGCATATGTCCTTCAATAAATAAACAATAGTTGGTATTAAAGATTTTTTGGGGATCTCCAGCCATTTGATGATCAATCAATGCTGCAACAATATCATACACAGGCCGCAATTCCTGTTCTCCAAAATTGTCATCAAACAACTGGGCAGAGATCATATCCATTGCAGCTTCCCAAAAGCTGGTTTCTTCATAATATTCTTCTTTGGAGAGACCACAGGTAATGATATCATTCCCATCTTGTACCATTCTTCGCCATAAATCTTTGTTTTCTGATATCCCCCAACCCTTCGAAAAGAAAAACTCAATGATCGGTGATTTGGTGTTGTGTTCATCAAAAATCAAACATAGGCACTCTTCATCAGGTATCCATCTGGTGGCCAGACCATATTTAGTGAGCCATGCTTTAGCATTCTCTGTTAATTGGTCATCAATTTTTGATGCCCTTAGCATTGGAGAGGGCGGAGATAATTTCAGAAGAGTCATGCTGCTATCTGGTTCCATAATATACCCTAGATTTGTTCTGACATATTGATTGCGGGAAGGATGATTTCAAAGATGGTCTGTTCTCTTTCAATACTGGAAACTTTCAATTTTCCATTGTGTTTTTCAATAATTCCATAGCTGATCGACAGTCCAAGTCCCGTGCCTTTGCTCACTTCTTTGGTAGTAAAAAAAGGATCAAAGATTTTATCCAAAATGGAAGCAGGAATGCCTGCTCCATTGTCAATAAAACTCACCACCACCTGCTGAATATTGTCTGCTGGTTGACGTGTTTCTGTTTTGATCGTCAAAACAGCATCCTCTGTCTCTAACAAAGCATCTTTTGCATTGGTCAACATATTAATAAACACTTGTTCCAGTTGCTGCTGACTTCCAAAAACAGGCGGGAGTTCCGAAGCGTAGAGAGTCTTGATCAGAATGTTATGTAGTTTAAAATCTTCACGAAAGATGATTAAGCTATTATTGAGAATGTGATGGAGATCGACAGGCTTCATCTCTGGAGAGGTTTGACGTGAGAATTCCTTGAGATGATTGATGAGTTTCATCATCCGTTCCGTTCCCTCTTCCACAAGCTTCAGTGTATCATAAGCAGACTGGGGATCGAGATTTTCTACTCCCCTTCTTAGCTCCAGTCGGGTATTGGTGTGAATATACATTAAAGGTTGATTCAATTCGTGAGCAATACCCGTCACTAATTCTCCAATAGAAGCCAGTTTTGCCGATTGTATCAATTGGGATTGAGTTTTTTTCAACTCCTCATTGGCTTTTTGCAACTGTTGACTGGTTTCTTCATATTGTTTGGCTTTGTGCGTTGTTAACGTCAGTTTTTCCGTTAGAATCATCGAAAAGATGCGATAGAGTGTATTTTGCCAATTGTCGGTGTCAATTTCTGTATACTCACCAATATGCCTGGCACGGATGCTAAATAAGTCCACAGGGGTAGAGGCTGTTACTGTTGCAGAACAAGGTTTGGCACTGATGACACTCATTTCTCCGATAATGTCTCCTTTACGTCGCAATTCCAGGATCAACTCTCCTTTTGCATAGACAGCCACTTTTCCTCGAATGAGAAAAAACACTTTATCATTGACCTGTCCTTCTAATAAAATGTTGGTACCTTCTGGGAAATGGGATAATTCGGACAATGGGACCAGTTGATTTAGTAGATTATCTGAGAGGTGACTGAACAATCGAAAATTTTTTAAATATTCGATAATTTCTTGGTTTTCTTGAAATATATGCTTACTGGATGAGTCTTCCATAATATTATTCGTTGTAAGAGAGATTAGTTTTATTTCTATTACAAAAAACTTGCCATGTGCACAATAAGACCATGGAGAGATTTGAGTTTTGTTTGAGATTATTAATCAAACAGCGTGGTGTGCAATTTTTTAAGTTGGTCATATTTCATTCAATATGGTAGCGCCAGCCTATGTGTTGGCTGATTTGCCACCGTGTCAGACAGCACTGCCCCATTTGCCAGAAAATGGATATCACTCCCATTCTTAAATAACTTAAGATTCTAAATTATGAACATTTTGTACGTTATCGTTTGATGAATCATTCGAACGATGTGAGAAATCTGTTGGTAGAGGGAGAAAAATAATATAAATCAAGGGGATCGGGCTGGAATTTTGATAGAAAATGATAAAAAAAGATAAAAGAATTAAGAAAAGGTGTTAGATTTTGTTAGATTTTTTTAGAAAAAACAAAAGTTTTGATTTCAAATGTTGTATTTTTTCATTTTTCTATACAATGTCATTGACGAAATTCCTAACAATGCAGCAGCTTTTCCTTTTCGAAAATTCGTCTGCTCCAGTGCATGCAAAATGGCTTCCTTTTCGGTTTTTGGGGGTACAGGAGAGGCCGAGGTCGTGAGATTTTTCAATTTTTCAGGAAGGTGCTGTTTTTGTATAATGTCCCCATGACTAACGGCAAAACCGTATTCCACTGCATTATATAATTCCCGGATGTTGCCAGGCCATGAGTAATTCAGGAACTGCTGGTGCACTTCGGGAGTGATGGATTGTACACTGCGGTTGTCTTTTTTATTCAATTCTTCGATGAAAGACATAACCAGCAGTGGAATATCCTGTAGCCGTTCTCGTAAAGGGGGTAATTTGATAGAAATCACATCCAAACGATAGTATAAATCTTCTCGAAATTGTTGTTCTTGCACCATCTTCCACAGATCTCGATTGGTTGCAGCAATGATGCGAACATCGACTTGAATGAATTTTTGTCCTCCTACCCGTTTGAAAGTTTGTTCTTGAATCGCTCGTAATAGTTTCACCTGTAAATCCAGTGGAATTTCTCCGATTTCATCTAAGAATAAAGAGCCGTTATGAGCCAGCTCAAAATGTCCTGGCTTCGTTTGCATCGCTCCTGTGAATGCACCACGTTCATGACCAAAAAATTCGCTTTCCAGCAAATCATGAGGAACTGCGGCACAATTGATGGCATAAAATGGTGTTTGTGCTCTTTGGCTCCTTTCATGAATTTCTTTGGCAATCAGCTCTTTTCCAGTCCCGCTTTCTCCCTGGATGAGGATGGTTGCATTGCTTGAGGAAACATTGTCAATGAGTTGAAAGATTTCTTGCATTTTGGGATCACTACTGATCATTTGTCCAAAGGTGATTCCACGTGATTTTTCGCGCATCATGCGTTCTTCTTCCCTGCGGTCTCGAAAAAATAACAGCCATTGGACATCAGACAAGGACTGCTCAAGGGGAGTAATCGTGAGGATAACGGGAATGATGGCACCGCCTGGAGTCAGTAATCGAGTTTGAACATTGGATATCCCTTTTTTCTCTTTGATGCATTCCATGATGATTCCAGAAGGTCCCGCAATGAATGTTCCCAAAATGGAAGAAGCTGGTTTATATAAGGCTTTTTCTTCAGGAATGTCCAAAATTTTGCACGCTTTGGTAGAAATCATCTGAACTTGAAAATGAGAATCCAGGGTAATGACGCCTTCTTCCATTCCCTCAAAAATACTTTTTAATAAATTATATGCCTGCTCTGTCGCACTAATTTGCTGTTGCAGCTCAGAAGAAAAACGAATCAGTTCTTCAGAATATTTTTGATGCTGTTTGGCCAACCATTGTTTTTCCAGTGCATTTTCTACGGAAAACAGAAGTTGCTCGGGAATATCCTGTGACTTTTGGATAAAATCAGAAATTGAGTAGGATTGCAGCAGAGTGTATGCTTGTTGTAAGGAACCGTGTCCTGTTAAAATAATAATGGCCAGGTATTTATCTTTCTTTCTGATTTCACGAACCAGGGTCTCACCATCCATGACAGGCATTTTCAAGTCGATGATCATCAGATCGTAGGGACAGGTGGACCATTTTTCGAGAGCATTTTTTCCATCAGTTGCGGTATCGACGTGGTGAGGAGTTTCTGATAAAATTCGAACCAGTGTTTCTCTAATCCTTTTTTCATCATCCACCACAAGAATGTTTTGACTGGGAGCGCGTTGCTTTTTTTCTTGTTTGTAGAGGAGAGTCATAAATCCTTTTTTGATTCAAATAATTGGTCTGTTCCCCTGTGGATGAAAGGAATCGTGATTTTTGCAAAAACTATTCCCGGTAAATAGTCACTGCTGCGAAATAAGAATGAAGAATTAAAAATTAGAGAGAATTTCATATCACTCAAGGTGAACCCATGACAAAAGATAGAGGAAGCAAATGGATCAAAAAATTGGTTATCCTTTCCTGCTTCATGTTAGGAGGCACTTGTGTGATTTGGTTTTTTATCTGGAAGCCTCCACCTCCCTCTCAATCTTTGCTCCAGGAGCCTGGAACTGAGCAAAGTGCTCATCAGACTTCCCCCGTTTCTCATGCAGTCGATTCTTCTCTCCTTGAATTTTTAGAGACACCCATCGAGCAGCAAAAAAAATCGTCTCTTGCTCTGGAGGAACAGAATACACCTATTTCACCAGAAAACAAACCACCTGCTATGTTCCTCCCATCGTTTCCAATTCATAAAGTGACTACATCCACTGTGATATTTGATGGGGAAAATGGAGGAGACAGGAAGACAAAAGAAACGGAGACCGTTGCTTCTTCTGTGTTTGATCGAAGCAACGTTTCTTCCTCATCAACAACACAAAAAAGCATGAAATCTTTGACGACAACAGCCGCACACTCATTGTCCACACAGTCAGATGAAAAAAAATCATTAGGAGATTGTGAGCAAGAGGAGTCAATTCATTTTGAGGACGAAAAACTGGAGGTGTGCTTACGTCAAAATGTCTCTTCATTGCAACATTTGCAACCCCAACAACCTATCACACAACAATTGGCCTGTCAGGTAAAAAAGATTGATTGTTCTCACCATCAAATCACCAGTGCAAGTGGGATAGAACATTTTGTCAATCTAGAAATACTCAATTTATCAGACAATCAAATATCTCAGCTTGAATTGTCGGCATTGCAGCATCTCAGGGAGTTGTATCTGGAAAATAATCGGCTGAATCGATTGGTGATTGTTTCTTTGAGTGAATTGCAGATTCTTCACTTACAAGACAACCAGTTGCAGCATCTTAAATTGAAAACTTTGCCACATTTACACCAACTCCATTTATCCAATAATCGACTCTCCCAAATCGAATTAAGCGATCTACAGAACTTAATATCTCTGGATCTTCGAAATAATCATCTGCTGGAAATTGATCTCACGCCATTGAAAGAATTGAAGACTCTGGATTTACATAAAAACCGGCTCACTCACATTGATTTATCCTCTTTGGATAGTTTGAGTCTCCTGGATATTTCCAGTAATCAATTATCTAATATTGTATTTCCAGAAAAAAACAATTTGACTCAGTTGAATTTGAGGGACAATAGCCTGCGAAGTGTTGATGTTGGGCCATTGACTCAATTGCAGATGCTTGATTTGCAAAATAATCACCTCATGGAAATTGATGTTTCCCCATTAATTCAATTAGAAACACTGTCTCTTTTTGGCAATCAGATTACTAGAATTGATGTTTCTTCTCTGACGAATTTGGTTCACCTTGATTTACGCAACAATCGGATTGTTTCTTTGGATATTACCCACCTGACCCAGTTGCAAGAATTGTATTTAACCAACAATCAATTGACCTTTCTCAATGTGACCTTTCTCAATCTCACCAAATTGGATTTACGCAATAATAAAATCAAGGAACTGGAAGTGGCTTATCTGAAAAATTTGACTGAGCTGGATTTACGCAGCAATCAGATTGCTGCTTTGGATGTTTCTTCTTTGATTCAACTGGAAAGATTGTACTTAGCAAATAATCAATTATCTGAAATTTTTGTCAATGCTTTGATTCAGTTGAAATCCCTGAATGTCTCCTACAATCAGTTGGCATCCATTGAAGTGAATGCTTTGACAAATCTTGAAGTGTTGGATGTCTCCCACAATCAACTTAAGCTCCTGGATGTGTCACTATTGGATAGTCTCACCAGATTGGAAGCATCTCATAACCAGATTACTGAGGTAAGAGTGCGCGTTTTAGAGCATTTAAAACGCCTGGATGTTTCGCATAATAAGCTCCACTCCATTGATTTGAGTGGACTATCCAGCCTGCAAGTACTCGAATTGTCCTACAATCAATTAGACCAACTGAATACTACTCTCCTGGCTGATCTCCAGGGATTGTATCTGGCAGGTAATCAGCTCAAGGGAATTCATCTGACTGGCATGAATCATTTGATACAGTTGGATTTATCCAAAAATCAAATCACTTCCATTGATCTCTTTTCGCTTTCCCGTCTCTCCCATCTTGATTTATCCCACAACCGTCTCATGTCGATCAATGTGACACCAAATATTCACCTCCAGGGATTATTTTTAGCGAACAATCAGTTGATCTCCATTAACCTGGCTTCCTTACAAGATTTGATTCAACTGGATTTGAGCAAAAATCAATTCACATCAATTCAAGGATTGGTCAATTTAAAGAAGCTGGCTATTGTCGATTTTCGCCAAAATCCACAACTGAACTGTAAGAATCTTGATTTACCCAAAGTACTATGGAACCGAGATCTGTGTGGATGATCAGCACATCTCAATGTGATTATTGTGTGTAAATTGTAAGATAGAGTTACGATTTGCATAGTTTATGAAAATTTAGTAAAAAGTATATGATTCCGGAGTTGAAATATTGTGTCATTCTGGTGGTCCGACATGTCGGCTTGACTGGAACGCCAGCCCGGCGCAATCCAACATTTTATTAACCTTAGCTCGACGAGTTTCTTTAATAAATTCAGTTGCTTTTACTTCGAGTTACTTTAGTCTAATAGTTTGTCATATCCGCGAAAGCAGGTATCGTTGGAAAGGCCAAATCCTTTCATGGACATTGCTTCACCGCAACATTGGTATCTCGTAAAGAACACCGGCGGTCAATTCCATCCTGGGTGGAAAGGTGTGATTGTGTTGCAGGTTGCTTTTCAAATTGACGGACAATGGCAAATACCCAAAGGATGGAGAGCATTCCAAAAACACTGGAACCCACCGCTTGACCCAAAATGACTCCTGTTGCTCCAAACCATTGACCTCCAAAATAAACAAATGGGATGGTACCAATCGTCGCTTTTCCAACATTCACAATGGTTGAATAATTGGGTTTGCCCAGATTGTTGAAGGCCGCATTGCCCACAAACGTGGCTCCGGTCAAAATATAAGTGATGGCAATATAGCGGCAAAATACATCGATGATCTGCTGGGCTTCTTGATCCATATTGAAGATCTGGCCAATCCAATGGGGAATGATGAATAATACAATTGAAACCACACCAACATAAGCAGCAACAAAGACCAGTGAATCACGAATAGTACTGCGCACTCGTGGAAAGATTTTAGCGCCGTAATTTTGACCAATGATCGGTCCTACCGCCCCGGATACTGCAAACACCACTCCGAATGCAACAGGCGTGAGACGTCCGGTAATGGACAAGCCCGCAACAACGCTATCTCCAAATTTTGCCATAGCCGCCGTCACATAACCGGTTCCAATAGGAGTAGAAGCATTGGTCACAATGGCAGGCAGGGCGATGGAGAAGAAATCTTTCAAATCCGATGAGAGTTTCCTGACTTCAAAGGGAACCAGGAGTCGATGGTGTTTCCACACTGGATAAAACGCCATACCCAAAATCGAAAACCGGGCAAATACTGAAGCAATGGCGGCTCCTTCAACCCCCAGGTTCAGACCAAAAATGAAAATGGGGTCAAATATTGCGTTGACAGCACCTCCTGTTAACGTTGACATCATCGAGCGGCGAGCATCTCCTACTGCTCGGAGAGCTGCCCCTGAGGACATTGCCAGACCGAGAACCGGCATGGAGGGGATCATGATTTTCAGGTAAGCAATAGAAAGCTCAGCAGCTCGTCCTTTGGCTCCCAATAAATCCACCCAGACAGGAATGGTGAACCAAATCAAGCTGGCGAAAGCACTGGTCAGAACAAGGATGACGGCATAACCATTGACCAGATAACGTCCTGCCTGCTCAAAGTTTTTGGCTCCCACGGATCTCGAAACCAATGCCCCAATGGCAATGGACAGGCCAATACACACCGATGTTGTGAAAAACAGAATCGATCCAGCATAGCCAATCGCCGAAGCCAATTCAATCTCACCTAACAAACTCAGAAAATACATGTCGATCAAATCGACCATGAACAAGGCTAAAATCCCAACAGACGCGCTCAATGACATGACAGTCACGTGTCGCATGGTCGAACCTGTGGTGAATTTTGCCTCTTTCATGAACTGGTTTCAGTAATTGTTAAGTATGATCAATTTCTTTGACTTGAATTTGCCTATTCTCCAATAATTTCAATGCTTCTGGTAAATGCTTTCTGTAACGTTTCACTATTGATAAAAGTCTTTTGATCTAAGAACCTGTTTGGAAAAGATGGTTCGTGGCGAAAAATCGATCTCGTTGAGCGGATTTTTGAGAAAATTTAAGACGAATAGCTGGCCTATTTAACGAAAATTTTCTCAAAATAGACGCCAATGAGGCGGTTTTGCAGCAGAATCAGGTTTTTCAAACAGGTTCTAATTGCTGTACGTTTTCAATGAGGTAACAAGTCTCGTCAAAAATGTGTTTGATATATTCAATGGGAGATAGAGACATATTCTACTTCCTGCAAAATGACTGGACCAATATAAGGACTGAGCGATTCGGGAGTAATTAATTCAACATGACGCTCTAACTGATCCTCCAAAAGAAAAGCAAGCTCTATGAAATTATCATACGTTTTTTTTCCTCTTACAAATTCGACAAGGAAATCAATATCACTATTATCTTTTTGTTCATTACGAACAAAGGAGCCAAAAAGACCGATTTTTTTCACTCCAAAGTTCTGAAGTTCTTGTTGATGCCTTTGCAAAAAATTAATGATGTCTTGCTTATCACGAGTTTTCATGAGCTTCGATGCAGTTGAAAAAGTTCAGGCATGATGACAGGCAACTTGTTGTTCTCCTTGCTTGCGCAATATCGGCATGGTTTCTGAGCAGATTGCTGTAGCCCTATCACATCGTGGCACAAAAGGACAGCCGATACTACTCTCCTGCTGGTCCATCGAATCTGTTGATTTTTTTGCTTTTTTAACCAACGGATCTGGAACAGGAATGGCATCTATCAACAATTGAGTGTAAGGGTGGGCTGGGTTGTCAAAAACGTCCTTAGTTCTGCCCATTTCCACAATTCTCCCCACATACAATACAGCAATTTGATTTGTAATCCGTTCCACGACGCTCAAATCATGACTGATGAACATATAGGCCAACTGATATTTTTCCTGCAAGTCCATCATCATGTTCAATACCTGTGCTTGGACAGAAACATCTAAGGCAGAGACAGCTTCATCGGCCACAATCAATGCGGGACGTGTGATCAAAGCACGTGCAATCGCAATGCGCTGACGTTGGCCTCCTGAAAATTCGTGGGGGAATTTATCTATGTCGGTTCGGCTCAATCCCACTTCTTCGAGCAGTTGCTGGACTTTTTCCTTTTTCTCACTCTCCCCAATGCGCACAGGCAATGTATCGAGTGGTTCGGCCACAATCCGCAAGACATTGTGCCGTGGATTGAGGGAACCATAAGGGTCCTGGAAGATCATCTGAAATTGGCTGCGTAAACGACGCAACTCTTTATCAGTTAAAACAAAGAGGTTTTTTCCCTGGAAAAAAACGTTTCCTTCTGTCGGAGATTCCAAGCCCATCACAATTCGTGCCAGTGTCGATTTGCCGCATCCCGATTCTCCGACAATACCAAAACTGACACCATGATGGATTTCCAGGCTGATGCCATGCAAGGCCCGAAAACGTGGCGCTTTTTCCAATAGTTTCCTCTTTGGCAGGAAATAATCTTTGATGATATTTTCAACTTTTAGCAATATTGCGTCATTTTGACTTTTCATTCACCGACCATCATTTGATCAATAGCACGTGAGATAACTTTTCTGTCATTTCGTCAAAAAGATATCACAAACAGGTCTTGAATGAAAAAGATAAAAGTCAAACCTGCCAAAACCATTTATTGGCCTCGTGTTCAGCTTCTGTCCGGTTGATTCCAATATCACGCAGCAGGTGATCACTCAGCTCCAACAATTCTTGCCTCTGTTGGTGTCGTACCCTCCAGGTTTGGAGCAATGCCCAGATGGATTTCCAGTTCCATTTCCAGGTATCTGTTACAGAGGCACGGTGTATCGATGACTTGCTGTGTTGATATCCTGATCGTTCCATTAAAAGATCGGTCCCATAGAAAGAAGGGATGCATAATTTTTCACTTAGTTTATCTAACCTCATTTTCATTTTCCCCTTTCCATTAAAGATTGACAAATCATTCTTACCATTTCCATTATGCCTAATACTTTGCTTTCTGACAAACGATCAATTCTAAATCATTAATTTAGAAAAACTAATTCATTATAGTATCTAATATTTATGCATTGTAATAGAACTGAAACAGTGCTACTTTAAATCGTACTATTTTAGTGCTATTTCATCGTAAGATATTCAATTTAAACAAAGGGGAAGAGTATGAAATATCTTTTCATTGAATCCAGAGATCCATTTGAAAGCACAGACACCCAGTTTTTTTCAGATTTAGTCAAAGGGGTTAAAAAACTGGGCCGGGAAACAACACTTTTTTTAGTGCAGAACAGTGTACTATCCACACGGAAAGGAGCCAAGTACAATGACCAGATTGCTCAGTTGGCACAATCTGGTGTAACCGTTCTTGCTGATGGTTTTTCTCTAAAAGAGCGGGGCATTGATCATCTCGTTGAAGGAATTGAAGTATCCAATATGGATCAACTGGTTCAACTGCTGCTTGAACCTGAGACCAAAGCCATTTGGCATTAAGTGGAAGGAGGAATTATGAATTCGGGAAAAACGATCACACTGGCTATCATGGACGCTCCTTATGAGTCAGCAAATTCGACAACGGCACTCCGTTTGATTCATACCGCATTGTCTCAGGGAAATCATGTCAATGTGTTTGCCTATGAAGGAGCCGTGAATTTAACCATGAAGGCTCAACAACCCCATCCCAATCCAGTCAAAGGAACTTCTGTTGAAGAGGAAGCACATCCCACTACCAAAGATTGGATCGCTTCTCTGTTTGCTCTGGCAGAAAAAAATAATGTCAAACTGGATTGGATCAACTGTGGTCTTTGTGTTGATGAAAGAGGTGCTGGTGACTGGATTGACGGCCCAAGGCGTGGAGGGCCTAAAGAACTGTATGAGGTCTCCCAGAGCAGTGATGTAACCTTAGTGATTCCAACCAAATAGAAGGAGAGGACTATGAAAATTCTGAACATTGTGGAAACAGCATATCGTGCTACGTTGGAAGAACAAGATGACACCATCCTCTGGCTCAGTCATGCCCTTAAAAATGCAGGTGCGGACATCACCCTTCTTTTGCGTGCCAATGCTGTCAATTATGCAGTAAAGGGACAAAATGCTGGGGGGTTGACTTTTGGTAGCCTGCAACAAGAACACCCTCCTCAACTGGACAAAGACCTGGAAGCCATGAGTGAAAAAGGAGTTCCTGTTTATCTGGTAGAAGAAGATATGCTGGCCCGGGGTCTTTCTGATGGAAACCTGATTACCGGGATCACCAAAATCAATCTGGAGAGCTTACCCGCATTCATTGACCAATACGATCAGATTTGGCACTGGTAGTTTCCTCCAACCCTGGGAGCAAAGGAAAACACACTGAATCTTTGCTCCCTGCGGGAGTTGCCCTGCGGTTACAAAGGACACAGAGCAACGGAACGATGAAATTTGAAGAAGCAACAGCCTGACTTTCAATAATCAGGACTACTGGACAGTGATTTTAAAGACGGTCACAGTACCACTCACTTCATGTCCAACAACTAACAAAGGATCTCCTGTTGGGCTCTTATCTGCGGAGATGAAGGTTGCTCCTTCAGGAGCAACATCTCCTGGTGTTGCAGGAGTTTCATAATTGGATGTGGTGAGATATTGAACAAATTCCGGTGAGGTCGGGTCGGTGATTTTATAAACCATGATCCCTCCCACTCTTTCTAGTCCGATAAAGGCATAAAGATTTCCATCCACTTCTCCAACAACCAATGCTTCTGGTTCTGCACCTTTGTCGTCACTACGGTCATCAAATGCGAAAAATGGGTCAAGCAGGTTACCCTCGTCATCTTCTTCATCAGTCACATAATCGGAGTTGAACCAATCGGAATTGGATGTTTTTAAGGTCTGAGCAAAGTCATCACCGCTGTCATAAATGAGGGTGCCGGAAGTATTCCAGATGGAGAAAGAGCGCGCCCCGTAAGAATACAGTTGTTCGTACAATCCGTCACCATCTGCGTCTCCTAGAGAAGTTGTGATTTTCAAACGGCCCAAGTTTCCTTCTTCTTGCAAAGTCGTGTCAGTAAAAACGGTGCTATCCAATTGGATATCGGCAACCCGCTCTTCTTCACTGTAGCCACCATAATCTCGTGAATCGCCCTCATTGGCAGTAACGACATAAGTCACCCCATCCACCCGAATCGAGTCAATGGAATCGGGTTGGTACATCCCCAAAACAGGCCAATTCTGAATATTGATCCCATCATCTTTATTGCTGGCATCAATCCCATTGCCCTCAACACTATAATCTTTGTATCCGAAAGGAAGGATACTCGATACGCTCCCTGATTCTAAGTCAACAACAGCCAGTGCATTATTTTCTTGAAGCGAAACATACGCCGTTGAAGAATCCAGGGACGCGGTAATGTATTCGGGTTCCAGGTCTTCGGAGACAGTGGCGGCTCCACTGTTTCCATAAATTCGCACACCGGCTTCTTGAAGCGTTATTTTTTGGGAATCAAATGCGTTAAAATCAGCGTTTGTCACCGTAGCACTAGCCGCACCACCGGAGATATCAATAATGCTGATGGATCCTTCCGGATCACTGGTGTAATCATCATTGGGTTCTCCTTCGTTAGCAACAATCACTTTCGTTCCATCTGGAGTAAACGTGAGCATGTCTGGCAGAGCGCCAACTTCCACAGATGAGATTTCTGAATAATCAGAGGAGTCGAAGAAAACTACTTTTCCATTGGCCTGTTTCTCCACAGCTTCTATGGCAACCGCAACCAAACCGTCACAGACTGCGACACTGTTGGGCCCTCCTCCATAAGAACTCAAGGCGATGGTTTGCAATTTTACAGGTGCTGTGGGGTCGGACATATCAACGACTTCTAAATCCCCATCTCCCGCATTGTTGATTACAAACAACCGATTGGTTGATTTGTCAAAATTCACAATTTCGGCAGCCCCTTCACCTCCCAGTTCTAAACCACCAATTTTTTCTAAGGTGATACTACTGGTTGAAGATGCGTTTTCCGCTGACCGCGAATCACTATGTCCGCAAACCAGAGTATAAGCACTTGAAGGTGGATTTAAATTAACAATGCGAGTATCTTCCGTTACAGAGGTTTCAGCAGTATTAAACGCATTCTCAGCAGTCGGATACGTTGTCAGAAAGTATTCTGCCAATGCATCCTGTTCACCACCCGTGTAGCTGAAGGAACTATTGTTACCAGGGTCTTTGGTCAGATCGGCATCAGGATAATCGGTTTCTTCTCCAAAGCCAGTCCCCTCGTAAAAATTGTGACGATTGGCTGCGCTTAAATCAGGGAAAGGATACTCGTCTCCACCATTAGCCAAGAAGTTCAGCGTGACCAGATTGAAGGTACGGGACGTATCACCTTGCAACTCTCCATCTTGTACAACGACATCGTTTAAAGAACCATCGGCCCTTGTGACGACCAGTTCACGGATACGGCTTCCTGTTCCACTCTCGGTGCGTGCCGTTTCTGTGAGATCAAAAGTCACGCGCATTCCTCCGATTTGAGGAAACTGGCCAGGAGTGCTACCAAACGCAGTGGCTGCAACGGCATGCTCCATAATGTCCTTGAGTTCCTCGACAGTGGCTGTTAAGCGCACCAGGCCGTTGTCAAATCTTAAGGTGGCACGGAAATGTCCTTCCGTAACCGCACCTTCAGCAGTGCCGGCGGTGGGATTCGCTGCGGGGGGCGATAATACTGCCTGACTGTAATCGACTTCACCGGGAGGTAGAATAGCTGAGCCGATTTCCGTACGAATGCCACCACCGTTCTTAATGGAAAGATGTACTGTCTCATCCGATAATAAATTGGCATACCATAAATTAGCATCTGCTGTCAGGTTTCCCAGGTTGGTTTCTTCTGTACGTACCTGGGATCTACGACCATCCAGATAAACATCTGTGTATCCAACCACATTGCCATATTGCTCGTTAATGACTGAATTGATTGCAGTCTGGATGGCAACAACTTCCTCATTAGCAGTACCATTGAGTGCTGTAACGTTTGCCGAAGTGGAGGCATAAGCTCCGTTAAGGCTCTCATCTAAGCTGGAAAGGTTAATAACGCCATCCGCATCGAAGCCGACGACCAGCCGTCCCAGGTATTTATAATCGCCATCCACGTTGACGACAAGAGTAGGGTTGCCATCTGCTCCACTGGTTACGTAAGGGTAGGTTTCGTCAAAAGCTTCATCTCCGTCAAAAAGGATATCATTGTCATCCCCCATGCGAGTGTTAGAACCTCCGGCAACAATGATATCAACATTGGTGAGCAATTCGGCCAGGGATTTTTCGATAGCAATCTGTTGCATGTGGCTCAAGACAATGATTTTGTTCACGCCAGAGGCTACCAGAGCATCAACGGATTTTTGGATTTCTGCTGCCAATTGAGCATTGGTCCAACCATCACCGGGCGTTACAACAAGACCGCCTGTGGTGGTAATGTCCGAAAGCGCAGGAGTCACAGCACCAACCAAACCTATTTTTTGGCCATTGACGGTTGTTACCGCATATTTGGCGACCTGGCCCGCTAGAGCACTCGTGTCTGCCCCATCCGTCCCCACTTGGAAATCTTCCTCGGCGCTGAAATCTATATTGACTGATAAAAATGGGAAAGTAGAACCTGGGAATGTTTGCTCTTCATAGGTTTCACTTTGAATGGAATCTGCCAATTCCCCGGGGCCAGCATCCAGTTCATGGTTACCAACAGCAGAGGCGGCAACTCCCATAGCATTCAAGAAGGCAATATCCGCATGCCCTGGTTCATTACTGCCTGTCACACTGCGGACGGTTGTTTGTTCCGCTGCATAAAAGCGAGGGCCAGGAATGATAAAATCACCGGAACTGACCAAAAGCGATTGAGAACCATAAGTTGTGTCTGATTTGAAAGCATCGACCAATGCGGAGAATTCATCTACTACGTCCAATGCGGTTTGCTCGTTTCCATCCACATCTGCAAAATGCAACAGTTGCAGAACAAAATCAGTTTCGGCCACCTGATCGTCATCGTCATCATCGTTGCCACTGGTGACACAACCGTTGAGTATTATACTTAGCAGGAGGGCATAAATTAGAAGAATCAGTTTTTTCATATTTTCACCTCAAAATTTGTGTTCATTTGGAGCATGTTAGAGGGTTTCCCGAAATTCTTACCCTGCTGCAAAACCACCCTCATTCTGGACGATTTTTCGTTTCAGAAATAATTTCGGGAAACCCTCTTAGAAAACTAAATTTTTAACATATCGTGCAATATTTCTATGAATGAAAAGGCATCTCTATATATTCAAATATTCAGACCAATCATTGATAATAGATGTTTGAAATTATTCAGGAAAAATAAACGTTTATTCAATTTGAGGTAGACTGTCATGAGAAGCAAGGTAGACCTGGCTACTGAACAGGATAGACGGGCTGATCAGAGATTTAAGCGGAGAAGTTTTGTCATGCTCTGAATGAAAAAGATGATCAGTCTTTGGAGAAACAGCGATGGGTGAGTTACTTTCTACTTGACAGAGATTTTACACTCGTTTACGTTGAGTCGAATTGCCATGATCAACCTAAAATCCAAACATGATTTTGTGATTTCTGTCGCCAAGTTGGCCAGGATCATGGCTTGCCATTCCTAAGGGGATTTCCTGCAAAGAATTTACTCATCTTGTTGTTTTTTAGAGTTTCAGCGTTATTGCTCCGGTTACATAACGCACCGTGCGTCCTTTGCAATGCCGTATCGACGGACCGCTTGAAGCTCTAAAGTTGGCACAATCCTGGTAGATTCATCCTTGGAAATCATCTAAAACATTTGATAGAGGTACAATATGAGTTTTACCAGTATCCCTTCCCGAACTTCACGCTTGAATCGCAGCACATTAGCAGTTCCTGGTTCTAAATCACGTTTTATTGAGAAGGCTCCTCAAAGTGCAGCTGATGTCATCTTTTTTGACCTGGAAGATTCAGTTCCTCCAGACCAGAAGGAACAGGCACGAAAAAATGTGATTGAGGCCCTCAACGATTTAGATTTTGGGAATAAAAGTGTTTCCGTTCGTATCAACGGACTCGATACCCATTACATGTACCGAGACGTGGTAGACCTGGTCGAACAAGCCGGTAACAAACTGGATTTGATTCTGGTTCCCAAAGTTGGCACGGCTGCTGATATTTATGCTGTGGACATGTTGCTGACTCAAATTGAGAAGGCTAAAGGAATTCAGAAGCGCATCGGCATTGAAATGCTCGTTGAAACCCCTTTGGGTATCCAGAATATTTATGAAATCGCTGGCGCATCGCCTCGCAATGAGAGCATGCTGTTTGGTTCTGCCGATTACGCCGCTTCAACTGGAGCACAAATCACGATGATTGGAGGGCCCAATCCGGATTACCATATTCTGACCAATGGTGATGGAACTGGTGGGAGAGAGACCCATTGGGGAGACATGTGGCACTTCACACTGGCGACTCTCGTTGCTGCGGCTCGTGCCAATGGACTACGCCCCATTGATGGACCTTTTGCTGACATCAAAGATCTTGATGGATGGATGGCCAGCGCCAAGCGGGCGAAAGTCCTCGGTTGCGAAGGAAAGATGGTGATTCATCCCAGTCAGATCGATTTGGCTAATGAATTGTTCAAACCTTCTGAGGCCGAAGTGAAGCATGCAGAACGTATCCTGGAAGCAATGGCCATTGCTGAAAAAGAAGGAGCCGGTGCAGTCACGCTGGATGGAAAAATGATTGACATTGCTTCTATCCACCAGGCTCAAAATACGGTCAACAAAGCGGCTCAAGCTGCCGCTAAAGATCAATCAAAATAATCGCATAGGAGAAAACAGAAATGAAAAACCCAGTTAACTTTTATAAACCTCTTGCCATCGGAGCGCCAACGCCGTTGCGTGAATTGCCGGTGAGACTGGAGCGCACCATTCATTTTTTTCCACCACAATCTGAAAAAATGAGATCCAAAGTCCCTTCCATGATCAAGCAGGTTGATGTGTTGCTAGGCAATCTGGAAGATGCCATCCCTGCTGAGGCTAAAGAAGCCGCTCGGGCTGGTTTCATTGAAGTGGCCAAAGAGGTTGATTTTGGAGACACAGGGTTGTGGACTCGGGTCAATGCCTTGAACAGCCCTTGGTGTTTGGAAGATATCATCCAAATTGTGAAAGAAGTGGGTAATAAGTTGGACGTGTTGATGGTTCCCAAAGTTGAAGGAGCGTGGGATATCCACTATGTCGATCAGCTATTAGCTCAACTGGAAGCTGCCTATAACGTGAAAAAGCCCATCTTGATTCATGCTATTTTAGAAACAGCGCAAGGTGTGAAAAATGTGAATGAAATCGCCCAAGCTAGCCCACGTATGCATGGCATGAGTCTCGGCCCTGCTGATTTAGCGGCCTCACGAGGCATGAAAACCACCCGCGTTGGCGGGGGTCACCCTTTCTATGGGGTATTAGCTGATGCCAACGAAGATGGCAGTGAGCGAACTTTCTTCCAACAGGATCTTTGGCACTACACCGTTGCTCGCATGGTAGATGCTTGTATGGCAAACGGACTGAAGGCGTTTTACGGGCCTTTTGGAGATTTCGAGGACAGCGATGCCTGTCAGGCTCAATTTCGTAATGCCTTCTTGCAAGGTTGTGTGGGTACCTGGACTTTACATCCCAAACAGATTGAAATTGCCAAGGATGTTTTTAGTCCCGAAGTGAAAGAAGTATTATTTGCTAAACGAATTTTAGAAGCCATGCCAGATGGTTCTGGGGCGGTCATGATTGATGGTAAGATGCAAGATGATGCTACTTGGAAACAAGCCAGTGTGATTGTGGATCTGGCAAAATTAGTTGCCAAAAAAGATCCAGAACGAGGCAAGGCGTATGGTTTTTAACTGAATATTCATTAAGCCACTAATAACGCGAAGACCACAAAGGTGGTTGACACTATCATATATGGCCAATTCCTTAAAAGTACACTTAAGAGTGTGAGTTTGTGTGCTTTATTGTGAACATTTATACTTAGTGTTATTTCGTGGCTAAATAATTATCTAATTATTATGAATCCGGAGCTGAAGTATTGTGTCATTCCGGGCCTGACCCGGAATCTATCAATTTATCAGGATGTTCTGGATACCGGATCGAGTCCGGTATGACAAATTGGTTTTTACAAAATGTTGATTTTACAATAAAAATTTTAACTTCGGATTCGCATTTATCTAAACTAAATTAACAGGGGGTTAATTATGTATGGAATACTGGATGGTATGCGGATTATTGAGGCTTCGGCCTTTGTAGCCGCACCACTCGGCGGCATGACCCTGGGACAACTCGGAGCCGATGTGATCCGTTTTGATCCCATCAAAGGGAGTCTCGATGCACGCCGCTGGCCCATCACCAAAGAGGGAAAAAGTCTGTTTTGGGCCGGAATGAATATTGGAAAGCGTTCCCTCGCTATTGATGCACGCACTCCAGAAGGTCAGGAGATCATCACCAACTTGATCACAGCACCCGGACCGGGCAATGGTATGTTTTTGACCAACTTTCCTGCCAGAAAGGGATGGATGAGCTATGAAGAGCTCAAAAAGAAGCGGGACGATGTGATCATGGTCAATCTGCTGGGTAGCTCGGATGGGTCCAATGCGGTGGATTATACGATCAACTGTGCGGCGGGTTTTCCCGATGTTACCGGTCCTCTCAACCCGGATGGTACACACAATCCAACCAGTCACCTTTTCCCAGCCTGGGATGCCATTGCAGGAATTCATCTGGCTTTGGCAATGGTAGCTGCCGAGAGGCATCGCACTCGCACCGGAGAAGGACAACTGGTCAAGCTAGCTCTTTCCGACATCGCTTTTGCGATGGCTGGTCATATCGGATGCCTCCAGGAAGTGGAGATCAATAAAGAGGTACGGCAACCCTATGGTAACTACCTGTATGGAGCGTACGGCCATGATTTCGAAACCAAAGATGGGCGTCGTATTTATATTACAGGTGTTACTGTGAAGATGTGGAAAGAACTTGGCAAAGCAACTGGCTTGGCCGAAACGTTCAGTGCCATTGAAGCAAAACTGGGTTATGACTTCACGAAAGAAGGTGATCGTTTCAGAGGTAGAGAAGCTATCACTAAACCACTGCAAGAGTGGTGTTCTCAGCGCACATTGGCAGAAATAACAGAAGCATTTAAAGGAACTGGCGTTTGCTGGGAGAAATACCAGAATTTCTGGCAGTTGGTGCATGAAGATCCCCGCGTTTCAAACGAAAATCCTATGTTTCACACATTGGAGCAGCCAGGCATCGGTGAATATCTCGTACCTGGTTCTCCTCTCGATTTTGGTGTCATAGAACGTCAAACCCCAGACCGTGCTCCCATTCTTGGTGAACATACCGATGAAATCTTAACTGGAATTCTCGGCATGAGTGACCAGGAAATCGGTACTCTGCGCGATAAAGGGATTGTGGCGGGTCCAGTGGAGTTATCGCCATGACTACAGAGAAAAAACCATTAAGCGATTGGATTGGTTCCAAAGAAGAACGAGAGGACACCATCGGTCTCTCTCAAGCACTCAGTGCCAATGCTGCATTTGATCAGGAATTCGAGTCACTCAATGAAGGTGACGCACTTCCTGCTTTATGGCATTGGTTTTATTTTTTACCTCAGGTCCCCGGATCAAAAATCAGTCAAGATGGCCATCCTGAGCGAGGAGGTTTTCTTCCTCCCGTGGAATTGCCACGACGTATGTTTGCCGGAGGACGGCTTAAGTTTCATGCACCGTTGATCATCGGACAACCTGCCCGGCGGGAGGGGGAAGTCCTCAAAGTGACTGAAAAATCAGGCTCAAGTGGCCAATTGGTTTTTGTGACGGTACAATATCGTGTTCATCAAGCAGGAACACTCTGTATCGAAGAGGAACAAGACATTGTTTATAAGGAAGCTGGAGGCACAGTTCCCGCACCAGTTCCTGTGGATCAAATGCCTGAGTTGGCTCCGGATGCCTGGAGTCAAATCGTTGTCCCGAATCAGGTGTTACTGTTTCGGTTTTCTGCTCTTACGTTTAATGCGCATCGAATTCACTATGACCGTCCCTACGCTATGAGTGAAGAAGGATATCCGGGGTTGGTGGTGCATGGTCCATTGACGGCTGTCATGCTGGCTCAATTGGCCCACCGTAACAGCAAACAGGCACTCCGTGGTTTTTCATTTCGAGGACGTGCTCCTTTATTCGATATGCATCCATTTCGATTGACTGGTACCCTGGAGGAGGGAAAAGTTGTGTTGGAATCTCAAGGCCCTGATGGTAAGACCTCCATGACGGCCACTGCTGAACTGTAATCGGTTCGGCCAGCACTTTAGTATCTTGAGGAGGTAAATATGAGAAACAAAATTGTATCTGCAGATGAAGCCGTTGCTCTTATCCAAGACGGCGATACCATCTGTTCCAATGGCTTTGTCCAGAGTGGTGTTCCCGAAACGCTTCTGGAAGCCCTGGAACGTCGATTTTTAGAAACAGGTTCCCCAAAAAATTTGACTCTGTTTGCTGCTGCCGGACAGGCTGACGGAAAGCAGGGAACCAATCGTTTGGGACATGAAGGTTTGCTGCGGCGAGTGGTTGCAGGAAACTGGGGAAGGATGCCAGATGTAGCCAAGCTGGCCCTTGATAACAAAATTTTCGCTTACAACCTACCCCAGGGTGTGATTTGCCAATTGTACCGCACCAGAGCAGCTGGCAAGCCCGGATTTTTTTCTAAGGTAGGCTTACACACCTTTGTTGATCCGCGCCTGGAAGGAGGCAAAATCAACGAAATCACTACCAGAGATATCGTCAATTTGGTAGAAATTGAGGGTGAAGAATGGCTTTTTTACAAAGTGGGCACGGTCGATATCGCTTTCATTCGTGGCACTACCGCCGATCCATCAGGAAACATCACCATGGAAAAAGAAGCTCTCACCCTGGACAATCTGGCTCAGGCCATGGCCGTTAAAAACAGTGGAGGGATTGTGATTGCTCAGGTGGAGCGAATCGCACAGCAAGGATCCCTCAATGCCAAACATGTCAAAGTTCCTGGCATATTGGTTGACTGTGTGGTGGTGGCAGACAAACCAGAACACCATATGATGAATTATGGAACACTGTACAATCCAGCTTTGGCCAGTCAGATTAAGGTTCCTTTGGAATCTCTTACTCCAATGCCTCTGGATGCCCGCAAAATCATTGTTCGCCGCGCTGCTTTTGAATTACCACCCAACGGAATCGTCAACCTGGGAGTTGGTATCCCTGAAGGTGTGGCTTCTGTGGCCAACGAAGAAAAAATCACCCAATACATCACCCTCACGTCAGAAGCAGGCACCGTGGGAGGAGTACTGGCCAGTGGTTCTAGCTTTGGGGCTGGGGTGAATGTCGATGCGGTTCTCGATCAAAATCAACAGTTTGATTTTTATGATGGTGGTGGCCTGGACATGGCTTGTCTGGGCATGGCAGAATGTGATGAGTTAGGCAATGTCAATGTCAGTCGTTTTGGAACCCGGTTGGTTGGCTGTGGCGGTTTCATCAATATCAGCCAGCACGCCCGTATTATGGTCTTTGCCGGAACCTTCACAGCCGGTGGTCTCAAAGTCAGTATTGAAGATGGTAAACTGAAAATCCTTCAAGAGGGACGTAGCCGTAAGTTTGTCAAACAAGTCAAGCAAGTTTCCTTCAGTGGAGATTTTTCAGTCGTGCGCTACCAACCTGTCTATTATGTTACGGAACGGTGTGTGTTCAGGCGCGGAATCAAAGGACTGGTATTGACCGAAGTGGCTCCAGGCATTGATATTGAACGAGACATTCTGGCCCATATGGATTTCAAACCCAAGATCCGGGATCCGATTCCCATGGATTTGCGTATCTTCCGTGAAGGGCCTATGGAACTGGAATCCGAACTGCTCAATCTCAAGTTGCAGGAACGGATCAGTTATGACCCAAGCCGTAATATCCTCTTTATCAACCTGGGAGGATGGTATGTGCGTGTCAAAGAAGACATCCAGACATTGCAGACACTGCTGGAAGAGCAATGCAAGAGTATTGGCAAGCGGGTTGGTGTTTTTATCAACTATGATGAATTCAAAATCAACGAAGACATCTATGATGATTACGCCGATATGGACCGTCATATGTTGAAACACTACTACACAACCATCACCCGCTACGCGACCAGTGCTTTCATGCGCATGAAACTGGATCAGTATTTTTCGGAGAGGGATATCGCTCCTCATATTTTTGAGCGTAAAGAAGAGGCACAGACTTTTCTGGAGTCTTCTGATGAAAAATGATTGTTAAGTTACTCCTGTTGTGTGTATATTTTTAGCGAAAAGTGCGCCTTTCTTAAAACTGTGGGAATTTCTTATTAGAATTATTTGCAATGACTTAGAAAGAGGCTTTTCGCAAATTTCACTCACATAACGTCAGTTCTTTAATTATGGAGATAAAACAATGAGCAATAAAACCAACCCCGGTAATTATTTTGAGGATTTTTCCCTCGGCCAGAAAATCATTCATGCTACCCCACGTACGGTAACCGAAGGAGAGGTTTCTCTCTATACAGCTTTGTATGGGACTCGTTTTCCAGTACA
>JANQHV010000238.1 GCA_028282505.1 SAR324 cluster bacterium | reverse complement strand
GCCATTTTGAGGTTTGTTTTTGACATAATTTTGTCAAATGATTTTTGTTTCCAGTTGAAAGGGTGAGCAGACTGATTCCATTCAACGATAAAATTTTGATTCCGGGGGCCTAGTTTAACAAAACACTAACGATTGCTCCTAACAGGGCTTTTCCACGTTTACGGACATTATGAACAAACTGGAAAAATGCCAAGTAAGAGGGCAGTTTTTCTTGGGAAAATCTGCCTAAAGAGATCGATTTTTCGCGACAAACCATCTTTGTCCAAACAGGTTCTTACAAGATCGAAAAAATTGGTAACAATCCTGAATTGTTCCAAGTTTTGCATAGAATTCACCAAGTTTTTTTGTAGAGCATCCTTTATTCTTAATGAAGACTTCTACCTACAGGCATTTTAATGACAAAGATTCCCGTTCAACCATCTTTATTATTGAGATTCTCTTCTTGCTATCATAGTAATGATGCTAGCATTATATAATGATAACGAAAATCGCACAGAGGTTAATTATGAAACTACCCAAGCCGATCAGTCTGTCGTGTTCACTCAAAAATCCTGGATTGAAGCACGATCCCACTCAATCCGAGCACTCTCGCCACCCTGTCGCTGAGGTGCAACTTGCAGCGTGTAATGCACAGAGCGTAAGGAATTCGTTGGCTAGTATTCAGGCAAACAAGAACATCGGGGGACATGCGAGTATTCACGTTATCGGCCATCCGGATAGATCGAACGACTTGAGTAAAACTTTCTGGCGCAATGCAGCAGATGCTCAGAGGGCAGCACGGTACATTGAGTCGAGAATGGCCGAATTCGATTGTCACGAGGGAGGGTCACATCGTGCAGCCATTGGTGGCACACCGGCACAAGTATGCACACAGGAAAACGGAAATAACTGTATAACATGGCAAAACCAAACGCGCCAAGCGATCTGTTGGTCTGTAGCGAAGAACAACCAGCAGGTACCGATTGTGAATACCTGGTACCCTTGCACCCTTCAAGAAGGTGGATATAACAACGTACCATCCGGTCCTCACAATAACTGGCTCCATATGACGCAAGGGCTTGCCTAGTAAATCAGGGGACATGTTATACTAAAGACCGTACCCATATCTAAGAATCATTTCACGCATTTCCTCGCTCCGGATAAATACTAGAAAGGAGCGAGCCAACTCCGTGTCTTTCAACAAAACGGCCTGTTGTTCAATTGGCGTATAGAGCGCCTGTGGTACTTCCCAAAAAGAGCCTTCAAAAGACGAACCAGGATGCTTCAATTGTGAATAGGCCACAAAACCCAATTCGGCATTGCCACTTTTGACAAACTGGAATGTCTGATTGATGTTTTCCCCACGCACCAGACGGCCCCTCATCTTATCCCATACTTTACGTCGTTGTAAGATTTCCTGTGCGGCTTTGCCGTAAGGAGCCAGTTTGGGGTTAGCAAGGGCCAGATAACGAAATTTTCCCTTTTCTAAAACCTTGCCTTCAGAATCCACATAACCTGGCTTGGGGCTCCAAAGTACCACTTTGCCTATGGCATAGGTGAAGCGGCTTCCAGATATAGCAATACCTTCTTTCTCCAATAATCTGGGCCGGCGTACATCAGCAGCCAAGAAAATATCAAACGGAGCACCATTTTTGATTTGTGCATAGTGCTTGCCCGTAGAACCAAACAATAACGTCACTTGATGTCCTGTGCTTGCTTCAAAGCGTTCTGCAATGACTTTTATGGCACTGGTGAAGTTACTGGCCACGGCGACACGAATTTCATCTGCCATTGACTTTTCACTAAAAGCCATCATGGCAACAGTTATCAGAAAAATAACAGCCAATTTGCGAAGTTGACCATATTTCCGACTACCTGAAATCGTTCGCACTTTCTGTGTGGAAATATAAATTTCAACCGCTCTCCGATCAAACAAGACACAGAGCGTCCTGGTCAACATTCCGCCGCAGAGTGACGAAACGATAAAATAGTTGGAAATATGACCAACTCCCAATTTGTACTTTCCCATGTTCAACTCATAATGACAGGCCGTAAGCTGTTAAATTCAATTTTAGTGTTTAACAATCTCCAAAAACCTAAAATTGTCAACATAAAAACAAACCCTGTTTCTACCTCTAATCATTTTGATACATGCCAAATATTCTATGACAATTTGGTGATTAAATACTGGAATGTTTTCCTTGCTCTGGTATTAATTTGAGTTTGTTATCTTTTCATCCATTATGGTATTACCATATCCTGGAACGCTTGCCGGGTATACTACGGTCTACGCGCTGGCCTTTTGATCACGATCATACATATAAAAATCTGTTTGAAAAACCTGATTCTGCTGCAAAAACGCCTCATTGGTGTTTAGGGTTCTTCACAAGAAATGTATGTAGACAACTAAAACACAACTATATGAGGTAATTTTTTATGCTGATTCGTTTTATTCAAAAATGGGGGCGATTCAGTATTTTCATGCTTCTGTTTGCTACCTTTATTGGGATTATCATTTTTTTGAGGCAGATCCTGTTTCCTTTCATCCTGGCCTGTTTTTTGGCGTATGTTTTAGCCCCTGTCATCGGCCACATGCATCGCTGGAAAATTAAGAACAGGCAGATGCCTCGTGGATTAGCTGTTATTTTGATCTACACGATTATTTGCAGTGCACTGGTTGGAGGAGGGTCTTATTTAATACCCAACTTATCCAATGAAATCACCCAAATGCTCAAAGAGCTACCACAAGCCGTGAATGAAGCTTCTCAACAGTGGTTGCCAGAAATCAACAAGAAATTGAATCATTGGGTGACTATGATTCCTCACACAGAGGAATTCGAAGAAGAACCTCCTAAGATTGTTTCTTCACTTCCAAAAAATCAGGCAATTTCCCCCGAAATTCCTCCTTATATTGCGGCTCTGGAACACTATACTTATGAAATACGCTCCCTGGACTCTGGGAAAATGGAAATCATTCCTCACCGGAAAGAACTCAACCAAGAGGAAAAACCCAGCAATAACGTGGATTTGCGTAAACACATTTCCTCGGCAATACAGCATGGTTTGCAACGATTTCAGGCAGATATGGTCGATTTTTTAAACCTGGGACGTCAAGTTTTAACAGAAATTGCCGGATCTATTTTCACCCTCTTTCTCACATTGATGGTTTCTGCATTCATTTTAGTAGATGTGGATCGAGTCTTGCGGTTTGGTCGCTCGCTCTTTTTACCAGAACAACATGAAGGATATGAACGATTTTTACGTAAACTAGACTTAGGACTCAATGGTGTTGTGCGCGGACAAATCATTATTTGTCTGGTCAATGGTGCCTTTACAGGAGTGGGTTTACTGATATTTGATGTGCCGTTTGTCTTCACTTTGTCTCTGGTTGCTACCCTTTGTTCTTTGATACCAATTTTTGGTACCTTTCTTTCGTCAGTGCCTATTGTGATTATGGCTCTTACTGTTTCTGTACCAACCGCTTTTTTTATTGTGGGCTGGATTTTGTTCATTCATTTTATAGAAGGCAACATCCTTAATCCCAAAATCATTGGAACAGCAGCGCACATTCATCCAGCTTTAGTCGTTTTTGCACTCATGGCTGGGCAATATGTGGCCGGAATTCCAGGGGCTTTGCTGGCAGTACCTGTTTTTTCAGTGGTGCAGACTACTTTCTTTTTTCTTAAATCGATAATTGAAGAGATTGAGCCCTCCTCAACATGAACTCTTATCCGTTTTCTTCATCTTCACGTCAGACCATTTTGTTGCTGTCAGGTTTCTTGATCCTGGCGGGATTCACTGCCACTTATTATCTTGACTGAAGCTGGAGCCATTTTAGATGATGAAGCATTTTATATTCATAACTTCATTAATTGGAGAGACCATTTTTCAAGGCAAATTTGTATGATTTTGAAATCAACAAAACACCAGGAACACTATGCCCATAAAAGAATTCATTGATTTACGAAGTGATACTGTAACACGACCAACGGCTGCCATGCGTGCGGCAATGTCAACGGCTATTGTAGGAGATGATGTCTATGGAGATGATCCCACTATCAACCATTTGGAAGCACTTGCTGCCAAGAGACTGGGAACTGAGGCATCTCTATTCGTTTGCAGTGGGACACAGTCCAATTTGTTGGCATTGCTCAGTCATTGTGAAAGAGGTGATGAATACATCGTCGGACAAGAAGCCCATACCTACAAATATGAAGGTGGAGGCGGGGCGGTGTTAGGCAGTATCCAACCCCAACCCTTGGATTTTGAACCAGATGGATCACTGAATTTGGAAAAAGTTGAACAAACCATCAAACAGGATGATGTTCATTTTGCCCGCACACGATTGCTCTGCCTGGAAAATACACAGGCGGGAAAAGTGCTGCCTTTGAATTATTTAGCGACAGCTTCTGCACTTGCCAAACAAAAAGGCTTGTCTATCCACTTGGATGGAGCCCGAGCATTCAATGCGGCTGTCAAATTGAAGGTTCCCATTACAGAAATCAGCCAACATTTTGATTCGATATCCATTTGCTTGTCTAAAGGACTGGGGGCTCCTGTCGGCTCTGTGCTTTGTGGCACATCAGCCTTGATCCAGAAAGCAAGAAGATGGCGTAAAGTACTTGGGGGAGGAATGAGGCAGGCGGGTATTTTGGCTGCCGCAGGAATCATTGCCCTGGAAAATCAGGTCGAACGTTTGGCAGAAGATCATCACAATGCAAAATTGTTGGGACAAGGATTGGCTGGCATAGAGGAATTTTTGATCGACCCCCAATCCATTCAAACCAATATGGTATTTACCCAGTTGGTTAATATAGAACCAGTTCCCTTGGCAGAATATTTACGAGAAAATGGTATCTTGATCACTCCCTCTCCCACACTCCGTTTTGTCACTCACCAGGATATCACGACCGATGATGTTCAAATGGTCATTGAAGTCATTGAACAGTATTTTGCATGAAAAAGAGACTGGAGTGCCTACTGGTCTTGATCACTTGTCATTTATCCATAGCGAAGCGAGAGGTAAATGATCTGGTATATCCATTTGTGCGATATTTCTAAAAATACCTTCGTATTTGACATTATCTTTGATGAGGCTTCCGTTTCCTAAATAAGTTGTTGATAAAAAATCCTCAAAGAAGACTCTTCCCCATAGCCATGCTCCCTTCAGGCATACCTCAAGATATTCTAAATTCGGATCGAGATGGCTATTTAATTTTTCTGCCTTTCCTATGAAAGTCGAGTATTTCCAATGATTTATTAGGGGTTTTGTATATGCTTGAATTGATGAGGAGGGAACTGAAATCAAATGATATCCCCGTTCCCTTGTTTTCAGAGAATTCAAATGAAAACGAGGGATTTGTGGTAACACGATAGCATTGAACCAGTCATGGGTGCTAATTTCTATATTCAGGACGGCAATTTCTTTTCCTTGATTTTTTCTCCAACTGGGTTCCTGGTTAAAAATTCTTCTATAACCACACACCTTAACGGGTATTGCGTTACGAAAATAGCGTTTTGCTTGTTCTGAGGGATTGAGCAAGCTGCCATAAGCTATAATTGAAGTATCCATGACGCTCCGTTTTGTTCAGAGAGAAGATATAGTATAAATTACGTTTTAAAAAGTTATTTGGAGTTGATGCGTTGATCTTATCTGCTTGCAAGAATATTTGGCAGGCAGGATTAAATCGACCTCCTGATCGAAAATGCAAGTGATCAACTTTTCTTTTTAGCTTGTTTTATCCTTCCCAAAACAGCATATTAATTAGTTTCGTTCTAAAATGAAACTATCCTTCAAAATAACTTAAACCGAACTGTATAGACACAGAGGCACTGAGAAAAGTAATAAATTCTTGTGGGGGGCAGTGCACCACAATAGCAATCTATCAATATAGTCTTCCCTCTTTGACAGGCCCTGGAAACCCTGTTAATCAGCGTTTATCTGCGTCCAATCAAAATTGTTTGAATCATCGTGCAGGAAAGCCATGAACATTACATTTGCTTACAAAACCCAGACTGTTGAGAATGCAAGAGCTGAATGCCTTGTGGTATTTTTACCAAAAGAGATTAGCAAAGATACCAATTATCTGGATCAATTGCCAAAATCATTCCATCGTTTGCTGAAAAAAGTTGTCAAACTGGGGGGATTTTCTGGGAAAACAGGTCAGATCGAGTTGGTGTTCACCAATTCTACCAATATTCCAAGAATTTTATTAGCAGGTCTGGGAGAGCAAGCAGAGGTGGATGCTGAGGCATTACGACGTACTGCAGGAAAAATTGGTAAGAAGATCGTCGATAT
>JANQHV010000234.1 GCA_028282505.1 SAR324 cluster bacterium | reverse complement strand
GTATCGACGGACCGCTTGAAAATCGAAAAAAATCCTGCGCAAATTCGTGTAAGTTATTTCTGTCGCCTTCCTTAGAACCTGTTTGAAAAACCTGATTCTACTGCAAAACCGCCTCATTGGCGTCTGTTTTGAGAAAATTTTCGTTAAATAGTCTGGCTATTCGCCTTAAATTTTCTCAAAAATCCGCTCAACGAGATCGATTTTTCGTAACGAACCATCTTTTCCAAACAGGTTCTTAGCAATATTTAGGAAGTGTGATAATGAACTCGGTGTATTCTCCTTCTTTGGTGTTCACCTGAATCTTACCTCCATGCTGGACAATGATCTCATGACTGATGGATAACCCCAATCCTGTTCCCTGTCCTGGTGGTTTGGTGGTATAGAAGGGCAAAAAAATCTGGGAAGCAATGTCTTCTGGTATTCCGATTCCATTGTCTTTGATGCGGATTTTTACATGTTCTCCGAAATTTTTTGTCACCAACCACAATTTGGGAATAAACTTGGATTCCCGGGTTTCCAGTTTCTTCAGCAGTGCATCAAAAGCGTTATTGAAAATATTCAAAAATACCTGACCCAAATTTTGAGGGATCGTATCGATCAATCCAATGGAATCATCAAAATCGTTGTCGATGGCGGCACTGAATGAAAAATGTTGTGCCCTCACTCCATGATATGAGAGATTGGCGTATTCATGCAGCAAACAGTTCAAATCAGTGGGTTCCCGTTCTCCCTTTTTTCCTCCTGAATGCAGGAGCATACTTCGAATAATCCGTTCTATCCGCTTGCCATGTTCACTGATGACTTTGGTCGAATGTTTTAAATTCTCAAAACTTTCAGCGATCTCTTTCTTGCAGACAAGATCGATCTTGTTGTTTTGCTGATCAATTTTTTGCTCACACTCCAGCAGGAACTCCTCACAAAGCTCCGCATAATTGTTGATAAAATTTAAAGGATTTTTGATTTCATGAGCAATACCAGCAGTAATTGTTCCCAATGAAGCCAGTTTTTCCTGAACAATCAATTGATCCTGGGTTTTCCTCAATTTTTCCAAGGACTCCTTTAATTCGTGAGTCCTCTTTTCTACCTGTTGTTCCAGTTCTTCTGATATTCGTTTTCTCTCTGTAATGTCTTCAAACAAAACAACAAAATATCCCTTTTCGGGACTATAGACAGAGACATTATACCATTTTTCAAATGGTTGAAAATACAGATCAAATCGTTTCTGTCCTTCATTTAAGGCCACTTCTCCATACAGGCTAATCAAATCAGGTTCCGCATTTTCAATACCAGGAATAATGGTGGTCACTCGGTTACCAATGACGTCATCCCGTTTCAAGCCTGTAAATTTTTCAAAATTCTCATTGATTTCCAGGAAGACATAATCAATCGGCTTGTTGTGTTCGTCTACAATGATTTTGTGAAAGGCATAGGCATCGAGATTTCTTTCAAATAAAAGACGATATCTCCCTTCACTGGCACGAAGTGCCTCTTCCACCTCCTGATGCTTCCTCTCCTCTAGCTCCTCGAACAGCTGTTGCCTGGCTTTGTTGTTTTCCTGCATTTCTGGTATCATTCCCGCCAATTTGATTGCACTAACAAACCCATTTGATGCAAGTTTTCATTATCTATCCATTCCCAATGGTTTGTAAAGCCAAATCAACTAGTCCAGGAATCAATACCAGATTATTCAAGCAGCTTGATTCACCTCCTTTTTGATCTTTCCTTTTGCAACAAATGCCCGGTTGACTGCACTCAATACCGATTTAATAGAAGCCAGACTGATATTGGTGTCTTTACCGACTCCAAAATATTTTTTATCTTCTGCTTCAACCTGCACATAGGCCACGGCATGAGCACTGGAACCTTCCTCCAGAGCATGTTGATGATAAGAAACCAGTTTAAAATCGATGTCCTCATTTTTGCGGATGGCATTACAAAAGGCATCAATGGGCCCATTCCCGGTTCCTGTAAACAAGTTTTCCTGGCTGTCTATTTGGATAGAAGCTGAAACTTTTGTGGTCTCAGAGGATTCATTAGTGGGAGAGTTGGTGTGAATCTGACAATTTTTTAGCTCCATTGGCTGTTGAGCCAACAGGTATTCTTCTTGAAAACAACGATGGATCACGCTGGAGGACACCTCTTCTCCGGTCTTTTCGGAAACTTCTTGAATGACCTGAGCAAATTCAGGATGCATGGGTTTGGGGAGTTGATAGCCAAACTCCTGTTCCATCACATAAGCCACACCACCTTTTCCCGATTGGCTATTGATACGGATAATGGATTCGTAAGTACGTCCAACATCTTGAGGATTGATTGGCAGATAAGGCACTTCCCAGTTTTGAGAAGGCTGCTTTTTGAGAGCTCGCATGCCTTTCCGAATCGCATCCTGGTGTGATCCAGAAAATGCCGTATAGACCAGTTCCCCGGCATAAGGATGCCGTGGATGGACAAACATACCTGTACATCTTTCATAAACTTCGACAATTTTTTGGATATCCGAAAAGTCGAGCTTGGGGTCCACTCCTTGAGAAAACATGTTCAAGGCCATTGTGACAATATCCAAGTTCCCTGTACGCTCTCCATTCCCAAACAACGTGCCTTCCACACGTTGAGCACCAGCCATCAAGGCCAATTCGCTGGCAGCAACCCCGGTTCCTCGATCATTGTGAGTGTGCACACTCAGGATCACCGATTCTCGATTGCGGAGGCGTTGACCAAACCATTCGATTTGATCAGCAAAAATATTCGGAGTGGACATTTCTACGGTGGCTGGAAGATTCAGAATAACTGGACTTTCGGGGGTCGGTTGCCAAACATCCATCACTGCCTCACAAATTTCTACAGCAAAATCCAATTCTGTGCCAGTGAAGCTTTCTGGTGAGTATTGAAAGGCCACTTCGGTTCCTTTGAGTGAATTGACACAATCACTTGCGAACTGAGCACCTTTCACTGCAATATCAATAATTCCTTTACGATCCGAATTGAACACAACCCGCCGCTGTACTGCGGAAGTTGAGTTATAAAGATGGACAATGGCTTTTGGAACGCCTTCAATGGCCTCAAAGGTTTTCTCAATCAAATGATCGCGTGGTTGTGTCAGGACCTGAATCGTCACATCCTCAGGGATGAGATGGTTTTCAACCAGTTTTCGGAGGAATGAAAATTCAACATCTGCTGCGGCAGGAAATCCAATTTCGATTTCTTTGAAACCCAGTTCTACCAACAAATTAAAAATCTCTAGTTTCTGTTCGATGTTCATGGGGTTGCTCAATGCCTGGTTGCCATCACGCAAATCAACGCTACACCAGATTGGTGACGATTCAATAGACCGAGCAGGCCATTGGCGGTTGGGGAGTTTTACTTTAGGATATGGGCGATAATTTTCAATGGGCATGGTTTTCATAACTTCTCCTGAAATATAAAAAGGGCAAAAAAAAAGCCGTGGACTGTTGGCCCACGGCTTTTTCAACTGTGGGCCGAAAGCCCACAATTCAAATTTTTCTCAATTGCTGGCAATCGGTTATTCAAATAACAACAAGGGTAATAACAAGGATAAAAATAAGGATAAGCATAATCCCCGGTTTATTTGAAAAAGCACTATTGTTCTATTTTGCATTGGTTGAGTCATCTGTGTTGGTGTCATGGGATACTCCTGCTTATC
>JANQHV010000233.1 GCA_028282505.1 SAR324 cluster bacterium | reverse complement strand
ATTTTGAATTAGCAGCGATGCGGGCAACGGTTGTTGCTGAATTACTCATTGAGGAAGGACTGGATAAACAAAAGATTGTCACCGAAAGCCATGCGGACAACCAACCCAGCCCGAGGGATCCGAACCGTCTTTCTCAGGATAAGGGAGTTCACCGACGTATCGAAATTGTATTGAGTGATTCTCACAAGTAGAATTTTAGAAAAACAGAGTCTGAGCCAAACCAGCACAAGACACCAGGAAAACAATGGATAAGGTGGTTACTTCGATTTTCAATGATTTATCTGTTTTTTTTGCAGTTCTGGCTTGTTCAACTGCTTTTACTTCAGGTTTATCCATTTTCCAAATTTCTAAAGCGGATAATTCTTTTACTCTCATTGGGGCTCCTTTTTATCTGATTGTTTAATTCTGCTTGCAATCAAGTTTTTAATTATTTTTGCCAATAGCGTGCCATGAATTCAAAAAATATTAATATTCTGTTCATTCTATGCTTTTTAAATTACTGGAGGCTACCCATTCAAGCTGGAATAACAATTTGAGAAATCCACGAAAAAGTACGAAAAATCTATTTGCTGAGATCATTCTGGTGTTTTGTTACAGAAGGTTAAACGAGCAACGAGTTCACGGTAGGCTTCAAAACACTTTTTACAAACTCATTGGAAAAACAAGAGATCTCTTGCGATAGAAAAGTTCTTTTTTGCAAGAGGTGACATTGGATAAAACTTGCCAAATGGAGTCAGTGATGAGCGAAACAAACAATAAGCTACAGTTAGTTATAATCACAATGTGTTGTGTCATTTTATTAGAAGTTTTTTCAAAGAATGCCCATGCCCAAGCCCAGGTGACACGAGACATAAGGGAAACATGCCGGGATTTAACCGGAACGTTCACCAGCTGTGATTATCGAGAAACATCGGCGGCTATGAAAAGAATGTCGTACCAAGTCCAGGAAATGAACTGGTGGGAACGTTTCAAGCGGAGCGTTCATTGGGTTGAATACAAAAAACGAGGGATGAAAAAACCAATCATTATGATTGGAACCATCACAGATAAAACCGGTGAGGGCTTGTTCACTGATGAATTCACTCAAGAGTTGAAAATGGAAATGATCAATCAGAACAAGGGTGTTTTTGTAATTGAGTCGAGCGACCAGGAAGTCACCAACCTGATTAATCAATGCGAAAAATACTCAGACCCAAGAAAGTGCCCAAAAATCAAAGGCGCCACTCCTGGACACTTCCTCATTAAAGGACGAGTCACTCTTTTACAACAACGTGCACGCAATCAACAAACCAGGCGTTATAGAACAACTCTTGAGCTGATTCATCTGCAAAGCCGAGAGATTTTTTGGACCGATTACCATACCATTGACAAATCAATAGTCGCTCATCAAGGCTCATCTTCTATCACCTTAAAAGATTTGCCTCCCATCACCTTTTGAAAGCAGTGTGTGGGATTTTTTGATAGATGGAGAATGTTATGTCATGTTGGCGTCAGTTAATACGATTTCTAATAATTTTAGGATTAGTCGCCTTGTCTGGATGTAGTGCCTCCAACGTGAGTCAAATTAGATCTGGAGAGTGTTTGGACTTAACCGGGACTTTCACAGGCTGCGATTATCGGAAGACGTCACAAGCGATAAAAAGAATAGCGACTCAACAATTGAGTTGGTGGAATAAATTTAAAAAAAGCCCTCACTGGGAAGCTTACCAAGGTCTAGGTGTCAAACATCCGATCATTGTGATTGGAAAAATCCAGAACCAAACCAAAGAAATTATAAACACCGATGAGCTCACACAGGATTTGAAAAAGGAAATGATCAATAGAGGAAGAGGTATTTTTGTGATTCCCGCCAATAATGATGAGTTACTAACATGGCTTGAAAAATGCGAGAAGACTTCCCAAAAGTTAAATTGTCCTGCCCCCAAAAAAGCGACGCCGCCACATTTTATCCTAAGAGGAAGGATAACTTTTGCCCAACAATTGTCGAGCAACAAGCAAATCAGGCGTTACAAAACCATCCTGGAACTGGTCCATATAGAAAGTCGTGAAATTTTTTGGACAGATTATTATGAAATCGAAAAATTAATAACATTTGATCAGGGGGTTTTATGAAAAAAGGAATGGGGCTTATTCTAAATTTAATCATTCTGGGATGTTTGGTGATAACAGGATGCAGCTCGGTGGAAGATTCTTCGCACCGACTTATTCTACCCAGTCAATGCGCTAAAGCGATTGATCTCAAGCAAACTGCTTCCGAGCTGATGTCTGGTTTTTTTCAAGTCATACCAACCGAGAAATTCCATAAGCAAACCTCAGCATGTTCAGTAGCAATCACCCTGGACAATCAAAGCGGATGCCATTTTGAGTTGAATGACTTCGTAAAAGAACTCCAACTGAGGCTTAAAAACAAGGGGATTGCCACAATAAATGCTTTGGATAAAGCGTCGCTTGAAGAATCCTGCTTTGCACTAAAGGGTAAATTCACGACCCACAACCAGAGAACCCGTTCTCACATGCTCAAACAATTCGTAGTGACACTGGAATTGCAGAATCTTTTGGATGAAACCATCCTTTGGGCCGATATTTACCGAACCCAACCCATTACTATTGAAAGAGAGAGGTGGCGATGGTGACCAACCCTGTTAGACCGGTATCTTTCTTCAGAGGACTCATGTCCTTCCTTTTATTAGTACTGATAGGAGGATGTGTTGTCATATTGCCCAAAAAAGGAGGAAACCCCAGCATTCAATTTTGGTGGCAAGACTATACCGAAGAAAATACAGAGGGTGGTTTTCTTCCTCCCACAGATCATTTGACCTCTATCGAAGAGGAGCTGCTTTGTCCGGCGACTTATTCAGACGCCATAAAAGTGTTTGAAAAAAGAAAGGAAGAAACCAAGAACAAATCCCTTGACGAAAAGATAAAACGTTTGATCGACGAAGAAATAGGCTTGGATGAATTCATCAAAGGTCTTCCTGGCAATTTTGCACTCACCAAACGACAAATCGAAGCAATTGTAATGGGTAGATCCCTCCCGGATAAATGTCGCTCTACAACAATCAAACAAGGGTTGCTATCGGACTCCTTGGTGGAGTCATTGGAATTAGGGATGCTTTATAACATACAAGCCGTTGAGCACAGCCTTACACGAAATAAGAAGACTTCCTGTTATGAGGGTCTGGAAAGGAATATTGAACTCTACTCTCGCAGCAATGCTTACCTTACTGAGGCAAAAGATTTAATTGAGTGCCGTTACGCTCGGCGATTGTCCAAAGAAGCACTGCGCTGGCTCTTCAATCACACCGCACTTGATTACGAAGGAGAGATTTATGAAAAAAATATGCTCTATATCATTATGGCTTTAAACTTCGCCTATCAGGGAAAAAGGGACAACGCTTTAATTGAATTTCGGCAACTCCTGGATAAATACAACGAGTATGAGCAAACAGGAGAAGACGGTTTTTTAAAAGATTTCTACTGGAATCCCGCTAAACTAAATAGTCTATTGAGCGGAGAATACCACGAACTGGTTTCTTACAAACAAGCCAGTGAAATCTATCAAAAACTGCGCGCACTGGGTAATCGAAGATTTGAAGAAAAGGCTCAAGCCAGGGCTTTTCTTGAAAATCAATTGAGCAACGTGAATCCCGCACTGATCGATACACTTTTGCTATTGGGAAGAAACGAGATCTATCGCGAAGACGCCTTTGGGCACTATCTCAACGGCATTATGCTTGAGTGGGATGGGCAATGGGAAAATGCGCTGGTTTCCTATTCAAACGCTCATGAGTTTTATTTAAAATACTCTTTTCATTATAAAACTCCGGTTCCTTTTCAATTGATCCTGGATCAAGCACGTGTTGCTCGCACTGTTGGGCTTGATGCCTACGAAAAGGTGCACCAGCAATTTAATCTCAAAACATCCAGTGTGCCTGAATATGATAGGAAAAAATTTGGCGAACTGGTGCTGGTCAGTTTCAATGGATTAATGCCACTGAAACGGCAAAAGAATTTATCGCTACCAGAACTAAGCCTTATGGACATCAACCAGCTTAAATATGCCCGGTTATCCAACAGACCAACCAACATCGGCGGAACGGTGGTTGAAGCAGTCCACCTGGCAAAAAGAACAAAAAGCATCCAATCTGCATTTTTGGTGCAAAACCTGGGAGAAATCGCTGTTAAGACCCTCGACGATCACAACCAATGGAATCGCCAAAAATTACTCAAGCACCTGACTGAAAGCGTGGTCGCTGAGATTTTTGCAAAAATCTCTTTGTATAAAGAGTTTAAAGAACAAGTGAATCAAGCCGATATGCGCTACTGGAGCCTTTTACCGGAACGGATTCATCTTGTTCGTTTGTTCCTTCCAGCAAGCCAGGACGGCGACGCTTATCGGGTGAATGTTTACTATCACTCAGATGGGGGAGAAGTGATTGGAAAAAGGAGTTTTAAAAAAGTGGAGATTAAAGCGGGAGAGAAAATATTTTTACAGACCCGGTTTTTCCGAAAACCCCAAATTTAGGAATTTCGAGTCATCCAAAACGAATAATGAGATATTACCGGTTTTTCTTTTTCTCCCACAAGTGTTTGCGATTGATCTGCCTGATTTTATGCTTATCGTCGGGGATTTGCGGAGGCATACAGGCTCAATCCTGGATCAATCTCTCTGGAGTGCGGCTGCATTTTGAAGATACTGATCCGAACGCACATGAAATCAGTGGGGATCTAAAAATTTATCTCCCTAAAGGAGAAGAGATTCTTAAAAGTTATCAACTCTATTGGGGGAAAAACCCTTCAGAAAAATTGGCTTTTTCCGGTCCGATCTGTGGTCTGGTTCTTCGAGAAAGGGATATTAAGCCAGAGAAGGGAGCACAGCCTTGTCTAATCAGGGTAAAGGAGGATTCTCAAGAGTATTTGACTTATCAATTTATCGACAACAATCCAGTGCCTCAAGGAGCGACACACTTTTTATTGTATGTTCAAGGTGTTATCCGTCCTGTTTTAGCGGCGAGTTTGGCGATTCACGATCTCGGTTTGCCAGAACATACGGCACAGGATTTGAGCTTAGTGGATGAAGACCCGGATGAAGGTCAACTTGCAGGAAAATTAGAAATCATGCCCCCTGAAGACGAAAAAAATGTCACACACTATTCAGTGTATTGGGGGAAAGGGGAAAATACGAAATTATCCAGCCCCTATCCCATCGCCGTAATAGGAAAAACAGAATCATTGTTCCGCCTGTTGAACAAGCATTTGACTTATACATTTCCTCAAGACACCGTAATTCCAGGGGAAGCAACTCATATTCTAGTTTATAGTGGTAATAACCAGGGGGAAATGACCAGAGGAATATCTCTGAGAATTGAAGACCTGGGATGTGGTTGCAACACATTGTGCCACAATCCTTTTAGTTTTAATCAAGCTGATGAAGAGTGTCTTCCTGCGACAGCCCCAGTTTCTGGTATCTTCTTGAACGGGAACATCAAGGATCAACCACCCCGTTTAACAGGAAGCCTTTGGGTCACCAGGAATAAAAATGTTGTAGAAAGATCAAAATATATCCTTTATTGGGGAAATTCTCACAAAGAAAAACTCGATGGATATGGGCCAATGGGAGTCTTTTTTTCAACACTGGCACAAAGTTTCGCAGATGTCTACCACTTCGAGCAAACCCTGGTGCCACCTGGGGCAGAATATCTAATTTTGACTCCAGAGCTCTGGGGAGAACAAAGTTCTTATAGAGTCCTGGCCAAACTTCCTGTTCAGGCAGAGTCAGAAAAACAAGAGAATTCTCCCACTGAAGAAAAAAAGGACAATAACCAACTGAAAAAAACAATTGGCATCAGCTTATCTTCACCGGATGGTACCGCATTATTGGAAACAGCTAACAATTTTTTAACCAGAATCATTGATTTCACAGGCTCCAATGAAACCGAGGAATCCGAGGGGAATTACAATGAAACCAATGGCATTCTATTTTTCGATTTTCCCTTGAGCCCTCATTCGTTCCTTCGAACCCAACTGTCGCTTGGGAAAGCAACGGGTGCCAGTGAGGGAAATAACATTGTTGAAATTGAACGTAATATCCTCTCCCTGTCTTATCGCCGTTTTTTGCCTGGAAGCTGGTGGAACCTTGGAATTGAAGATCTATTTATTGGTGCTGGGTTGGGATATGGCAGAACCTACTTTCGCTACGACGGGAGGGAATTCACACTGGACCCCACAGCTTCTGATGATAATTCTCAAATTAGCGCAATAATCGAGACAGAGCGCCCAATATACCGTGCCGTTTCCAATGGAGTAGTGGGACTAATGGATTTAGGGTGGTACAGCCGGAAATATCCCTTTCACTTTGGGTATCAGTTTGTTCAATACCTGAGCGGGAAAAGCAGTGACTTTTCTGGTAATCAAATTCCAGATTTCAGTAATCACAGGGAACGAACCAAAGATTCCTGGGAAAACGCCAAGAGAATATCGCAGATTTATACAGGATTTCACTATTTTTTCTAACTATCAAAGGCTAAACTTCATGTGCCAGTCGTAAATTCGTTGATATGAAAGGAAATCTCATGAAAATCACTTCTATTTTTTGTCTGATAATGTTTTTCACCGTTGCGCTTGCCTCTGCGCAACCAGGCGCTGAGCGGGCTCTTAAAAAACTCTTCGTAGAACAACGCATTGCCCTGGTGATTGGAAATTCCGCCTATCAGTACACCAGCAAACTAAAGAATCCTGTTAACGACGCAGAAGATATGGCGGCATCCCTGAAAAAGAAAGGGTTCCAGGTTATCTTGCTTAAGGATGCTTCCTTCAAAGCTATGAAGAAAAGCATTACCAATTTTGGCAGGCAACTTCAACAAATCAGTGGAATTGAAGAAAAAGGAGGAATTGGATTATTCTTTTATGCCGGACATGGAATCCAATATAATGGGGTGAATTATCTGATCCCAGTTGACGCTGAAGTCAACGAAGGAGATGAACTGGAATTCAATTCCGTCAATGCAAACATGGTGCTCAGCAAAATGCAGAATGCTAATAACGAATTGAATATTGTTATTTTAGATGCCTGTCGGAACAATCCTTTTTTAGGTTGGTCTCGTAGCGTTTCCAATGGATTAGCGGAAATGAAAAGCCCTAGAGGTTCCTTTGTTGCGTTTGCAACCTCCCCTGGAGAGGTTGCTTCTGATGGTATAGGAAGAAACGGGGTTTTCACCAAACATTTTTTAAAACAAATGGAAGTCCCCGGGCTCGAGATCGCTCAGATGTTTAAAAAAGTGATCCGAGGTGTGCGAATCGATACAAACAGCAAACAAGCACCTTGGCAGAATTCTTCGATGGAAGGAAATTTTTATTTCACTCCACTGCTTTCAAATGAGAAACCAATAACAACCTTACACAAGCCCACCGCTACGGTGGAAAGGATACAAAAACCCAACGTGGAACAGGAAATGTGGGATTTGGTCAAAGATTCTACTGAAAAGAAAGATATCGAGGATTTTTTACAGGCGTTTCCAGATGGACAATTTGCCATAGTCGCCAGATTGAAGCTAAAACAAATCACTCGTGCGGAACATCAGGAAGATCAAAGTTCCCCCACTCCTCAAGACAACCCGGCAAAACCACAAGAAACTTCTCCCCCAACTTCCACAGCACCTCCTCCCCCCAGTTTTGTTCGCATGCCTACAGGAGTTTTCCAAATGGGCAGTAATCACGGAGAAAACGATGAAAAACCGATTCATCTCGTTAACATCAGCCAGTCTTTTTACATCTCGGATCATGAAGTGACTGTGGGAGAGTTCCGCCAGTTTGTCAAGGCAACCGTTTACCAAACTCAGGCCGAATTGGGAGGCGGATGCTATTATTGGAACGGTAACGAATGGACTAAAGACCGTGATAAAAACTGGAGAGATCCCGGATTCACTCAGGATGATTCCTACCCAGTCGCCTGCGTCAGTTGGAATGATGCACAAAGTTATATTGATTGGAAGAACAGAAATAGAAGGGATGGAAAATATCGACTTTGCCGTGAAGCAGAATGGGAATATGCCGCCAGGGGAGGGACAACATCCAAATGGCATTGTGGGAACGATGAATCTTGCCTGGAAGACCACGCCTGGTTGAAATCAAACAGTTGCAAAGGATTTTTATGCGACTGGGAGTCCTCCGTAATCAAGACGAAGAAGCCAAATTCCTGGAAAATCTATGACATGCACGGCAATGTTTGGGAATGGGTACAGGATGCTTATGGAGACTACCAAGTCGGTTCTTCCCGCAGATCCAATGCGGATTCCAGGCGAGTGATTCGCGGTGGTAGTTGGTTCAATCCGTCCTCCGATTTGCGTTCAGCCAATCGCGGTAGTGGAAATCCGGATGCTGGAATCAATATGCTGGGCTTTCGCTTGTGTTTTAGTTACTGAATCTGTTCTACCCCGTCTCTTTTCTTCTAATTCTCCTCTTTTTTTGAAAAAGGAGATTCCCTTCACCCTGACCCTCTCCACAAGGAGAGGGAACTGTTTCTTTCTTACTTCTTTCCCTTGACCTAGCCCTCTCCACAAGGCTTATATCACTTGTGATCTGAAATGTGTCACTCCAAAACCTAGTCGCCCCCCTCGTGAGGATTACAGCACAACAAAAAACCTCACAGGCTCAGTTACTTTATTATACCAATTTGCGTTTAAAAAAGTGACATTCCAGAGTATTTTGTCATTCTGAGCTTGCGAAGAATCTCAATTATTTCAAAGAGATCCTTCGACAAGCCGCTTCGGCGTACCATCAGGATGACATATTGTATACTTTCAAACACAACTTCTTAAGAAGCCTGAGGATTTTCATTCATTTAAGGATAGATCCTCACAGGATTAGACAGTTCCACTCCACATTTGGTGACCCTCACTCGGAGAGACTGTGGGAACAATGGAAATGGGAAAGTTATTACTGTCTTGTTCCTTATGAAAATGGCAGTCGACTTGGAAAAAGGATCGAGAGATTATAAGAAAATTGTGGAAATTGTCAGAGTAAATATATTATAACGTTCGAATATCAGTAAATAATTCTCGATTTATGAATGTGAATTTGATAAGTTTCTCAATCTCCTTTCTTCGAAATTAAGTTATTTTTTATTAGGAATAAAAAATAGAATATTTTTTAATACTTACTAAATCGCTTTATTCAGTGAAGTAAGAGAGATTGATTTTGTATAATTTAACTTTTTTCGTTTGAGGAAAGGCATTAAAAAAATAATCCCTTTCTTCGAAATTAAGCCATTTTTTATTAGGAATAAAAAATAGAATATTTTTAAGAATCTTTTAAATCGTTATTCGTTCAATAGAATAGGGGGGACGTTTGTAAGATCCAACTTTTTTTCATTTCAGGTAAGACGTGAAAAAAATAATTCTTGGATATAAAATTACAAAAATCCTACATGAACAAAAAAACTGGATTGTGCGAGGGATGAGAAGCACAAATTCCAGGAAAGTCATTATCAAAATTTTAAACAAAGACTATCCCTCTCCAGAAGAGATTGCCCAATTTTATTGGGAGTCTCAAATCACGCAAAACTTGTCTCATGAAGGCATACCGCGTTTTGAACAAATCGAGACTTACCAACGGCGTCGTCCTGCTTTGGTTATGGA
>JANQHV010000191.1 GCA_028282505.1 SAR324 cluster bacterium | reverse complement strand
TTATCGAGTCGTCTTGTGGGTCAATCAAGAAAAACAAATTTGGATTGTTGATTCCGACACAGAAGTGGCCTTTTTGGCCAAGAAAAATTATTGAAATGTTCTCTATCAACCTTACAAAAATTTAATTTTGCTGAAAGTCTTCTGAAAGGTTTTCCTGTTATTATAGTAAAAACCTCCCTGTGAAAGCATTTTCAACCATGAAAGCGAAATTCGTTAACTATTTAATTCTATTGGGGATATTTTGCTGGGGATTTGGTGTTCATTTGCCCATTTCTGCCTGGGCTAGCCGAGTACCGGTCAACGAAAAAATATCTTTGGTACAAGCAGCTTCTTTTTCCCTCGTCGATGGATTACAAAGAGTTCAGCAACACTTTGCGGGAAAAGCAAAGTTTGCCAATATCAGTCGGCGTCAAGACCAATTGGTCTATAAAATTGGCGTTGTCGTTGATAATCAGCTGAAAATTGTTTTCTTTGATCCACACACAGGAAAAATCATGCATGTGGATTCTGCTAAAAAATTCTGGCATTGGAAACGATATTTCACCGATGAAGAGCAAAAACAGTTTTTACAGACCCCAACGGATCTGCTGAAAGCCATTCAGGTGGTGCAGCGTCAACAGGAAGGAACAGTGATTAGGGCCCATTTTAAACTGGAGGAGGGAGTGCATTTTTATCGAGTGGTCTTGTGGGTTCATCACGAAAAACAAATTTGGATTGTCGATTCAGACACAGAAGTTGCCTTTTTGGCTAAGAAAAATTATGAAGGAGAACGATGAAGAACAAAACCAGAAAATTGTTTTCTTCACCTCACTTTGCTTCCTAAACACTACCACGAATTGCCTTCACCGCTTGTGATATGCGCCACTCAATTTCTTCCCATTCGCCACTTTCTAACAGATGATAAGGACTGAGCCATGTTCCACCGCAGCAGATGACGTTATCGAGTTTAAGGTATTCCAAAATGTTATCTTGCGTTATGCCTCCTGTCGGCATAAAACTGAGTTGAGGGTATATGTCTTTGAGCAGGGCCAGCATTCTCAAACCTCCCGACATCTCAGCCGGGAAAAATTTAAGTGAGGTCAATCCTGCTTCATAGGCTCCTTGTGCTTCACTGGGGGTACTGATTCCAGGAAAGAATGGAATCTTGATTTGTTGGCAGTATTCAGTCAGCCGAGAGGTAATGCCAGGACTGACAATGCCAGCTGCGCCGGCTGCCAAGGCAGAATCCACTTGTTGTTGATTGAGTACAGTTCCAGCAAGAATCAATAATTCAGGAAACCTTGCCTTCATGGCAACGATAGCATCCACAGCACAATTTGTTCGAAGGGTAATCTCTGCTACTGGTAAGTCGTTTCTGAGCAATATTTCGGCAAGTCTCAAGCTGGTCTCTACAGAAGGTGGGCTGACTACTGGAACCAGCTTCAAGTCTTTTAATTGATCGTCTATCGATTTTTGTTTTTCTGCAACCATGATTTATTTTGAGATTTGAATGATGGGCAAGCGGTTAAAGGTTAAAAATGTTTGCTATCAATCAACTTATCCCTTTGTAAGTTGAAAGTCAACGGCTTTTTTAACCGGTTTAAATCGAATTGACAATAGTCCAATTTGAGAATATAAAACTAACCTATTATATGCGAAGTGGTACTAAAGAAATTGGTCCTTTGAGTTCATGTATCAAAAAAATTTCTGCAAATTCATAATCATAGCAAATGTCTGAAAAAACAAAAAAACGAAGCGTCACCCTTAATGATATTGCCAAATTATCAGGAGTGTCCAAAGCAACGGTTTCTCTCGTAGTCAACAACGATTCCCGGGTAGCGGATGAGACAAAAAGAAAAGTTCTTGGGATAATTGAAGAGCTTGGATATATTCACAATCGCGGCGCGGCAGGAGTAAGCACCGGCAAAACAAATACAGTGGGAATAGCGGTTCATGACATCACCAACCCCTATTTTGCCGAGGTTCTTGCAGAATGTGAAGCGGTACTGAGTTACAATAATAAAATGCCATTTCTCTGCAACACCAATGAGTCTCTCGACCAACAAGCGAGGTTCATTGAAGCTCTGATCGGGTATCGTGCCGAAGGATTGATTCTCAGCCCAACTGATGGTAGTGACCTCAATTCACTCCTTCCTGTTTTTGCGAACAATCTTCCCACTGTACTGATGGCCAGACAGATCGATGGTGCTAAACTGGATTTTGTGGTAAATGATGGTGTTTTGGCAATCAAAAAAGCGACTGAACACCTTATAAAACTTGGCCATAGGCGCATCGCTATGGTTGGAGGAGGCCAACAAACCTCCGTTTCCAGAAATAGACGTGAAGGATTCCTGATTGCGATGCGGGAAAATTGCCTGGAAGTTGATCAATCCCTGTTGGTGAAATGTGAAACGAACCCACGAGGTGGTGAAGAAGCCCTTGATGTACTGCTTCACCACAACACTCCTCCAACAGCAGTCGTCTGTTTCGCTGATCTCGTAGGAGTTGGAGTGATTTCTGGTCTCCACAATCGAGGTCTTGAACCTGGAAGAGATCTTGCCGTCATTAGTTGTGATGATATCGATGAGGCATCCAGGGGTTATGTCCAATTGTCCACTATGAAAACCCGGAAAAGTGAAATCGGAAGACAGGCTGCTGAACTACTTATCAGGAGAATCAGCAATCCAGACGCTCCTTTACGTCATATCCACCTGCAAGCAGAGCTGATCATCAGGAAATCCTGTGGCTATTATCTGAAAAACGACTGAATATGAAAAATTAATCATGTCATATTTTTTTATTGACATTTTTAAGTTGGTGTGAGTATAATTTTTTTAAACCGGTTTAAAACCGGTTTTTTCTTCGTTGTTTTTTAAACCGGTTTAAAAAAGAATTTGGTTTCTGCCAAAACAGATTCAATCCGGGGTGATCATCGGAGATACAAGTAGAAAATATCTCAGATGACGCAGCATTAACGCACTTTGGCTTTTTTTCGACAACATGGAATATGGCAACACGTTACACAAATAAAGATGGGATCATGAAGTTGGCCTTCATTGGTGAATGCATGATTGAACTTCAGGAATCAGGCCCTGGAGTACTGAAACAGTCTTTTGGGGGAGATGCCCTGAATACGGCAATATACTGTGCGAGGTTATCTAGTTCGCTTCCTTTGCAAGTTGATTATGTTACCGCTCTTGGCTGTGACAATTTCAGCAAGAGCATGATCCGCTTCTGGGAGCAGGAAGGAGTTGGTAGTGAATTAGTACAGACTATTCCCCAGGAGAGTCCTGGCCTCTATTTCATCGAGTTGGATGATAGCGGAGAGAGGGTTTTTCACTATTGGCGCAGTGAGTCTGCTGCCAGAAGATGTTTTGAATACCCAGACAGCGAAAAGATACTAAAACGATTTTCAGAATATGGGGGACTATATCTCAGCGGAATCAGTCTGGCCATTCTGACAGAGACCAGCAGGGCTTTGTTGATCGAACGATTGGAAGAATTGTCTGAAAATGAAATTCCTATCTTCTTTGACTGTAATTATAGAGCCGAACTGTGGACTTCGCTCAGTCAGGCAAAAAAATTTTACGAGCGGTTGTACCGGCTGAGCAAAATCGTCTTTCTTACCAAGGAAGAAGCGAAAATTTTGTTTGATGGTACGACGGGGCGTGAGATCCACGAGCGGCTCCAAGGTTATGGTGACTTGGAATCGGTTGTAAAGGATGGTGAAAACCCATGTTCCATATGCGCTGGTGATATTATTTTCAAAGTTCCTGCAACACCAGTCGCACAAGTAGTGGATACCACCGCTGCTGGAGATTCCTTCAGCGCTGTATACCTGGTGGCACGATGTTTTGGTTGCTCTCCGGTTGATGCTGCAAAGATGGCTCATGCAACGGCTGCGTATGTGATTGGCCACAAGGGGGCCATGGCTCCTATTGAAGATATGCCGGTTTCGGGCCAGGATATTGCTGATTGTTATTCCCAATAATCAAATTTCAGCAATGAAGGCTCCGTTACCATTTATACTTCCTGGAAAAACCAGGATAACAATCCAATAAAATGAAGAGGTGTGCAATGAAAAAATTAATTTCTATCTATTTGGTGGCATTTATTGTCTTCACGTTCTTGTTATTGCCAGTGTGGCATGATACTCAGGCAAAATCTTTGGAAATCATGGTTGCTTATGGAAATCAGCCTGGAGAGCCGGTTGACCAGGCAGTCCACCACTGGGCGAAACTTCTGAAAGAAAGATCAAATGGTCAGATTAAGCTCAAACCGTTTCCAAGCAGTCAGTTGGGAGATGAGGCCACTGTTCAGGAGCAGGCAAAGATGGGAGCGAATATCATCACTATTTCTTCTTACGGTTCTCTGGCCGATTTGGTTCCGGATATTGGTGTCATTAACGCCCCTTATGTTGGCACAAATGTCGAGCAGAAGGTCAAGTTGGTTCATTCAAAGAAGTTTTCCGATCTGATTTCTCAGCTTGATGATAAAGGTTATCATGTCATTGTAAGAGATTTTTATTATGGAACTCGTCAATTGCTTTCTAAGACTAAGGCAAAGACCCCTGCTGATATGAATGGTAAGAAAATCCGTGTTCAAAATGCAAAAATTGCCAACTATTGGGCTCTATCTGTTGGGGCGACACCCAATCCCATGGCCCTGTCTGAAGCCTACACAGCCATGTCCCAGGGAATCGTCAGCGGAATCGAAAATCCTCCTGGAACCCTTTATGGTGGTAAATTTTTTGAGCAGGCCAAATACCTGATTCTCACCAATCATGATGTGCATATGACTCCCTGGATAATAGGAACCGCATTCTGGAAAAGTCTGAGCGCCGAGCAGCAAAAGATGATTACTGAAACGGGCATCGAGATGTCACAATATGCCAGTGATCTGATCAAAGGGACCGAACAGGAATACATCGACAAGATGGTTGCAGAAGGTGTGGAAGTTGTTACGGTTGAGGTTGGACCATACCTGGAAAATGCACTCCAGGTTATGAAAGGCAATTTCCCAGAGTGGACCGATGGTCTGTATGAAGAAACACTGAACAGTCTAAAATAATTTTACAATCAATTGCGTTACATCGAAGACGCCCGCCACTGTAAAAGAGGCGGGTGACTATATTGTAACCGGGAAGATGACTGGATATGAACAAAAAATTATCTAACAAAATACTTATTGTACTGGACAAGATAGGCAGACTTGATGTCTGGGTGAGTGCTCTCACCATGTTCGGAATCGTTTGTATTGCGATCTGGGGAGTTTTTACCAGATATGTCCTTGGTCAGCCGGCTGGTTGGGTTGGTGAATTATCTTTAATTCTGTTTGTTTGGCTGACGTTTTTCGGAATAAGTATACTGGCCAGGCGTGGTGAAATAGTCAATATCGAGTTTTTACTCAAATATTTTCCTGGAAAACTCTCGTTTTTTGTTAAACGCATCTTTTCAACCGTGCTCCTGGCCAGTTGTCTTGCCGTCATTATCTATCTGGGATTCCAACTGACAATGTTTTCCCATGATCGTTATACCGCCAGCCTGCGAATCCCATTCAGTTATGTATATTTGGGAATCCCTCTTGGTTCGTTGTTTACTTTGTATCATATTCTGCGCCATGCTTTCATAGGCCCTCAATATCATGAAGAATTGGAGTTGACGCTATGAGTGTAGCTATTCCGATTATTATCCTTTTTGCTCTTTTGCTGTTGGAATTTCCTGTTGCGTTTGCGATTTTTGCCAGCACAATGAGCTATTTCCTGTTTTTCTCATCCCTGCCACTGATGATTTCGATACAACGTATTGGTGAAGGTTTGAGTTCTTATGCTCTTTTGGCCATCCCCTTTTTCATCATGGCCGGTATCTATATGAACCATTCCGGCATCAGTAAACGATTGCTGGCCTTCAGCGAGATTTTGACAGGGCACATGCGTGGCGGACTTGCTCAGGTCAACATCGTTTTGAGTACTTTGATGGGGGGATTGTCAGGTTCGAATATTGCCGATGCGGCCATGAACTCTAAGTTGATTGTACCTTTCATGTTGCAAAAAGGGTACTCCAAGGCATTCTCTGCCTCCGTCACCGCTGCTTCTTCCCTGATCACGCCTATCATTCCACCAGGCATTGCACTGATCCTTTATGGTTACATCAACAATGTCTCGATTGGACGCCTTTTTCTTGCCGGGATTGTTCCTGGTGTGATGATGTGTGTGATGATGATGATTCTGGTCAATAGGATTGCTATCAAACGCAATCATCAGCCAGAGCGAGAGAAAAGAGCAAATATGAAAGAGATCATTGCAGGGATTCGTGCTGCAGCGATCGCTTTCACATTGCCGATAATCATTATTGGTGGTATCCGGTTTGGGGTGTTCACCCCAACAGAAGCAGGAGCCATTGCCGTATTGTTTTCTTTGTGTATTGGATTTTTGGTCTATCGTGAAATGAATTTCCAAAAATTCCGTATTGGGTTGATTGAATCAGTATTGGCCTCTGCTAATGTTCTGATTATTATCGCAGTCTCTTACGGGTTTTCCAAGTTCCTGACCTGGGAAGGTTTACCGCAAAGTATCGCGGCCTTCATTGCGGAGAATTTCAACAGTCAACTGCTATTTTTACTGGTAACCAATGTCATTCTGATCATTATCGGCATGTTCATCGAGGGCAATGCCATCCTTATCGTGATTTCGCCATTGCTGGTAGTGGCTGCCAAAGTGATGGGAATCGATCTTGTGCATTTCGGGATCATCTTTATCCTCAACTGTTCCATCGGAACTTTGACTCCTCCGTTGGGAACGGTTATGTTCACCACCTGCACCATCATCAATGTTCCCATAAAAGATTTTATCCGGGAAGTGATTCCTTTCTGGTTAGTACTTATTACCGCTCTGGTGATGGTGACTTTTATTCCTCAACTCAGTCTGTTTTTGCCGGATCTGGTTTTCGGTAAATAACGGGATAGCCTACGGATGGAGAGACGGCAGTATTACAATCGAAGGACCGGTTGGTAGCTGCCGCAAACGTGAAAAAATACAATAGAAAGGGAAAAATCATGCGTGCTTTTGTTATTGATCAACCTGGACAATACAGTATCAGTGAAAATATGGCCAAACCTCAACCACAAGATGGTGAATTACTGCTGAAAATTCGCAAGGTCGGGTTCTGTGGCAGTGATCTGAACACATATAGCGGTCGTAATCCAATGGTCAGTTATCCGCGTATACCGGGGCATGAAATTGCTGCGGAAATCGTCGAAATCGGTCGAAACGTTCCGGAGGGTTATCATATCGGCGATAAGGTACTGGTGTTGCCTTATACCACCTGTGGCTCCTGTTGGTCCTGTCTCAACAATCGCCCCAATGCCTGCAAGAACAATCAGACTCTTGGTGTTCAGCAAGATGGAGGCATGACGGAGTATCTGACTCTTCCTTACGAGAAAGCGATTACTGGAATTAATGATCTCTCTTTCAGTGAAATTGCCCTCGTTGAACCACTCACAGTTGGTGTTCATGCTGCTGGAAGGGGAGCTCCCAAGGCTGGTGAGAACTTGCTGGTATTCGGGTGTGGTCTGGTCGGTCTCGGCGCTATTGTGGGTGGCAGCATGTATGGCGCGAATGTCATCGCAGTGGACATTGACGATAAAAAATTGGAGCTTGCCGGAAAATTGGGAGCCAAACATGTCGTTAACTCGGCGACACAAAACCTTCAGGACGAGGTTGAAAAACTCACAGATGGTCATGGTCCTGCGGTTATTGTTGAAGCGATTGGTCTCAGTGACACTTTTGTCACCGCAATAGACCTGGTTGCTTTCACCGGGACTGTCGTTTATGTGGGCTACGTCAAAAATCCAGTAGAATACATCACCAAGAAATTTGTTATGAAAGAGATGCAGATTTTGGGTTCCCGCAATGCGATCAAAGACGATTTCAAGGCGATTCTTGAAGTGATGAGAAACAAGAATATGTCTTTGGAACAACTGATCTCCAGAGAGGTTCCCTTGTCAGAAGCTGGACCCGCTCTCGATTATTGGAAAAATAACACGGCTAGTATCTCTAAGATTCTAGTTTCTTTCGATTAATTCAATATTTGGTTTGCACAGAATGAATGCTAAAAAACTCAACCGGAGTATGATTCCAAATGAACCACCCCCCGAAAGGATTCTTCAAATTGGTGAAGGTAACTTTCTAAGAGGCTTTATTGATTGGCAAATTGATATTCTTAACGAGCAAAACGGGCTGGACGCGGGTGTGGTTGTCGCAAGACCTATCGACACGGATTATCCACCGTCTCTCAATATTCAGGATGGGCTGTATAACACTTTTTTGCGTGGTTATGATGAGCAGGGCAATCTCCACAATGAACAGAGACTCATTACTGCAGTCACCCGTGAAATTTCTATTTACAAAGAATACGAAGAATTTCTCGCTATTGCCAGAAATCCCGCAATACGTTTTATTGTCTCCAATACCACTGAAGCTGGTATTGCCTTTAACAAAAAGGATGGTTTCAACGATACACCCCCCGGTGAATTCCCGGCAAAGTTGACTCGCTTTCTCTACGAACGATTTTGTGCTTTTGGAGGAACACATGAAAGCGGGTTCATCCTCATTCCTTGCGAGTTGATCGATTACAACGGCCGGGAACTCAAACGGATTGTGTTGCAATATGCTGATATTTGGCAATTGGATGATGAATTTCGCAACTGGATTGATACGGCCAACACTTTCTGTTCAACCCTGGTTGATCGCATTGTCACCGGGTACCCAAAGAACGAAGCTGAGGAATTGACCGAAAAACTGGGATACGAGGACGACTTCATGGTGGCTGGTGAGTATTTTCACCTGTTCGTCATCCAGGCACCAGAAGGTGTGGAGCAAGAACTCAAGATAGCAGGAAGTGGCTTGAATATCGAGATAGTCGCAGACCTGAAACCATATAAGGATCGCAAAGTTGCCATCTTAAACGGTTGTCATACCGCACTGATGC
>JANQHV010000176.1 GCA_028282505.1 SAR324 cluster bacterium | reverse complement strand
AAGGGTCTCTGAGATGCTTCGACTACGCTCAGCATGACAGTTTTCGGGAGATTGTTTTATGGGCAAAGAGGAAGCCAAACAAAACCTAATTCACGATACTATACGAAGCTGCATTTAAAAAAGGGACAATACTTTTAAATGCAACTTCGTAATCAATATTTGGGTGGAGATGTTTATGAAAAATCGTGCATTGCAAAGTTTAAAATATTCCTTTACCTCAATCATGATAGGAGTTTGTATGATGAGTTGTACCAGCTATGGAAAAAATTTTGATTTAGCTTCACAAGAGCGCATGGAAAATTCGCCGCAGTATCAGGATGGGAAATTCCAAAATGTAAAAAAAATTGACTTATATGAGCTTGGGAAAACATGGCGAGCATTTAAAGAATTCTTTTTTAGTAAGAGAGTTGATCCTGTTCCTCAAGAAGCGATTTCTTTACAATGGGTAACAGGGAAAGAATTCTATTCGCCTGATGATCAGGCTTTGAGATTTGTACGCTTGGGACATTCAACTCTCATGTTGCAAGTCGGAGGAAAGATTTGGTTGACAGACCCTGTCTTCAGTAAACGGGCTTCGCCGGTGCAATGGATGGGGCCCAAACGATTTCATCCGGTTCCTATCAAGGTAGAAGAATTGCCCTCCATTGAAGGAGTTTTGATTTCACACAACCACTATGATCATTTGGATTATGACAGCATTGTTCAACTAAAAGATCGGGTAAAACATTTCTTAGTTCCGTTAGGAATTGGAAAGATTCTTATTTCTTGGGGAGTGGCTCCCGAGAAGATTACAGAACTGGATTGGTGGGAGAAGAAAAAAATTGGCAACGTTGAATTGGTTTCAACACCAGCTCAACATTTCTCCGGTCGAACTCTTTTTGATGCGGATGAAACCTTATGGACTTCCTGGGTTATCAGAACTCCAGAGCATTCCATTTATTTCAGTGGCGACACGGGATACTTTGAAGGGTTTAAAGAAATTGGAGAAAAATATGGACCTTTCGATCTGGCTTTTTTGGAATGTGGAGCTTATCATCAAAATTGGAGAACCATTCACATGATGCCTGAAGATACTTTGCAGGCATTTAAAGATTTGAAAGGCAAGGTCATGGTTCCAATCCACAATGGCACGTTTGACCTGTCAACACACTCTTGGTATGACCCGATGGAACAAATCAGAAAATTGACCCAAAAGGATCAGGTTCAATTGCTCATTCCATTGATGGGCCAAATTGTGGATAGTAAGAATCTGCCAAATACGATTGCCTGGTGGAAATCCTCAACAGAACCTATCCAGGATAAAGAGTTGGTCTTGAACAGTCTTTAGATAAGATATTCTGGCTATCGAACCAGTTTTTCCTTGTCAAACCTATTAAAATTGTACATCATACTGTACGTGAAATTTATTGATATCAGTTTTTGCTAAGAGGAACCATGGAAGCGTTGAGTATTTCAGAAGGACGGAAAAGGTTATTTGAGTTGAGAGAACGTGTTGTTTCTGATCACGATCAGGTTATTTTGACTCACAAAAATGGCAATGTGGTTTTGATTTCGATGGAAGAGTGGGAAAACTACCAAGAAACTCAGCGTCTCTTAAAGGATAAGGAAACCATGAAGGCACTCATCCAGTCGTTTGAAGACCATGATCAGAAAAGAGAACGGGGTAAGTCCGTAAATGAAGTTTTTTCGGATTTAGGATGACTTGGAAAATCTCAATTCTTCAAAAAGCAGAAAAAGACTTGGGATGGTTTCGCCAGCACAATCGTTCATGTTATGTGAAATGTTTTGATCTTATTAGAGAGATTGGACAAGATCCTCGTAGTGGAACAGGCAAGCCAGAACGTTTAAAATATTTTGATCGGGAAGTGTGGTCGCGTCGTGTTTCGCTTGAACATCGTCTGGTCTATGTTGTTTATGTAGATGAAGAGTTAGTGGAAATTGTCGCCTGCAAGTTTCATTATGAGAATGTATCATAAGGCAATGTCTTCTGGCATGGATTGTTGATCAATGTTATCATTTGAATCAGACCAATTGGAGTTAAAATGAGTGAAATGATAATCAAAGGGAGTTGCCTTTGTGGAGAAGTGCAATATGAGATTCATGGTCCATTGAAAATATTTCAATATTGCCATTGTTCACGATGTCGCAAATTTACAGGCAGTGCCCATGCCTCCAATATTTTTGTACCACCTGAGCAATTCAAATGGGTTCAGGGAGAAATATCGGTTGGACGTTACGAAAAGCCCGATGCCAAATATTTTGCCACATGTTTCTGCAAAACATGTGGTTCTTCATTACCCTGGGCCGTGCAAGGAGGAAGGAATGTGGTCGTGCCAGCAGGAACACTGGATGAAGATCCTGAATTGAGGCCCTTACACAATTCTTTCTGGGAGTCAAGAGCCCCTTGGCATACAGAAACCAGTGATCTCCCCAAATTTGCAGAACTGCCTAAAAAGAAGTCAAAATAAGGAAATATGTTTGGTTTTGGGAAGAAAAAACAGCTCAGGCAATTTGCACACGCCACTCGTCGAAAAGATTGGGAAAAGGTCTTGGATGAACTGTTTCTACAAGTGGTGCACCCTTCTCCCAATGGGCTTGTGGTCATTTCCAACACAGCCAGGGCTGGAGAACAGGATCTCTCTGGAAAAGTATCCTCTCGCCTCAGTTTCCGCATGAAAGACAAACTTCCTTCGGAGTTGAGAGACAATATCCGGCAGTTCAATCTTCAACAAATGGCGAAGATGTTTGCCATGCGCTCGCAACTGGCCGCTCCAGAAATGGATTGTTACAAAATCAAAAAGCTGGGACTTCCGGACAATGCCATGATTTACTTCATTGAACAGCCTGATAACAAAAAAGCGCTTGTTGTGCTATCTTCTCCGATCATGAAAAAAGAATTGATCCGGCTTGTTGAATCCATTGACCACATACTGGGAAGCGAAGAAAGGCAAATCAAAGAAGTCAAACAAAAGATACCTCGTTCTTTTTCCAAGTTTGAATTCAACCGAACGAAGATTGAATTACTGAAAGAACGTTTGAACTATTTGGAAGATCTTGACAATCCAACCGAAAAGGAACAACAGGAAATAGACGACTTAGAAGATTACATCATGCGTTCCATGAAACAACAGTTTTGATGCTTGAACTTTTAGAACCTGTTTGAAAAACCTGATTCTGCTGTAAAACCGCCTCATTGGCGTCTATTTTGAGTAAATTTTCGTTAAATAGCGTACTATTCGCCTTAAATTTTCTCAAAAATCCGCTCAACGAGATCGATTTTTCGCAACGCACCATCTTTTCCAAACAGATTCTTAGAGATGGGGAAAAATTGGCAAATCTAAAAAAGATGCTGGCAGAAAATGTAGAAGGCAATTTTTTTGTGGATTCCTCCTGCATCAATTGTGGAGCATGTCGCCATTATGCTCCTGAAGTGTTTGCGGGTACTGGAACGTCTTCATTTGTCAAGAAACAGCCTCAAGGTGAAACAGAAGAGTTCATCACAAAACAAGCGTTGTTGGCATGTCCTACCGCTTCTATTGGCATGATCGAGAAGCTGGATTTAACATCGGCTCGAAATGCCTTCCCTCTGTCAATGGCAACGGATATCTACCTCAACGGCTTCAATCATCGAAATTCTTACGGGGCTCACAGCTATTTCATCCAATCGGAGACTGGAAATTGGTTGGTGGATTCTCCGCGTTTTGTTAGGGATCTGGTCAAAAAATTTGAGGAGATGGGGGGCCTCGATTATATCTTTTTGACTCATCGGGATGATGTCAGCGAAGCGCATCGGTATGCACAACACTTCGGAGCCAAGAGAATCATACATCAACTGGAGTCAGATGCTCAAAAAGACGCAGAGATTATCCTGGAAGGAGACAAAGTCCATCAAATTTCCTTGGGTGAAATCCATTTCACGCCGGGACACACTCAAGGGCACCTTGTCCTGCTATGGGATACCAGGTATTTGTTTACAGGAGACCATTTTGCCTGGATTCCCAGTTTGCACCAATTTGGTTCATTCAGGAATGCCTGTTGGTACTCATGGGAGAAACAAATTGAATCGGTGCAAAGGATGGAGGCTTTTCACGATGTCGAAGCAGTCTTTCCGTGGCATGGCAAATGGGGAATGGTGGATAAACAGCAATTTCCCCACATTATCCGAAAATCTGTAGAATGGATGCACAGTGTCAAGTAAGATTTTTGTAAGCTCTTCATAGATTCTGGAAGATAGATGTCACTCGTCGAACTTCAAATGCTAACCAGCGCTATCGCTGAGATAGGCGTTGAGGTAACCTGGGAAAAAGTAAGACGGCGCGAAGCGATCACCCAACTGTTAAACCGTTTTAAGCTCGACCTTGGTGACCCACCAGCCGATTTTGATGGTATTTATGCCTACACTCTGGTGGAATATGGCGTCTTCAAGCCGGAGCCAATCCTCAATTTTTTCCGTAACGAATTTGTGTGCGAAGCCTTCCGCCAGTCCTTTTACAGAAACAACCCCTCGATTTTAGACAAAGAGGCCGAAGGTATCATTAAGTGGAACGAGGAAACCGGAAAACTGGGCCGGATTGATTACGACCCCCGCCGCGAATTTGCTTCTTTCAGCGCGATTTTTAACGAAATCGTAGATCGGGCTCGCACTCCGGCTGAGGTAAAACGAGACCGAAAGCTAGAGCAAATTTATGGCGATCTTCACGCCAGTACTACCGAAATCCTGAAACAGTTCAGCCAACTGCTCAACCTAGAAGAAGTTCGGGCTTTGGTAGCCTGCTTGGAACTGGGCCGCGAAGCGCGACGATTTGTGCTTACCCCCACAGGCGACAAACTCAAGGTTTTCATCAGTTCCAAGATGATCGAACTGCGCGATGTGCGCGAACTGGTCAACCACGAGTTGGAAAAACACGGCCTTGATGCCTGGGTCTACGAAGATGCCGCCGGAGCCAAACCGGGTAACATCGTCGAAACCTCACTACAGCAAGTTGAAGCGGCTGATATTTATATCGGCCTGTTTTGGGAAAAGTATGGACAGATCACTGTGGATGAGTACCGGTATGCACGTAGTCTGGGCAAACCCTGTTTTGTTTATGTCCGCGATAAAAACTTGGAACGAGAGCCAGAATTAAGCAAGTTTCTTGAGACAGACGTGTATGATCTAAAACAAGGCGTCACCTTTGATTATTTTGAGAGCGCATTGAAACTAGCCGAGCAAGCGGCTCAGGACATCATGACCTGGTTAGTGCGCACATATCGTGAGCTGTCGGTACAGGCTCAAGAGGCGATTGGCACTGAGGTCGAGGTTGGCAAGCTCAAAGCCGAAGTGGAGAGGCTGCGCACAGCCAGTCAAAAGCCACTGCCTCACGGCGATTTGACCGACACCCTGGCACGCCATCTACGAGAATGGTTTTCCGCCCTGAACTACGGTCTGGCTCGCAACGTTGAACGAGTTGGCGATTATGCCGACCAGCTCATAACGGTTCCCCGGCGGAGGCGAGGTGTAGACCGTATTCTGGTTCGGGCTTTGGGCCGTAAAATCGAGTTGGCCGATCTGGATGAGATGCTGAACGCTGTTGAAGCTGAAAACTTTGACGAGGGCTGGTTGGTTACTGAGCGGCGTATCAGCCAGTTGGCCCGTACCGAGGCTGACCAGGGTCAATATGAAGGGATTGTGGTCTACACCTTTGACGAACTTCTGGACGAACAGATTGATTGGCAGCCATACTTCAAGTGGTTGGAGCAAGAAGTCAAACGGAAGCATGTTGATGAATGGTACGTTCCCCTATCCGGCAGGGTAGATGAATACGATTCCATCGGACAGAAACAAGGTGCAAACCGGTACCCTGATATTGATCAATATATTGCCCAGTGGCTCGATTCAAATGAAAAAGCGCATATTTCCATTCTGGGTGAGTTTGGGACCGGAAAAACGTGGTTTTGCTTGCACTATGCCTGGACTATCTTACAGGACTACCGTCAAGCCAAAGAACAAGGTATTAATCGTCCTCGTCTGCCGCTTGTCATCCCCTTGCGCAAATATGTCAAAGCCCTCAAAGTCGAGAGCGTCTTCGCCGATTTTTTCTTCAACGAACATAACATCCGGTTGACTAGTGATGTTTTTGAGCAACTTAATCGGATGGGTAAACTGCTGTTAATTTTTGATGGCTTTGACGAGATGGCGGACCGGGTAGACCGACAAAAAATGGTTAATAACTTCTGGGAACTTGCGCAAGTGGTGACGCCGGGCGCTAAAGCCATTTTGACCTGCCGCACCGAACATTTTCCCAACGCCAAAGAGGGAAGGTTGTTGTTAAACGCGGAACTGCAATCCTCTACCGCTAACTATTTTTTTTAAAAAAAAATATCATTAATAAATTCAGTTACTTAAATTATTTTTTGGGGAATTGGTGGGGGATTTGCAAAAAAATACCAGCACCATCTCCTGATTTTGGTCTATTTATCATTAGTTCCCCCAAAAAGGCTTGTTGGAACTAAGTCTAATAAATCCAAGTAAACAGCATGCCTGCACTACCAAGTATAGCCAGTGTAACGACAGCAGAAACAGCAGCATGCACACCTAAATTTTGGAGGATAAGCCCTCTAGTATATTTCACTTGTACCTCTTTTCTGTAATCCCAAACCTCATCAACTTTCTTTCTGGTGTCACGCACCTCAATACGAATATCTTTCATTTCACTACGTAATTCTTTTAGTTCTTCTTTGAATTCAGAGCGAATATCTTTCAATTCACTTCTGATTTCTTTCTGATCGTCACGAATCGCGTTAATACTGTCAACAATCCATTTGAGCAGAAGATTGGTATCTGAAGGAGTGCTTTTCGATGCTGGCATAATCTCAGTATAGCAAATGAGCTATACTATTTTTGTGTATCAGACTGCTGCTCAATAACAATAATCATGATTGATATTTGAGCTACTTTTATTCGCTGGTGGAGCTAGCAGGATTACCAACCTGTAGCCCTTAAAAACCGTCAGAAGTGGCGGTTTTTTGTTATTGATTGGTGAAGCTAGAGGGACTCGAACCCCACCTACTCTAATTCTTCAAAAAAACCTCATTGAGAGCAATGGCAACTACAGCAACTAGCCTGATACGCTCACATACCAACCTAAGTTTCTTTGTTCGTTATGAATTGGTGGAGATGACAGGAGTTGAACCGATACTATCCAGTGTTTTTCGTTTTGATCTCCCAATGATTTTGGTATACTAAAAGTATCTGATAGATACCTATGCCCCCTACCTTGGAGAAAAAGCCTATGCATATCACTGTTGATATCGAAGTAGACCAAACACAGAAGCAAACGCCTGAAGAAGTTAGCAAAGAGGTCAGCCAAGCCTTTTATATGAAAAAATATATGGATGGAAAAGTAAGTCTGGGGAAATTTGCCGAACTTATGGGTATGAGCTACGAAGAAGCACGAGACTGGCTGAATGCGCAAGGAGTACAGGCTCCCTCTAAACTCCCCCCAGAATTGAAAGCATACGTGAGAGAAAGTGGGCAGGAAATTTTAAAAGAATTAGGAATCTCTTAGTATATGCCAAAATCTCCAGTAATTGTTTGTGACACTTCAATTCTTATTCGTCTACGAAAAGGCAAGGCCATATCCTGCCTAAAAGCACTGTTTGAGCGTGTCTTGATACCTGAAGCTGTCTATGAGGAAGCTCACGATCCAGCCACAAGAGAGCAGATCCACCAAGAAAATTTCGAGGTATACAGGGTAGAGAGAAGTGTCTTGACGACACTGGGAAGAGGAGAACAAGAAGTGATCACCCTTGCAGTTCTCAACAACTTTCCAACCATCGGGATAGATGATAAAGACGCAATAAGTAAAGCCCGTCAATTTGGATTGCGTACACTTAATACCTCTCAAATACTCATTGTAGCCAAAAGAGCCGGAGTTATCCCAGCAGTAAAACCCATCCTAGACCGTATGCGACAAGAAGGAGAAGGAATTGACGAAGAGGACTATCTGGAGACCTTACAGGAGGCTGGAGAATAGAAATCCCCATACCACCATTCCTCAAATAATCTACCACCCCACCCATGCTCAAGATCATTCTTAGAACGGATCTGAGAGCCGTATTTTTAGTCCAGTACCCCCTCAAAGTATCGATCTCAAGTGAAACATTCTCCCAAAGTAAAGGGCACGTCACCTTATCATGTTTGCACATGGCTAAACATTCCTAGAGGACTTAGGAAATGTTTCAACTTGAGTCGATCAGTTAGCTAGGTGGGGAAACGTACCACGCACGGAATAAGCAAAGCAGGAAATGGATTGTTTTTGCAGGCAGTGGGGAAGAGACCAAGACATTAAGGAAAGATAATTCTTATCGTGGACTTGGCAATATTAAAGGTTCTGGCAGAAAAATACCAAAAAAATCAAGAAGGAATGATTCTTTTACTTCAAAAGGGAGCTCGACCCAATACAAGAAACCACTTACTGCTATAGACATCGTTAAAGCAAGTGTTATAAATATTGCTCTATAAAATGCCTTTTTTTCTTTTCTTAACTTAGATTCATACTCATCAACTATTTTTTGTTTTTGTTCTCCTTCAAAACGTGCAAATGGTACAGGTCTATCAACCAACTCCAGCTTTCTTTTCAGTACAGAGATTTCCATTTCAAAATTAGCGAGTTGTTCTTCTCCACGTTTTCTTTCCTGTTGTTCTTGAAAAAGACGATATTCTAATTCTCGATGAATGAAGGATGAAACATACTCTTCCTGGATCTGCCTTTCCAATTCCGCCTTTTCAGCCGAAGCAATTTTTATCTCTGTTTGCAATTGGCTCTTTTCTCGCTGTAATGCGACATTCATGTTGTGAATATCTGAGAATCTTTGTTGGTTCAATCCTTCATTCTTCAGTTGCTTTTCTGCATCACTAAAAATCTTGGCAATGCGTGTATCAATTTCTGGCAGTTCATGAAGAAATCAATATCAAATTCAGAAAAGCACAGGAGCAATCCTGTG
>JANQHV010000147.1 GCA_028282505.1 SAR324 cluster bacterium | reverse complement strand
ATTGGATGGCTCCCATTTTTTCGGCGAACAGACGGATTTGTTCCAGGGGAAGTGTGTTTTGCAAACGAACTGCCTGCACATACCCAATGATCAATCGGCGGTATTCGGGAAACAATTGTTCCAATGTTCCTTCCGAAACCCGGTTTTCCACATCCTTACCTGGATATGGGGGATTGGCATTCAACTCCAGGTAATATTGACGTTTGATAGCCTCGTTTTTTAAGAAAAGACTGACAAACATAGCAACCTTGGATTTGAGGACTTCAGGCAAATAAGGTTTGGTCAAATAGTCAAAAGCCCCCAGTTGATAGCCTTTGAATATATCGGCTTCTTCAATATGGTATGCCGAAATGAAAATAATGGGAATGTCCCTGGTTTTGTCCCTCTGTTTGATCAGGGAAGCCAGTTCAAACCCGTCCATTGTAGGCATTTGGACATCGAGGAGAATCAAGGCAATATGCTCCTCCTGAAGCAAGAGACTCAGTGCCTTGTTGCCGGATTCCGCTTCCAGAATCTGGTAGTCTGGAGAATCCAGCAAGGCTCGCAAACTTTTACGATTGTGAGCATTGTCATCGACAATCAAAATACGAACTGTTTGTTTTTCCATTCAATAATCCTAACCTGGCCAAGCCAGAACCAAAAAAATATTTGCCACAGAGGCACAGAGAATTTTTTTAAAAGGTTGTACACGGTGTTAAATTCCTCATTTTTTATAAAGCCAAACACGGATTAGGGATAAGAGGCGTTCCAGATCGATGGGTTTGGTCAAATAATCGTTGGCTCCAGCTGCCAGACATTTTTCACGATCCTCTTTCATCGCTTTGGCCGTCAGTGCGATGATGGGCAACTGCTGGTATTTTTTTACCTTGCGGATGTGCTGCATGGCTTCGTACCCATCCATTTCCGGCATCATGATGTCCATGAGAACCAGCTTGATTTCAGGGTGTTTTTTTAGGCTATTGATTCCCTCTTTGCCGTTTTCTGCTGTGAGTACCTGAAGCCCGTATTTTTCAAGGGAACTCGTGATGGCAAAGAGGTTGCGCGAGTCATCATCAATCACCAAAATGGTTTTCCCCTTCAGTTCCTCATCCTGAACATTGATGGTTTGCAGAATCTCACGCTTGGCTTCTGGGAGTTTCGATTCCACTCGATGTAAAAAAAGAGTGGTTTCTGCCAGGAGGCGTTCCGGAGATTTGACACTTTTGATGACGATTTGATCCGCCAATTGACGCAATTGCTTTTCCTCCGCGTCGGTGACTTCCTTGGCAGTATAAACCACGACCGGAAGCGTTTGATGGGCAGGTTGCTTGCGAATATGCTCCAGCAATTGAATCCCGGACATATCCGGTAAGATCAAATCCAGGATCATACAATCAAATTTTTGTTGTTTGAGGAGCTCCAGAGCCGCCTTCGCGTCTTTGGCCACGATACTTTCGACATCACTGTTGCCAATCAGTTCCACAATGTGCTGTTGCTGGATAGGGTCGTCTTCTACGATCAATAAGTGCTTGACCCGCTTGTCAATAAACTCTGTTAATTGCTGCAGTGTCTTTTCCAGGTCCTCTTTGCTTGCCGGTTTTTCGAGGTAAGCCATCGCTCCCTGTTCCAATGCCCGTTTCGGCTCCTCCACAACCGAGAGAACATGGATAGGGATGTGTCGGGTGGTCGATTCGTGTTTGAGGAGATCCAGCAGTGCCCAGCCGTTAAGAAGCGGTAACTGGATATCAAGAGTGATTGCATCCGGCTTGAGTTGCCGTGCCAGGCTCAGACCTGATTCTCCATCCAAGGCAATCACGGCCTTGAAGTGTTGTTGATGGGCCAGTTCCAGCAAGGTTTTAGCAAAGTTGAGATCATCCTCAATGATCAAGAGCACCCGATCTCCCGATTGGATATTGTGCAAGTCATCTTCCAAGGCAGATCGCTGCTCACTCATAGGAATGGGACTATCAAGCATTTGTGTGGAGGAAGTCTCGGTCTCAGGGGGCAGGGATTCCACCAGTTTTCTCGCCGGACGATAGGTTTCAGGGAGATGAAGCGTAAAGGTGCTGCCTCCTGTTTTTTTGGCAGTGGCAATCTGGCTTTCCAAGTGCAGCTCACCTCCCAGGAGATAGGCAACTGAACGGCTAATAGAGAGTCCTAACCCTGTCCCTCCATAGCGGCGATTGGTGGTACCATCGGCTTGTTGAAATGCTTCAAAAATCAGTTTTTGCTTGTCGGTTGGAATGCCAATTCCGGTATCGGCGACTGAAAAGGAGATCACCGATTTTGCTTCCTTCAGGTAAGCATGATCAAACTTATTGGAGGGCTGACTGGAGAACACTTTTAAGGTCACAGAGCCCTTTTCAGTGAACTTGAAAGCATTGGCCAACAAGTTGTTGAGAATTTGCCGCAAACGGGAGATATCAGTGGTCAGTGAAGGAAGTTTCTGGGCGATCTCGAAGTTCAATTTCACGTTTCGGTCCTTGGCGATTTGAGAAAAGCTTTGTTCCACATGCCGTTGAATTTCTGCATATTCGACCGTTTCCGGATGCACATCCATCTTGCCTGCTTCCACCTTGGAAAGATCAAGGATATCGTTGATCAAACCCAGTAGGTCTTCTCCTGATTCATAGACGGTCGATGCAAACTCCAGCTGTTTTTGAGTCAGATGTTCTCCCTGGTCTTCTTTGAGCAGTTTGCTCAAGACCAGCATGCTGTTGAGAGGGGTTCGGAGCTCGTGGGACATGTTGGCCAAAAATTCTGATTTGTATTTGGACGTAAGCGCCAATTGTTCCGCCTTTTCTTCTAAAGCACCGCGAGCAAGTTCGACTTCCTGGTTTTTGGTTTCGACTTCCTGTTTTTGTTTGGACAACATTTGGGCTTTGTCTTCCAGTTCTTCATTGGTCTGCTGCAATTCCTCCTGCTGAGCTTTGAGTTTTTCCTCCGATTCTTTGAGAGCCGTGGTTTGATTCTCAAGCCGCGTGTTGGCTTCTTTGAGTTCTTCCTGTTGAGTTTGCAATTCCTGGGTCAAAGCCTGGGACCCCCGCAGCAGTTCTTCGGTACGCATACTAGCCTGGATCACATTCAGAACCACGCCAATGTTGTCGCTCAACTGTTCCAGAAAGGTGATATGGATACTGCTGAAGGAATGAAAGGATGCCAGTTCAATGACGGCCTGAACCGACTCTTCAAAAAGGACGGGCAGTACAATGATGTTCAGTGGGGTTGCTTCTCCCAGCCCTGAGGAAATTTTGATATAATCGACAGGCACATTGGTTAAATGAATGGGGGTTCTTTCAAAAGCGCACTGTCCCACTAAGCCTTCCCCTAAACGAAAACGGTTGGAAAGGTGTTTGCGGGATTTGTAACCATACGTTGCATAGAGATGCAGGGTGGGCTCAATGGGTTTCTGTTCGGTTCCAGTATCCATGAGGTAAAAGACTCCATGATGGGCATTGACCACCGGAGGCAGTTTCGACATCAGCATCTGGGCGACTTCCTTGAGTTCTTTTTGTCCTTGCATCAAACCAAAGAATTCTGCCAGATTGGTTTTGAGCCAATCCTGCTGCCGGTTTTCTTCGGTTGTTTCCTTGAGGGTCAAGGTCATTTGATTGATATTGCCTGTCAAATCCAGCATCTCACCCTGTACATCAATGTCAATGGCCTGGGTAAAATCTCCTTTGGTAACAGCCAGGGCCACTCGGGCGATGGCACGCACCTGATTGGTCAGGTTATTCATGAGCTGATTCACATTGTCAGTCAGTTCCCGCCAAATTCCTTTGGCTTGCAGAACCTGCGCCTGCCCCCCCAGCTTTCCTTCCAAACCTACTTCTCGGGCCACTCGGGTTACTTCCTCGGAAAACAGATTGAGGGTTTCGGTCATGCTATTGATGGTATCGCTGAGCTCCGCAATTTCCCCTTTGGCTTCAATGGTTAATTTTTTACTCAGGTCTCCATCGGCTACTGCTGTGATGACCCCGACAATGCCACGAACCTGATTGGTGAGATTGTTGGCCATGGTGTTGACGTTGTCGGTCAATTCTTTCCAAACTCCCGAAACATTCGGTACCATCGCCTGACCACCCAAAACCCCTTCGGTTCCCACTTCTCCAGCGACCCGTGTCACTTCGCTGTTGAAGGTTCGCAGGTTGAGCACCATTTCGTTGATGGTTTCTTTGAGTTGAGCTACCTCTCCCCGAGCATCAATCGTGATGGAGGTATTCAGGTCACCATTGGCGACATTGGTGGCCACTTCGGCAATATTACGGACTTGCTCAGTTAAATTGTTGGCCATCATGTTGACGTTATCGGTCAACTCCCGCCAATTGCCAGCAGCCGTTGGAACATTGGCCTGCACCCCGAGCTGTCCCTCAACCCCTACGGTGCGTGCCACTAAAATAACCTGCTCGGAAAAGATAGACAGGGTTTTAGTCATATTGTTGATCGTTTCCCCCAAATCCCGGATTTCTCCCCGGGCATCGGCTGTCATCTGCTTAGTAAAGTCTCCATTAGCAACTGCAGAAGCGACCTCGGCGATATTGCGGACTTGATTGGTGAGGTTGTTGGCCATGGTGTTGACATTGTCGGTCAGTTGTTTCCACACTCCCGAAACATTGGGTACATCGGCTTGGCCTCCCAATTTACCTTCGGTTCCTACTTCTCCAGCAACCCGGGTCACTTCGCTATTGAAGGTCCGTAGATTGAGTACCATTTGGTTGATGGTTTCTTTGAGGTTGGCGATTTCACCACTGGCATCAATGGTGATGGAAGTATCCAGGTTTCCATTAGCGACATTGGTGGCCACTTCGGCGATGTTGCGGACTTGTTCGGTGAGATTGGAGGCCATCAAGTTCACGTTGTCGGTCAACTCCCGCCAATTGCCTTCGGCATTGGGAACACTGGCCTGTACCCCTAATTTTCCTTCCACTCCCACCGTACGCGCTACCAAAATGACCTGTTCGGAAAAAGTGGAGAGGGTTTCGGTCATGTTGTTGATCGTGTCTCCCAAATCCTGGATTTCGCCACTGGCTTTTGCCGTCATTTTTTTGCTAAAGTCCCCGTTGGCCACCGCAGTGGATACTTCGGCAATATTGCGCACCTGCTCGGTCAAGTTGTTGGCCATCTGGTTGACGTTATCAGTCAGTTCCTTCCATACCCCTGAAACATCGGGCATCATTGCCTGGCCTCCCAAAATCCCCTCAGTTCCCACTTCCCTTGCCACACGGCTGACCTCGCTGTTGAAGACACGCAGATTGAGTACCATTTGATTGATGGTTTCCTTGAGGATTGCGATTTCCCCGCTGGCATCAATGGTGATGGAAGTGTCCAGATTTCCATTGGCAACATTGGTAGCCACTTCGGCAATGTTGCGGACTTGTTCGGTGAGATTAAAGGCCATCAGATTCACATTGTCAGTCAATTCCCGCCAGTTTCCTTCGGCATCGGGCACATCTGCCTGCACCCCTAATTTTCCTTCCACTCCCACGGTGCGTGCTACCAGGATTACTTGCTCCGAGAAGGTGGAGAGGGTTCCTGTCATGTTGTTGATCGTTTCTCCCAAATCCCGGATTTCTCCTCGGGCTTCCGCAGTCATCTTTTTAGTAAAATCTCCATTAGCCACCGCCGTTGACACTTCGGCAATATTGCGCACCTGCTCAGTCAAGTTGTTGGCCATCTGGTTGACATTATCGGTCAGTTCTTTCCACACTCCAGAAACATTAGGGACTTCGGCCTGACCACCAAGAACCCCTTCGGTGCCAACTTCTCGGGCGACTCGGGTGACCTCACTGTTGAAGGTTCGTAAGTTCATCACCATCTGATTCAAGGTTTCCTTGAGAGTGGCAATTTCTCCTTTGGCCTCAATCGTGATGGAGGTATCCAAATTCCCATTGGCCACCGCCGTGGCTACTTCCGCAATGTTACGGACCTGCTCGGTAAGATTGGAAGCCATCTGATTGACGTTATCGGTCAGTTCTTTCCATACTCCGGAAACATCAGGAACCAGCGCCTGACCTCCCAGTCGGCCTTCGGTTCCCACTTCTCTGGCAACCCGGGTGACCTCACCATTGAAGGTTAGTAAATTCCTGACCATCTGATTCAAGGTTTCTTTCAGGTCAGCAATTTCTCCTTTGGCTTCAATGGTGATAGAGGTGTCTAAATTTCCATTAGCCACTGCGGTGGCCACTTCGGCAATGTTGCGCACCTGTTCCGTCAAATTATTGGCCATCAGATTGACATTATCCGTCAGTTCTCGCCACACTCCGGAAACATTGGGAACATCTGCCTGGATTCCTAATTTCCCTTCCACACCCACGGTGCGTGCCACCAGGATCACCTGTTCTGAAAAGGTGTTCAACGTTTCGGTCATGGTATTGATGGTTTCCCCTAAAGCGTGAATTTCTCCTTTTGCTTCTGCTGTCATCTTTTTGCTAAAGTCTCCATTGGCCACTGCGGTAGAGACTTCAGCGATGTTGCGCACCTGGTTGGTTAAGTTGTCAGCCATTAAGTTCACATTATCCGCTAAATCGTTCCATGCACCAGCAACATTGGGGATTTCCGCACTACCTCCCAATTGTCCTTCCACTCCCACTTCTCGGGCCACCCGGGTCACTTCATTGCTAAAAATATTGAGGAATTCAATGGTTTGCTGATGGGTGTCCAGAATCGCTTTCACCTCTCCCTTTGGAGTGAACTCCTCCGGCTGAACTTTGGACCCTAGTTTGCCCTCCAAAATGCTTTGGGCAACCCGCTGCATGATTTGTAAAGGTGTGGTATAGGCCAAAGTCTGCTGATTGATCGCTTCGGCCAATTCTCTCCACCGTCCCTCGAAATGCTCCGGACTGACTTCTGAGGAAAGGACCCCTTCTAACGCCTGATCTTTAGCACCATTGACTGCCATGAACAGGTTTTCTCCCAATTCTGCCAGTTGGTTGTAGTTTCGGGCAAGTTCCATGTAGAGATTGTCACCTTCTTCTGGAATTCTAATGGAGGTGTCTCCAGCAATTAACGCTTGCATGGCCTGATTGAACGCTTCCAGTTTGGGACGGTTGGCAAAAATCATCAGTTCCTCATTTTAGATGTTGGGTTGTGCTTATTTTTAAAGATGTAAGATTCACCACACTCTTTTTTTACGAAAGATCTTCTCTTTGGCATTGATTGTCTCAAAGGTATTTTGCCATTCCAGTCCATGCAAACTTTCTTTGTTGCCTAGCCCCAAAAAACCCTCTTCAATCAAACTGTCATGGAACAACCCCACCACTCGATTCTGCAAAGTTGGGTTGAAATAGATCAAGACATTGCGGCAGGTGATCAGGTGCATTTCGTTGAAGACTTGATCGGAGACCAGGTTATGGGAAGAAAAAACCAGATGATTTTTCAAACGTGGGTCCAGCAATACCGATTCATAACGAGCGGTATAGTAATCAGAAAATGCCGCTTTTCCTCCCGCTTCTTGATAATTTTTAGTGTATTCCTGAATCTGTGACATGGGATAAATACCTTTCTCTGCGACTTCCAGCACTTTGGGATTGAAGTCGGTTGCATATATTCGGCTCCGTCCATACAAGTCTTCTTCTTCTAAAAGAATGGCCAGTGAGTATGGTTCTTCACCACTGGAACACCCCGCAATCCAGATGCGTAAGGATGGATACGAGCGTAAATAGGGAATCACCTCCTCCCTTAACTTTCGATAAAAAGAAGGGTCTCGAAACATGGCGGTGACCTGGATTGATAAATCCTGCAATACCTTCTCCAGCAAACCTCGATCCTGCAAAAGCTGATGGGTCATTTCCAGGATGTGGGGAATCTCCTCCACCTGCATCCGTTGCAATATCCGGCGTTTCAACGACGCCCGGGCGTAATTGCGAAAATCGTAACCATATTGTTTATGAATGGCTTCTACCAAAAGATGGAGTTCAAGTTCTTCAATGTCCATTGTTTTAAATTTTAATAATGGATATCAACTCCCAATTTAACTTTATTTTAAACCAGCTTAGCTTAAAAGTACATTCTTCAATTAAGCATATAACCATCGTAATTTAAAGTTTATTGAGAGCTTTTTAGTTAAAAAATCCCTAAATAATGGGGTGAGGTTCCCGAAAAATGAGGTAGTCAATTGCAAATTTTAGCTGGATTTTCTAAAAAGTGTGGAAAATACTATAGATTTCCAGATAATAAATTTCCGGTAGCACAGGCTTCGGAAGCCCGTATGCCCGTGCCTGTCATTAACGGGCACGAAGGCCCGTACCGCTGAATTATTTTTCTGGAAAACTATATATGAGTGTATTGAACAATACATTGTGATGCTAGAGTGCCAAGGCAATCATCCTGGAAAGTGGCTGAAAAAGGTTGCTTTCTCCGTTCTGTAGAAAGAATGACTGATTATCCATCTGCATCAACATATTGAATTTGAATATTGGTTAGGAAGTCCTCTAATTGTGTGATCAGTTGTTGTATTGTATCCCTTTCTTTCTGTTTAGCGGCATCTCCCACGAGTTGAGCCAAATGATAAATTTGTTCAATGCCATGAATTCCTTTCATCGCATGGGCGATTTTACGGATTTCGTCATAATTGTTTTGCTCCAAGGCATTTTTTAATTGTTGCACCTGCGCTTTTTTATAATCAAGTATCTCATCCACTGCATCTTCGAATTCATGAGAGATCTTACAAAGATAAGTATTATTCATATTCAGGTGATTCTTCTGTTTGCAGTTTTTGTTTTTCTAATAGAAAATCTACTTCCTGATTGGTTTCTTTCAAAATTTTAAAATAGTCTATTAGTTGTTGACGAAGCGTCGAGTTTTCAGTTTCCAGTGTTTGATATCTCTGGAGAAGTTCGGCTCGGCCTTGTGCCATGTCTGCGCTTTTCAAAGAAATTTCTGAAATTTTAGAGACCAAGTCAATTCGTTTTTTGTCAGAGAGTTTTATTTGTTCTTCCAATTTCTTTTTGACTTCCAGGAGGTCGTGATAATTCTGTTGCAAGCAGTGATTGGCTTCTTTCAACTCTTGAGCTTGCACTTTCAATTTGATTTCATTTTTTTTTCGCTCAATTGAATATTGAATAGATTTGTTTAGTAAATTTTTGGAAATGTTTTTTTTGACCAAATAATCCTGAGCACCTTGATAAACAGCTTCAATCCCTAGTTTTGTATCATCCAGTCCGGTTAAAATAATAATGGGGGTTTTTGGGAAATTTTTATTGACTTTGACAAAAGTATCCAGCCCGGTACTGTCATCTAAACACAAATCCAGTAAAATTACGTCAAATTGTATTGAATCCAATGCTTTTAAAGCTTTTGAAATACTACTGAAGTTAGTGATCTCATATTGATAGTCATCCATTTTCTCTAATAAGCGAGAAATCATTTGAACATCGCCTGGTTGGTCTTCAAATAACAAAATGTATTTTTTGTCGGATTGAACTTCCATATTTTTGATTTGTGTTTAGTGATTGCTTTTCTGTTTTTTCTTAGTAAAGCCTTTTTATCCCGCATTTAAATCAAACAAAGCTGGTTATCTACTATCCAGCAAACCACGCAATGTTTGGAGCATCAATTTGAAATCGATCGGTTTGAGCATGTATTGTTTGATGCCAATACTCAACGCTTGCTTTTCTGAAATCTGGTCACTGTATCCAGTCATCAAAATAATGAGGATATCTGGGCGTAGTTGGAGCAGAGCTTTGCAAAGACTCTCTCCTGTCAGACCTGGCATGGTTTGATCGGTAATCACAATATCAAATTGCTCTGGATTCCGTTGAAATATCTCCAATGCCCCCTTCCCTTCATTGCATACGGTTACTTGATAACCATGATGCTTCAACATTGATGCATAAAAATTCGTCAACACCACTTCATCATCAACAACCAGAATGTGTTCACTCCCCCGTTGGAGAGGCATGTTATCGGTTTTCTGTTCTGCAGGTGTTTCTTCAACTGTGGGAAAAAATAGAGAAAATGTTGTTCCTTCTCCTGGTTCACTTTCGACCATAATGGTTCCCTGGTGGTTTTCCATGATGCCATGTACGACAGATAACCCCAGTCCCGTGCCTTGCCCCACTTCCTTGGTTGTGAAAAATGGATCAAAGATGCGTTGCATCACTTCTGGATTCATCCCATGCCCTGTATCTGTGACAGTAATCACGGCATAATTCCCTGTTTTCAGTTTTGCATTCGGGATTTTGGTGGCATCCAGGTGTCTTTCTTCCAGGACAACATCGAGGACTCCTGTATCATTTTTCATGGCTTGTCGAGCATTGTTGAACAAATTGACCAGGATTTGATGTATTTGTGTCGCATCGGCTAGAACAGGACGGCAATGGTTATTCAAGTTACGAGTAATCTGGATTGAAGAAGGAAAGGTGGCCCGCAACATTTGCAATACTTCCTTAATGAGGGGCGGTAACAGAACAGAAACTCTGTGTGTGTGTAGCAAATCTGGACGACTGAAAGCCAGGATTTGTCGAACTAGCTGCTTTGCTCGCTTTCCAGCTTTCTTGATCTGTTGAAGACTGGTTGGGTCAACTTCTTTATTTTCTTCTAGTATCAGATCCGCATAACCGAGCATGATTGCCAGGATATTGTTAAATTCATGGGCAATTCCTCCCGCCATCGTTCCGATGGCTCTCATTTTCTGTGCTTGTCGTAGTTGAGTCTCCAGCTTTTTCTGCTCTGAAATATCACGGATGATGGTCGAAAATAGATCTATTTTTCCGATAGAATTTTTATGGCAAATGAAAACCTGAGAAACGGGGATTTCTTTACCATGACAGGTTCGAATGGTCGTCTCTGCCTGCCATACACCATGCTCAATTGACTTTGGGATTCCCTGGTTCAGAATATAGTCTGCAACCGGTTCAGGATGATAATCGGTAATTTGGGTTTGTGTCACGTCTACATCATCTTCAAACTCCATCATGTTTTTTCCTGCCTGGTTGACATAGAGAAAATTGCCGTCCTTATCAGCCATGCCAATAAAATCGGTTGTACTTTCAATAATAGAATTCAACCGTTCTCTCATCAACTGGGCTTCTCTTTTTTCCGTAATATTGCTGATGATCAGCCGGTACCGTGGTTTTTTACCCTCTTCTTGTACCCGGATTCCATGCAATTGGGCATAAAAGTGATGATCATCTTGTTTTACCATTTCCAATTCAAAGACTTTTCCCGTAGAGCCGGTCAGAATTTGTTTGTGATGATAATGAAAGAGAGAAACGTGTTCTTCTATGAGAAATTGAGAAAGAGGACGACCTAAAATATGAGTCCGCTCTGCCTGTAAAAGATCTAACCCAGTTACATTGACATCCAAAATCAAACCATTTTTATCGATCGTGAAATAGCCGGCAGGTGCAGAATTGTAGAGTTCCATGTATTTATTTCGAGCCTTGATCAGGTCTTCTTGCACACGACGCATTTCTTCATTTTGCATCTCAAGCTCGATCTGATGAACTCGTAAATCATGCACCAGTTCCTGTAAATCGAGTTTGGACAGATTATCAAATTCCTCATCATGAGGGTCTATCTGTTTTTCAGCATCTTTACGTAATTTTAAAAGTGTATCCACTTGTTCTCCCTTCTTGATTACATCAAGCTATCTGTTTCTTCTCTCTATTGCTAAATTATGATCACCATAGCAAATAATCAAGAACTGCCAAAGTCAAAATTTCTGTCTTTCTTGATCTTAGCCCTGTGTCGTTTTTGCTCCAATCGTTTTCTGTGAGCGCTCAGACTGGGTTTTGTCCTTTTACGTACCCGTGGTTGAATCAATGCTTTTTGGACTATTTTCACCAATCGCTCTAAGGCATCCTCTCGATTTTTTTCTTGGGAACGGAATCGCTTTGCTTCAATAATCAAAACACCATCTTCTGTAATACGCTGCTTACATAATACTTGTAAACGTTGTTTCACTTCAGGCAATAGAGAGTTGCATGCTTCGATATCAAACCGCAGTCGGACTGCTGTATTGACTTTATTGACATTTTGTCCTCCTGGTCCAGATGCTTTCATGAATTCGAATCGAATATAGCTCTCTGAAATGGAACAGGTTTGGTTGATAAAGATTTCAGACATTTTTCAGTTCTTGATGATGTGATTCCTGGTGGGAGATCCACTTTTAGACTACCATTGCACTTTTTGATGGTTTGCAAAAACTCATCTCAGAAGCTGTTTTAAAAATATTTAAAGTCCCCTTTTTTAAATTAATAGCATCCATATAAAAAGTGCGTTATAAGTTTATATAATCCTTTTCTCAGAAAAAAGGAAGGTGCTTACAAATGTTGTCACTTTTCAAAGGCAACCTGGTCAGAGATCAAAAACAGGTCAAATATGTTCTAATCCAGAGGATACTTTATGGTTAAGATCTTGATTGTCGATGATGAGAATCAAGTTGTCCAACAACTGACAGCTTTGATTCGTTCATTTGGATACCAACCGTTTTCCACGTTATACCCAACGGCTCTTTTCGAAGTTTTGAAGAGAGAGTCGGCGGATCTCATTTTGTTGGATATCAATATGCCTGAATTGGACGGAGTTACTCTTCTGAAGCAATTGAAAGCTCATGCTGATTACCAGCCAATTCCTGTCATTATGCTGACAGCAGATACCAATCGGGAAATACTGAAGGAATGTTTTCTCTCAGGAGCGGTTGACTACATCAACAAACCATTGGATCAGGTTGTTCTTCAAGCAAGGATTCAGTCTGCTTTGATGATTCAAGATTCACTCAAAAAATTAGAGCGATCCGGTAAAGAATTGAAGGAACTATTGAGTATCCAGCAGTCTTTGAATGATGATTTAATCAAAACCACTGAAGAGTTGGAAAGAACGCAGCAACACCTGATCCATACTCAGAAGATGAAAGCCCTGGGAACATTAGCAGGAGGATTAGGGCATGATTTCAACAATATCTTAGCCATCATTCTTGGGAATACAGATCTGCTACTGGATCAATATTCTAAAGATGCAAAATCTCAAAAGTCTTTAAAAGATATAGAGCAAGCCGTACAGAGGGGGAAAAATATTGTTAAACAATTGTTGAGTTTTACCGTCGTAGAAGGACAATCTCATGCTCCTATTCAAATTTTGTCAACAGTAGAAGTTGCCATTGAAATAGCGCGAACCATGTGCTCCTCCAATATTGAAATCCAGGAGAATCTTTGTGTTGAGTGTCCCTTCATTTTAGGCGATTCCTCACAAATTCAACAGGCACTTGTTAATATCTTCGTCAATGCCAGAGAGGCCATGGAAAAGCAAGGGGGGGTATTGACAATAACTCTCGAAGTCATTGATTTTGAAGAACATCAACAACATGTCCCTGAATTGACTGAAGGAACGTATGTTCATTTGATGATTCAAGATACCGGACACGGCATGTCTCCAGAAATCCAGGAACACATCTTTGATCCGTTTTATACGACAAGAAGATTGGGAGGCACCCATATGGGATCTTCTAAAGAAGGAACGGGCCTTGGGCTTTCGGTTGTCTATCATATCATTCAGAGTCACCATGGAGCGATCAAAGTGGATAGCGAAGTAGAGGAAGGAACAACGGTGCATCTTTATTTTCCGGCATACCAGGAAAATATTCCGACTGAATCGATGCAGGAAACGCCGTTGGAAAAAACTCCTCTTGCCAAGTCTGTTGCTCTCAGAAAAATACGGATTCTCGTTGCCGATGATGAGGTCGAACTAACAGAAACGTATGCATTTGCATTTGAATTGGAGGGGTATGAGGTCATGGTCTGCCACGATGGGGAAGAAGCACTGGAAGCCTTTCGTGCTCAACCCGAACAGTTTGACCTGGTTTTCACGGATCAGGAAATGCCCAAGATGTTGGGAACCGAATTGAGTCAAGAATTGTTGAAAATTCGTCCAGACATCCCCATTATGCTGGCAACAGGTTATAGCCCTCTTGTGAATGAAGCCAATTTTAAAGATTTTGGTATCCAAAAATTTTTCATGAAACCAATGGATTTTAATAAATTTCTGCAGAGCCTCAAAGATCTGATTGCGAATATAGAATAAAGGAGGGGGTATGAAAAAATTCTTATCTACGATGATTTGTTTGGTAATGAGTGTCTTTGCTGTTGGTCATGCACAAGCACATAATGCAAAGACAATTGCTCTGGTGATGAAAGCACTTTCCAACCCATTTTTTATTACGATGCGGGATGGGGCAAAAGAATATGCAAAAAACAATAAGATACCGCTGGATGTCTTTGGAACGGAAAGAGAGACGGAGATAGACCAGCAAATCAAGTTAGTCGAAAATCTGATTTCAGGGGGATATGGTGCTATTGTCATTGCTCCCGCTGATTCAAAAAAGCTGGTTCCCATTTGTAAAAAGGCGTTGGACCAGGGAATTGTGGTGATTAATATTGACAATCCTTTCCATCAGTTAACCTTGCAAAATCATGGCATCACGATTCCTTTTGTTGGATCAAGTAATCGTCAAGGGGCCCAAATGGTGGGGGAGTATCTCAAACAAAAATTGCAAGGTAAGGGGAATGTTGTTGTCATCGAAGGAATCAGAGGTGTTGAGAATGCAGAACTTCGTAAACAAGGTTTTATCGAGACCGTGACTTCAGGGAGTCAAATCAAAGTTGTGGCGTCTGAAACAGCAAACTGGCATACCGACGAAGCATTCACCGTGGCACTCGAAATTTTTCAAAAGCACCGAGATATCGATGCAGTCTTTACCGCCAATGATTCAATGGCATTGGGCGTTTTACAAGCACAGGGAATGTTGGGAACAGAAAAAAGAGTTTGGATTGGCAGTTATGACAACATTGAAGAGGTTCGCAATGAAATGAGCAGTGGTCGCATCCATGCTACCATTGAGCAGCATCCCGAACTCATGGGAGCGTATGGTGTCGAACTGGCTCACGATGCGCTGCATGGGAAAAAAATCCCTGATTATGTACAAACGAAATTGGATTTAATCACCTATGAAGGGTTTGGTAAAAAGATTGGAGTTTCCATCTCCCATCTAAAAAATCCGTTTTTTGCCGATTTGTTGCAAAATCTCAAAAAAACAGCAGCACTTCATGGCATTAAGGTGATTGATAAAGATGCTCATGATGATGATGCCCAACAATTGATTGATATTCAGGATTTTGTTGAACAGAAAGTAGATGCCATTGTTGTCAATCCGACCCATGCTGAATCCGTTTCTGTTGGGATTGAATTTGCTAATGCTGCCAATATTCCAGTGATCACAGTTGATAGAAAAGCTCTGCAAGGCAAAATCATTTCCCATATTACTTCAGATAACATTAATGGTGGAATGATGGCCGGTCAGTTGATCGTGGATCACTTGAAAGGAAAAGGAAATATCCTGGAACTGGAAGGCATACCAGGTACTTCTGCGACGCATGACCGTAGTGTGGGGTTTAATAAAGCCTTGAAAAACTATAAAGATATAAAAATTGCACGTACTGTTGCTTATTTTGACAGAGAAAAATCGTATCAGGCCGTCAAGAACCTGCTTGAGCAGGGAAAGCAATTCGATGCGATTTTTGCTCATAATGATAACATGATTTTAGGAGCAATTGATGCTTATAGCTCATCTCATGAAAAATTGCCGTTTCTTGTCGGGTTTGATGCCATACCTGAGGCTTTAGCAGCAATTGAACAGGGAAAATTGGATGCCACGATTGCACAAAATCCCTCGGAGATGGGAGAAATTGCTGTAGAAAGCATCATTAAAAATCTGAGAGAAGAACAACTTTCTCCTGTTGTTTTTGTGGAACTGAGTTTAATTCAAAAAAGGTAATACATGTATATTACGATTAAACAGATGTTCTTTTTAATATTTGCCTTACTCGTTTTATTAGTAGGGATCGGTTATGTAGAAGTCGCGGTATTGCTCAATCAAGTGACCAAAAGCTCTCAACGACGAGAGGAGGCCGTTTCCTTTGCCCGGGAAATTAATGGGTTGGAACGAAAGTTTTTAGAAATTCGCTTGCTGGAAAAAATAGCACTTACCGAAAAAAATACTGTGATTCCTAAAAATTTTAGAGCAACTCTTTCAGAAGTGACAAAACAAATTGAAACATTGCAGGGCAAACCACTGATAGCTGATGTTACGAAAAAAGTGAACCACCTTTCTCAACTGCTGTCCCAGTATGAGACTACTTTTAATCGATTAACACAGCTCAAAGTGGAACAGCGCTTGAACGTGACCCGCTTTATTTCCAATTGGCAAGTATTAAATTCTGGTACTTTGATCAGTAATGAAACCAGCTTGCTTCATTCCCTGTTCAATCTCATTCGTTTCCAACAGGAATATTTTGATTCTCATCGAGAGACTTCTTATGGAGCGCTGCGCATGGTTCACAACATATTCAGCAGAAAATACACCCAAACCTCTGTGGATAACGAGCGCCTGGAGAGTGCTATCAAAACATACATTGTTCTTTTGGAGAAAGATTATTTGTTAGAACATCAGATTCGGGAACTCAAAGCGGAGTTTGATCAAATCAGCATCCAACTGATCACAATTTTTTCGGAAATCTCTGCAAAAGCAGAAGAAATATCACAACAAGAACTCAAAAATGAAGCGTCTCTGCAACGCACATTAATCCAAATATTTTTAGTTTCCATCGGATTTGGCATGATCCTTTTTATTTATTTAATGCTGGTGGTTGGCCGTAAGATTGTGACTCCTCTCAAACAAATGTCTCAGGTCGTGCTGGATGTAAAAGCCGGTAACATGGAAACCCGCTTTCACTCTAATGATCAAAGTGAGATCGTGAACCTTGGACTGACCATGAATGAAATGCTGGATATCATTGATGAAAATAAGCAAAAATTGGAGGAACAAGTAGAAGCACGCACGGCTGAACTGAAAGCGACAAAAGAAAAAGCAGAATTTGCCAGCCGGGCCAAATCCCAATTTCTTGCCAACATGAGTCATGAGATACGGACTCCTTTGAATTCTATTGTTGGCTTTAGCCAGATTTTACTCAATCAAGTACCGCAATTTTCCCTTTCTTCCGATTTTATCACCTATCTCAAAAACATTGAAACGAGTGGAGAAAATCTCTCTGAATTGATTAACAATATCTTAGAGTTTTCTAAAATTGAAGCGGGGAAAATGGATCTTTCCCATGAAAGTTTTAATCTCAAATTACTGGTACAAGGAATCTTCCACGTCAACAAGGCTTCCACTATAGAAAAGAAAATCCAATTCAATTATGAATGGGATCCTAAGCTTCCTGAGTATATTCAATCCGATCGCACCAAACTGAATCAAATCTTAATGAACCTGGTCAGTAATGCCATCAAATTCACACCAGAAGGCAACAAAGTGCAGTTGATTGTGTCCAGGGAAACGGGAGGAACTTCCCAAAAGGCTGGTGAGAAAGAATGGATTGTCTTTCAAGTCAAAGACGAAGGGATAGGCATCCCCGAAAATCAGCTGCAGTCCATCTTCGAACCTTTTGAACAAGCCGATTCTTCAACCACCAGAGTCTTTGGAGGCACAGGACTGGGACTTTCCATTGTCAAAAAGATGGTCGATTTATTGAATGGTCATATTGAAGTGAAAAGTGTGAAAGAAATTGATAACCTTGATCAGAATAAAAGTTTCAGTGGGAGTATTTTTATAGTTAGAATTCCATTGATTGAGGCTGAAGAAGAAGCAAATACCGAGAGAATTCAATGGAAAAATGTACATTTTTCTGCAAACAATATTGTCCTGGTCATAGAAGACAATCCGATGAATCAGGATATGATTCGAGCAATGTTCAAAGAGTTAAGATTGGAAGTCCATATCGCCAGTAATGGCAAAATGGGCATTGCCAGCACACTAGCGTTGCAAGGCAAGGGCACTCCTCCAGATTTAATATTAATGGACATGCACATGCCTGGGATGGATGGCCTGGAAACCACCCGGCAGATTCAATTGCAGCCAGGATGCGAAAATATTCCGATTGTGGCACTGTCTGCGGATGCGTTCCTGGAACAACAACAACTGGCTCACGAATCTGGAATTGTAGATTATTTAACTAAGCCTCTGCAAATGAAAAAAATGTTACCCCTCTTGAGCAAATACCTGGAAACAGAAGCAGAGTTTTCTGGCACACTGCAAAACACTTCCTTACCTCCTTTGCCAGATGCATTAAAAGAGCGCATATTGAAAGAATTCAAAGTTTTGTCTGAGATTCCTTATTTCATGACCAGTCAAATCCATGATCAAATTCAAATCCTGATACAACTTTCAACGGGTTATGCCAGTTCTTATCTCCTCTATCTCGAAAAGATTCAAGATGCGGTATCGTCGAGAAATCCGGAGAAAGTGGAAAAACTGATTCAGGAAGCACTAGAAAAAGGGGACAGGTTTATTTTTTCAGATTATAATCTGAAAAAATAAACCTGTCCCCTTTTTCTAAATGATAAAACCGTTTATTTTACAGAAATTATGAAGAGCAATGAGTTAATATGGAATGGCCCCCAAGAGTCAAAAACACTGGTCATCCTGGCACATGGAGCTGGAGCACCAATGGACAGTCCGTTCATGACTTACTTTGCGGAAGGCATCGCAAAGGTGGGGATGCGGGTTGCACGATTTGAATTTCCTTATATGGCTGAACGCCGGGAAAAAGGGAGCAAACGGCCACCGAACAGACAACAGGTATTGTTGGATACTTGGCGTTCGGTGCTGCAATTGTGTCAGGAATCGGACTGCACCATTATTGGAGGAAAATCCATGGGCGGACGCATGGCGAGTATGCTTGCCGATGAGATGCAGGTACAGGGTTTGATATGCTTGGGGTATCCTTTTTATGCACCAGGAAAACCAGAAAAAACGAGGATCGAACACTTGAAAACATTGAACACCCCCAGTCTGATGATCCAGGGCACTCGTGATACGTTAGGAAGCCAGCAAGAAGTCAGCAACTACACTCTTTCTGATGCCATTGCTTTCCACTGGTTGGAAGATGGTGATCACAGCTTCAAACCAAGAAAATCATCAGGACGTACTGAAAGTCAGAATTGGGAAGAAGGCGTTGTGGCAGCCGTAAAATTCATTCAGGAACTTCAATAAAATTGATTTGTCTCATGGGGTCTATAATCGCAATTTTACAAAATTCATAGAATGTGTTAGGATTTTTGCGTCCTGAATTTTCTTATCCTTATCCAAACAAATGCCATGCTCGTTTTTGATACTCACGCCTATGTGAAATCTCTGCAAACAGTCGGATTCACCGAAGAACAGGCAGAAGTTCAGGCAAATGCTCTCAAAACACTGGTCGAAAATGATTTGGCCACAAAACGGGATATGAAGGAGTTGGAAAACTCTTTGAAACGAGATATGAAAGAGCTAGAAAACTCTTTGAAACGGGATATGAAGGAGTTGGAACTCGGTCTCAAGCACGACCTCACCCTACGCCTTGGTACTATGCTGGTGGTTGGCATTGGCTTGGTTGCCACCTTGGTCAAACTGCTCTAAATTATAGATATCAGGACCACTCACAACACATTCTGTATTCTTTGACGAGTCAACAATACGATTAGCATGACTACTAACAGCGGCATGGAAAGATAATTGAGCAACTCCCATCCGCCAAAGTAAATGAGGGTGCCTGCCGACAAAGAAGAGATGGCCTGAATGCCAAAAATAGTAAAATCATTCACCGCTTGTGCTTTGAAGCGTTCCTGAGAACGGTAGGTTTGTGTGAGTAAAATCGTTCCTCCCACAAATAAGAAATTCCACCCTACTCCCAACAAAACCAGGGCTAGCCAATAGTGCAACAACTCTGCTGCAAAAAGACCGACCCCCAGACAAACCACTAGAATGGCCACACCAGCGATCATCACTTTAAAAAGGCCAAAACGGTTGACCAGATATCCTGTGAACAAAGAAGGAAAATACATGGCAATGACATGGCTCTGAATGACCCAGGCAGTGTCCTCTAAAGAAAACCCACAAAGGATATGCATGTTGATTGGAGTTGCTGTCATCAGTAAACTCATGATCCCATAGCTGATGACACCAGCCAACACCGCTGTATAATAGAGAGGCTGCTTGATAATAGTAGTAAGAGTGCGTTCTTCACCCGTAGCTACGGACTCTTCAGTTTGCATGTCATGGAGGAAAAATAATAAAAATACTGTGAATAAATAAAGACCTGTGAGGCTGACAAAAGAACCTGTATATTCTCCATAGTCCAACCAGTTTCTGGTATGTTTTGCCAGTTCAGGTCCAAGGTATCCCCCTGCAATTCCCCCAAGTAAAACAAAGGAAATCGCTTTTGCGGTGTGGGAAGATTCTACACTTTCTGCAGCAGCAAAACGGTATTGCTGTACAAACGCAATATTGCCACCGATGAATAGTGCTGCACCGCAAAACAGTACAAAACTATGTATCATGATCGCATAAGCGGCTACCAGTGAAGCCAATGCTGCAATCCCAACACCAACCATGAATCCAAAGCGGCGTCCTATTTTTTTCATCAGGAAAGATGCTGGCATGGTAAACAAAGCCAGTCCTGTCACCATGGAAGCAATTGGTAAAGTGGCCCAGGAAGGATAAGGGGCTAATTCCGTTCCAATAATTCCGCCTGTTAAGATGAGGATGGGAGCACCAGACATAGCCAGTGCTTGGCTAATAAAAAGGATGGTAATATTTCGGTTGAGCAAAGAGATCTTTCTATTGGTGGTTGCTATCAATTAACTGGTGGTTGCAGGTGTCACTCGAACAATTCAAACCCCACCAGAGTCATGTCATCTTTGTATTTTTTCAAGCAGGCGAACTCCAGGCCATAGTCATAAATTCGCTCGATTAATTCTCCAATCGGCAGTTCGCAGTGTTTTTGGAGAAATTCCATGAAATGTGAAATACCCAGCACCATTCCATTTTCTTTGGTGACATCGATGATGGCATCTGTATACAGTATTACTTTGTCTCCTGGCATAATGGGGCATGTTTCTAAATCATATTCTGCTTCAGCCACCATACCAATGAGCATTCCTTCACATTTCAAACGAAACACTTCTCTTGTTTTCGGACGTATGATCATACCCGGTGGATGTCCGGCACTGCTATAATTCAAAACTTGTTTCTTTGCATCATAAATTCCAAAAAACATAGTAGCGAATTTTCCATCTTCAATTTTTTCCAGCAAAGCTTGATTGATTTCAGAGATCACCTGATGGGGTTCTATCGTTCTGGTAATGGTGTTGGAAAACATACTGGACACCATAAAAGAAATCAAAGCTGCTGGAATGCCATGCCCCGTGACATCTGCCATCATGAACCCATAATGATCGTTCCCCAAATCCAGAATATTATAAAAATCCCCTCCAATCTGCTCCATGGGCACAAATTTATGGGCAATCTCCACGTTCGCAATGACAGGTAACCGTTGCGGTAAGAGACACGCCTGGGTTTTTCGAGCTTTTTCTAATTCATCATTGATTTGTTGTTGCTGTCTTTTGATGGTCTCGTAGGATTCTCGTAAAGCATCTTCTGCGACTTGCCGGATTTTAATTTCTTCTGCCAGAGCTTCTTTTTCTGTGGTCAATTCTTCTTTATTCCGCTTCAATTCCAGGTGAGTATTGACTCGAACCAACAGTTCTGTGGGGTTGAATGGTTTGGTGATGTAATCGACTGCTCCGAGTTCAAACCCATTTACAATATCTTCTGTTTCTGTTTTGGCAGTGAGGAAAATGATAGGAATGTGTTTGGTGGTTTCTGCCGTTTTTAGCCGCTTACAAGTTTCAAATCCATCCATTTCTGGCATGAGGATATCAAGTAAAATCAAATCAGGTAGGAATTTTTCAGCAATCTTAATGGCTTGCAAACCATTTTGGGCGATGTAGAGTTCATATCCTTTATCCTGTAAAACGGATCCCAACAGTTGAATATTTTTTTGTGTGTCATCTACGATTAAAACACGTGCTTTTTCCATCTTTTTCATCAAGGTTTGTATTTTATGTGGTGAAAACGAAGTATATTTGTTTGTCGCAGGGTATTAATTAATTCTCAATTTTCATCTCTTTTGTGAGCAGGTTTTCCATAGCAGCCACTAACTCTGGGAAATAACTCATGGTTTGAGAAATGTTTTCCATGTCAAAACGAGAGGCTGCTGAGATGACTTGTTCACTCCATTGTACCAAATGATTATACTGATAGTGGTTACCAAGATGTTTCAAATGGTTGCCAAAGTCCTGGATATCATTGACAGACGCTCCACTGTTCAACTCTTGCCAAAGAGGCATCAATTCCTGCCTGATCAGTGTGAGTAATTCGGGGAGTTGATCCAGAATATCCTGGGTGAATTCTTTCTCGGGAACTGCTAAACTGTTTTCCGGTTGAGATGATTCGAGAAGATGTTGATCGTGCTCAATAAACTTCATTAATTCAGTCACCAGTTTCACTTTACTGACGGGTTTGTGTAAATAACCATCACACAGTTGTTTTATTTCTTCTTCGGCTTCCTTCATGACGGAAGCGGTGACCGCAATGACTGGAATATCTTTGAGTTTTTTCGATTTTTTGATCAAATCCGTGGCTTCTCGTCCTCCCATGACTGGCATTTTCATGTCCATCAAAATCACATCCGGTTGATGTTGTTCAGCCAGTTCAATGGCGTCTTTCCCGTTATTGGCAACCCAAAGATCAAAGCCATAATCCTGAAGATACCCTTTCAAAAGATTTTGGTTAGTGACCACATCATCCGCAATCAATATTTTTGTTTTTTTGAACTGGACATTGGTAATATTGATTTCTTCTTTGAGTTCAACCTGTGAATCTATTGTGGCTGCAATGTCGACATCTTTCAGAGTAATACAAAATGTACTGCCTTCACCGACCTGGCTGGTCACTGTTATTTCTCCATCCATCATTTCAACCAGCCGTTGTGTGATCGTTAATCCCAGCCCGGTTCCACCGTACTTTGATGATATTTGCCAATCTTGCTGTTGAAATGCCCCAAAGATTGATTCCAATTGCCCTTGAGGAATCCCAATTCCAGTGTCTTCTACAGAAAATATCAAATCGATTTGACTGTCATCGGTTTGATTGGGAATTTGGCACACCGACAGTTTAATCGATCCCGATGCTGTGAATTTGACAGCATTTCCCATTAAATTTAGCAAAATCTGTCGCAGACGTGTTTCGTCAAGAACCAATGCTTCTGGAAGAAGTGGGTCCATTTCGATGATAAAATCTAAATTTTTTTCTTCTAATTCCAGAGAGAAAATCCGTTGCATTTCTTGAAACACGGTCTTGGGATTGACAGCTCGATACTGTAATTCCATTTTGCCTGCTTCAATTTTGGAAAGATCCAAAATGCCGTTGATGAGGCCCAGCAATGACTTGCCACTGGAAATAATGGAAGCCAGGTATTCTTTTTGTTGCTGGTGCTTGATTTGATGATTCAATATTTCTGAAAAGCCCAAAATCGCATTCATGGGGGTGCGGATTTCATGACTGATATTGGCAATGAATTCACTTTTGGCCCGGTTTGCTGATTCTGCCTGATCTTTGGCAAGGACTAACTCTTCTCCAATTTGGGTGCGTTCTTCAATTTCTTGCTGCAATTTTGCGTTAGTCGCATTTAACTCTTCTGTACGTTGTGCCACAACCCGTTTTAACTGTTGATTGAAGAAAACAAAAAATATAACAATCGTGACGATGATGGAACTGGAGATAGCAACGATCTGAATGACCAACGACGTGATTTTCTTCTTTTCTGGATTGTAAAGAAAGCCTTCGAGGGAATAGTCTGCTGGTATGATGTCAAAATCGACATAGGTCCGGGCAATATGCTCCCATCGTCCGGGGTTCATGTGTCCGATTTCTACGAGTTTGGGCAAAATGAGTTTCTCCATTCTTCTGGCTTCATCTTCCAGGGCATCTCGGGATTTGGGATATTTGGAGGCTTTGTATTGGGTCATGATCAGATCAATCAATTCTTCTGGATGTTCCATTGCATATTCCCAACCTTGCAGACTTGCCTGACGGAATGCTTTTGCTCGTTCGGGATGTTCGTTGACCTCAGTTTCTGAAGTAATGATAAGATCTCCATAAAAATCAATACCATAAGTAATGGGATAAATGAGATTGAAGGCAATGCCCGCTTTTTCAAGACGATAGGGTTGATTGGTGATGTAACCCGAGAAAGCATCTATTTTACCATTAATAAAATGGTTCAGGTTCCATTCATCGACCTGGGTGAGTTTGTCTGGAGAAATTCCTTCTTTGAGGAACATGGCATACGTATCCGCAACATTTTCCACCTGCGTGCCAATCCAGATTTTTTTACCAACAAAATCTTGTGGAGAGTGGATGTCCGCACCTTTTCTGGTAATTAAGACGCGAGGCGAATGTTGAAAAATAACGGCCAGCGCAACCAGCGGTTTTCCTCTTTGTTGGTGGAATAAGGCTTCTGGGCCAGCCAAACCGTATTGCACTTTTCCTGCTGCCACTGCTTCCAAGGGATAGGAACCAGAATACCCTTCGATAATGTCCACATCCAAACCTGCTTGTTGATAAAACCCTTTTTCTTCGGCCGCATAGAAACCGGCAAACTGAAATTGATGATACCATTTGAGCTGCAAAGATACTTTTTCTAACTGGTCTTCTCCATTTGCGTCATAGGCAGGCATGTGCAGCAATATCAGCAGCAACAAACAGGCAAACCCATAGACTTTGTATCGTTGCATTACTTTCAATTTTAGCTCCCTGGAAACATTTTTTCCAATTTTTGCTTTGTACCTTGTGACAATCCTGCTCTTAATCCTAACCTGGCGTAGCCAGAACCGAAAAATATTTGCCACAGAGACACGGAGGACACAAGGGGTGGCCATCCGCTTTGAGATGACACATGAAAACTTACAACTGTTGAGTGAAATTCTTATCAAAATGGCAAGAAAGTTTAGCCACAGAGGCATAGATCCTCAGAGCCTTCTATATATCAAAATGTATGAGAATCCCCAAGGGATTCTGCAGGTCCAACTAGGTTTTGTGGTTGGTACTGGAAGACAATCAGGGTCAAATCATCCTCTTTAGGACTGCCTTTGGCAAATTGCGCTAATTCCTTGAGCATTTGTGACAACAGGAAATCAAGACTTGCGTTTCGATGAGTATTCAACAGTTCCAAAAATCGCTGTTGACCATACATTTGTTTTTGGGCATTCCTTTGCTCTATCATGCCATCGGTATAGAGCAAGATCACATCACCAGGTTCCAGTTGGTATGTTTTTTCCTGACGCGTGCACATATCATTGGGCAACACTCCCAGCAATATTCCATTTTTGGGAAGAAAGACCAATTCACGTTGGTTGGCCGGAATGATGATCACATCGGGATGACCGGCATTGGAATAATTGATCTGGCCATCGGGGGTGATTCTCAGATAGACACCAGAAAGAAATTTGTTGTCAGGCGTGTGTGCTTCAAAAAGGGCATTCAGGTGATCCAGAATGTTCTTGACCGATGTTTCCTCCTGTTGATTGATCAAAGCCATATTCGCCATGATGGTTAAAAATGCAGCAGAAATCCCATGACCAGTGGCATCTCCCAAAAATACATCAAAGTGTATTCCTTGTTTTTCATGAAAGTAATAAATATCTCCAGAAACTTCGGAGTGAGGCAGGTAACGGACAGCCATCTTGAGAAATGGTGGTACCTTGAGAGGAGGAAAGATCGATTTTTGTACGTTGCCTGCCAGGTTCAGGTCATTGAGCATCTGTGTATTCTGTTCTTCCAGCTGCTCATTGTATTGTTCGATTTCATCTTGATTTCGAATCAGCTCCTCTTGAGAGTTTTTTAATTTCTTCAGCAAAAAAATCAATACTACAAAGAAAAGCAATCCTCCTGACCCTAAAACCGGAACCATCTTCCGGAAAATAGTATTCAATTCCTCAAACATGATGGTTGGATCTGTGATGAGTACTATACGGATACCAAAATCATCGTGGGTCACATAAGAAATCAGAGCTTTGCTTTTCTCATCAACCGCACTGCCTGTTTTTCCTGGTACTGCGTTCGTAAACAAAGAATAATACTTGGGGGATGCCACTTCCATCAATGAGTGGGGTTGTTGTGGATTAAACAAATAACGTCCTTGAACATCCATGACATAGGCTTCATCAAACAATCCTTCCAATAAAAATGATTCAAAAATGAGATCCAATTCTGCCATTTTCATGGTCATGACCAATAATCCTAATTTTTTTTCTTTATACTCGACTGGCATGCCATACTCAAAAACAATTCCAGCTTCTTCAACCATACGGTAAACTGGTGGTCCTATTTTAAAGGGAGCCCTCTGTATCATTGCCTGGTAATATTCTTCCTGGCTGACGTCTTGATAGTTGTTCTCGATGTGTTGTTCCGTGACAATGATTTGTTCTGTGCCATGCCTGTTAATGAAGCGAGTCGAGTATAGCAATTGAGGATAGAAATTGTGGATATCCAGAAATGCAATTTCCAATGCTCGATGAATCCCCGTTTTGGGCAATACATTGTTTTCACTCTCTATCTTTAGAAATTGTTGAAAAATCGGACTGTAGACCATGGAATTCAAAATGCTGGGCAATTCGAGATACAGTCGATCAATTTGGTCCAATTCTAATTGCAGCAGTGCTGCATTGGTTTGTTTATTCTTTTCTAGAATTTGTAATTTTTCGATGCGGTAAATAAACAATAAAGAGATGCCCATTGTGAATAGAAGCATAACGATCAAGACACAGATAATCTTGATTTCCAGGGGCATTTTTTCCCTCGCTTCTATGACTTCTGCCTTAATTTGTTGATAATAATTGAAAAAAAGCTGCATGTTTCGTTGGGGGAGGTTAAGGTGAATAATAGACTTTATAACTTTCAATCTTTTCCATCAAGCGTTTTCCAAGAATTGGATGGGCAGGATGCAGGCTTTTGTGAATGATTATGGCTCATTGATGGTATTTTTTAATTTTTTCTTGACTCCAATGAGAAGGTGGAAGTTGCAAATTCGTAATTCGATCTGCCAGCTTCACCAGCCAAACGTCTTTATTTTGTGTTTCTGTTGCTTCCCAATCTTCGTTGGAAAAGACATATCCTTATAGAATGCATATCAATGGTCAAGAGATAGAAAAAATAAAATTTAACAAATTATCCATTTTTTTAGCTTTTTTGCCAGTAAAACTTTCAATTTTTTCTTCCAAACGGTAAATAAGTTGCAAAAAATCGAGTTCCCTATCAACATTCAACAAACATTATGTCAGTCAATTTAGGATGGGAATATGAACAATCGGCAGTGATTCCTTACCAGATTGTTGCTGGAATCCCCCAGATTCTATTGATCACCTCCCTCAAGAAAAAGCGTTGGGTTCTGCCTAAAGGGCTCATCGAGCCGGGGATGTCTCCTCAAGATTCAGCCGCCAAAGAAGCTCGTGAAGAAGCCGGTATTGGAGGCACAGTACTGCCAGATTGCCTGGGCACTTATCAATATGAAAAATGGAAAGGGATTTGTACGGTGGAAGTATTTTTAATGAAAGTGACCTTCCAACTGGATCATTGGTTGGAACAGGGATTGCGAAATCGGGAATGGGTCTCTGTGGAAGAAGCGGTTTCCCGTATCAAAGAACCCGATTTAAAAGCAATTATTGCCAAAGCTCCTGAATTGATGACAGAATGACACTTTTCCTGCTTTTATCCCCACTTGTGCTGATTTGCTGAGTCGTAATCCTTCCACTTTTATATTGTGCCCCAGAAAAGATTTTCCCAGGTGTCTCCCTGTTGCACAAACGAGGACAGGGGGATTCGTGTATAGGAATTTTGAAAAAACTTTCCTGACGAACTGTATCCAAGACAATGTTGCCTTTAAAAAGGGTCTCCCCTTGCAAAGACAGAATAAAAAAGACGTACAAATGTGACTTGCAATTTCTTAAAAAGTGTTCCAGTGTTTTTGTCTGACAAAAACATTTTAGACTCATTGTAACGGAAAATTTTCTCAAAACAGACGCTGATGAGGCGGTTTTATAGTAGAATCAGATTTTTCAAACAGATTCTAATCTTAATAACAATAAAAAAAGAAGAAAGAGTAAAAAAATGGAGGAGACAAAACAACAATTCAAACAAGGCAGGCCCCCCAAATATGGTCAAAAAATGGAATGCCGGATCACGGTTCGTTTATCCAAAGAGCTGGGGAGGAAAGTGGAGAAGCTTTGTGAGCAAATGAAGTTGAGCAAATCAGAGTTGATTCAGAATCTGATAGAAGGAGAAGTAACTCGTACAGAGCGATTTTCGGCAAGTGTCTTACGAGGTTTTGGTTTTTCCAGGAGGGTAGCCGAAGAAGATATTGCCAAAAGAATGGAAGAGCGGGCTAGAAAGCCGAAGGAAGTCCAAAAGATTCGTCCCAATCATAAGGTATTGTTGAGTCAAGAACTGTCCCACAGGTCTGCACAGATGGTTGCCAACACAGCAGAATTAATTGAGGGAAGCAATCGGCTGGTCCAGATCAATAGAAATGGTCATAAAGATCGGAATGTCGCCTAATGTTAGCAGAAGACAAAGCACAGAATTTACGTAAGAAAGCAGAAGAACGGTTAGAAGAAGGATCATTGGAAATCAATGAGCTTTCTTTGGACGAACTTACCAGTGTGATCCATGAGTTGCGAGTTCATCAAGCAGAATTGGAAATACAGAATGAGGAACTGCGCCAAGTGCAAGTAGAACTGGAACGCTCGCGAGACAGCTATTTACAGTTGTATCATCTGGCACCCAATGGTTACATGACTGTGAATAATGCTGGGGTAATCCTGCAAGCCAATCAAACGCTGGCTGATATGCTAGGGGTGGATTTAGGGGAATTACGAAAAAAAGCAATTGTTGACTTCTTGGACCCGGAGTACCGCAATGTCTTCCTCGCTCGTTTTTCTGCGTTTTTCAAGAATCCAGAAGATAAAAATATAGAACTTCGCATAGTCCGCCAGCATGCTTTTCCTTTGTTTGTCAGTTTCCGTGGAAGAATTCTAAAACCTTCTGTTCAATTGTTGATGACCGTCACGGACATTGATCAACGGAAACAGGCAGAAGAATCTGCAAGTGTGGCCAAAAAGGAAGCAGAAGAAGCCAATCAGGCCAAAAGTTTGTTTTTGGCCAACATGAGCCATGAAATCCGCACTCCATTACATGCCATCTCTGGATTTAATCAGATTTTGCTACACAAGAGCAAGGAATTGGATCTGCCTGAGTATTTTCAGCAGTATCAGCAAAATATTAAAGTCAGTATCCAGATGTTATCGAAGTTAGTGGAAGATGTTCTGGATTTTTCAAGAATTGAAGCTGGCAAACTGGAAATCCAGGAAGAAAATTTTCAACTGAGGGAGCTGGTGAAAGATGTCTATAGTGTGCATGTCTTTGAAGCTGGTAAACAAGGTGTGCTTTTTTCCTATGAGATTTCTCCTGATATTCCTCTGACAATTTATACAGACCGGGCAAAACTGGTGCAGATTTTGACCAATCTGGTTGGGAATGCGATTAAATTCACTCCCGAAGATAAGGAAGTGAAGCTGAAAGTCATGGGAGATTCCAAGTCGATTGCATTCATGGTCATTGATAAAGGAATTGGGATTGCCAAAGATCGCCAAAAATCCATCTTCAATGCTTTTGAGCAGGCAGATGGTTCAACGACTCGCCAATATGGGGGCACAGGCCTGGGGCTCTCGATCTCCAAAAAACTGGCAGGAATGCTTGGGGGGAAAATAGTGTTAGCCAGTCAGGTGGGGATTGGTTCCACATTTAACCTAATTTTACCCCTGCATGACAAATCTCTGCCAGTTCCTGATGTTTCTAATTTGGACAAAATGGGGCCGCTGACAGAGAAAACAGAAATAGCCGATACTGGATTTTCCAAAACAGAATATGCAGCAGACAATGTCATTCTGGTGGTAGAAGATAATGAGATGAATCGAACCCTAGTGGAAGTGATGTTGGGAGAGCTTGGATTGACAGCTTTATTTGCAGAAAATGGGAAAGAAGGAGTTCAAAAAGCCCTGGAGTTGAGTGAAAACGCTAAAGGTCCGGATCTGGTTCTCATGGACATGCATTTGCCGGATATGCATGGCATTGCAACCACTGAAAAAATATTACAAAATCCAGCATGTCAAAATATCCCGATTGTAGCGCTTTCTGCAGATGTGATGACCGAACAGTTGGAGAAGGCAAAAGCAGTGGGTATCCGGGACTACCTGGGCAAACCCATTGATATTGATCAATTACGGGTGGTTTTAGATAAATATCTGAGGACGAAGTCTTAGAATCAGGTTTTTCAAACAGGTTCTTAACTTCAATTTTTTGAGAGGACTATAAAATAAAGTCAATTAATTGAATAATAAAGGTCATTCTAACACAGAGGATACCAAATGAACAAGCAAGTGACACCATCAGGAATACAAACTTCGTCAACAGCATCTGCTCAAACAAATCCAGCCACGCCTCCCTCACACTATGTAGGTGTGGGAGCATCTGCCGGAGGATTGGAAGCTATCGAAGAATTTTTCAAGAATATGCCTACCGACAGTGGACTGGGGTTCATTGTCGTTCAACATCTTTCTCCCGATTACAAAAGTCTGATGGTTGAGTTGCTTTCGAAGAGAACCGAGATGCCTGTTTACCGGGCAGAAGAAGGGATGAAGGTGCAAAAAAATTCTATTTATCTGATCCCTCCTAAGAAAAATCTGACAATCTTTCATGGTAAATTGTTGTTGAGTGAGCAAGATTATTCAAAGGGATTGAATCTGCCGATTGATGTTTTTTTACGCTCTTTGGCAGAAGACCAGGGAGAAAAATCAATTGGGATCGTTCTGTCAGGTACAGGTAGTGATGGGATGCGCGGAATTCGTGCGATCAAAGAACTGGGGGGGATGGTGATGGTACAAGACGAGGAATCTGCAAAATTTGATGGGATGCCGCGCAGTGCCATTTCTACTGGATTGGCTGACTTTATTCTTCCTCCAACTGAAATGCCCTCTCAGTTGCTTTCATTTTTGCAGCATCCTTATGCTTCCAAAACAGATCTGACGGAACGTTTGTTTACCAGTGAAGATAATCTAACTCGGATTTATGCGCTTCTAAGGGACAAACACAAAGTCGATTTCACCTATTACAAGCCAAGTACAGTGGTACGTCGCATTGAACGTCGAATGACCGTTAATCAAATCCATGAGCTGCGGGATTATGTAAAGTACATGGAAAGCTACCATAAAGAAGTCTCCAGCCTTTATCGAGAACTATTGATTGGGGTCACGAATTTTTTTCGAGATCCAGAGGCCTTTGATACATTGAGGACCAGATTCCTGCCAGAACTATTGGAAAAAGAAGGGGGGCAGGAAATTCGAATTTGGGTGGCTGGCTGTTCAACAGGAGAAGAAGCCTATTCATTGGCTATTTTATCGAAGGAGTGTATGGATGCCTTAGATAAATCCTGCAGTGTCAAAGTATTTGCCACAGATGTAGATCGGGAAGCTATTGTTAAGGCAGGAACAG
>JANQHV010000068.1 GCA_028282505.1 SAR324 cluster bacterium | reverse complement strand
TCGACAGATACTAAAATACAATCTTGTTCCTTCTCTTTCAGTTGATTGGCCAATTGATTACCAACTTCGCCGGCATCTATAAAGATCAACCACAGCCCCCCTTTTTTTACAGCAACCTGCTTGGATGAAAGTGTGCTAGACACCCATGTTGCCTGGTATAACCATTCCTGCGTATCTGCTCGCAATAGAGCCTCTAAATTGGCTTTTCCCACCTCAAAACCAATAAATTCCACAAAAACCTTTCCTGTTTCGTCAAACAATTGGATATCCCCAATCCGATGATCCTCTGCCATGTTTTCTCTTGGTTTCAAAGCAGCATAGGCCCATAGGGATGTTGTGGCAGGAGTGTGATAGAAACAAATTTTTTCTATCCGAAAAGGCACCCATGTGTCTGAAACATCTGTCGTAATGGCAATGGCTAATGCCGTAAAGCTGGTTTCCAACAACCCTGGGTGCAGCTCTGCGACTTCTTTGTGGTCAAACATGGCAGGAATTTTTATCTGACAGATTGCTTCTCCCTCTCCCCGTCTCATCTGTTCCAACCAACGGAAACTTTCCCCTAATTCCACATGACGCTGGCGTCGAATTTCATAAATTTCAGCAGCATCGATTTCTCGAGTGCACCGTTCCCATATCTGTTGGACAGGCACAGAATCAGGATGGGGAGGTATTTCCTCTATCAGGATCTTTCCTGACGTATGCAGTGTCCAGGTGGGTTGTTGTGCTGATGAATCAACATCCACACTGATGAGTTTGAATTCTCCTCCTTTTTGTGCCTCAGGCGTAATGAGCAATTGAACAGGACAGTCCTTTTCTTCAGGAATGACCAAAGCATGAGAAAACAACACATCTTCTAACACACACTGCTTGTTCTCAAACATTAATTCCACAGCAGCTAATGTCATGGAAATATAAGTAGCACCTGCCATCACCATTTTTTTATACAGTAGATGATCTTTTAATAATGGCACCACATTTGGATTGAAGTTCGTTTCAAATACCGTCTCTCGCAGCAAAGGGGATTGTACCTTCTTGTCAATCAATGGATGCAGCCTGGAAACAACAGAGCTGGTTGCTCCCTGACGGACATCGGGTACATTGGTATCCAGCCAGTAGTGCTCCTGTTGAAACGGATACGTAGGCAGTTCCACAGGATAGCGCCGGTAGTCTTGATCAAAACGAGTCCAATCCACTGGTATTTTGCGAACATATAATTCACCAACACTCTTCAAAAGTTGTTCCCAGCCTTCTCCCTCCCGCAAACACGGTAACCAGACTCCTGCATTTTCAGGCAAACACTGACGTGCCATTCCCAGGAGGGTGGGTTTAGGGCCTATTTCCACAAAAACATTATATCCTTGCTGGTGCAAGGTTTCGATCCCACTGGTAAAGCGAACGGGTTGTCGCAAATGCCGAACCCAGTATTCTGACGTGGCAACGTCGTCTGTTACAAATTCACCGGTGACATTGGAGACAAGCTGCATGTTTGGCGCTGAGTAAGTCACAGTATCGGTCACCTTTTGAAAGTCAGCCATCACTGGTTCCACTAGACTTGAATGAGAAGAATAGGGGATGTTCAGTCGGGTCGTTTTGATTCCCTTGGCTTCCAAATGGCCACATACTTCATCAACGGCCTGAGACTGCCCGGAGATTACGGTATTTGCTGGACTATTGATGGCTGCAATACAAACCGCTCCTGCATACGGTCTCAGTACCTCGGCTACCTGATCTTCACCTGCCTGAACAGCGACCATTTCTCCATTAGGAGGAAGAGAAGCAATCAAGCGACCACGTTCTGCTACCAATTTCAGTCCATCCTCCAGGCTAAACACTCCGGCAATACAGGCCGCAACAAACTCTCCCATACTATGTCCCATGACAGCAACTGGTTTAACCCCCCAGGAGAGGAGCAACTTGGCCAATGCATATTCCAGAGCAAACATGGCTGGCTGTGTGTAGACAGTACTCTCCAGATCTTCTGTTTCGGGCCTTTCTGATGATTGACTAGGAAACATCACATCGAGCAAGGGTTTTTCTAGCAAGGGTTGCAGGATTGCATCACAATGTTCCAGAGTTTGACGAAACAGAGGGTGCGTCTCATAAAGCTGACTCCCCATGTTGATATAGTGTCCTCCCTGCCCGGAAAACAAAAATGCGATTTTGGGAGAGTACGGTCCTTCTGGAGATTGTTGCACAAAATTTGAGATTTCCTCACCTGATGAAAAGGCAGCTAACTCTTCTTGTAACTCAGAGCACGAAGAACTGACAACACCCAAACGGTGTTTGAAGTGAGAACGTTTGGTATTGGCTGTAAAACACAGATCAGCCAACGGGATGTCTTTCTGTTTATCCAGTAAATTGCTGTAACGCTCTGCTAATTGCCGTAACGCTTCTTCTGTTTTTGCAGACAGGGTGAGAATATGGAGAGGGCGTTCTGGTTCTTGTGGTCCGGCATTGCAGTTCGTGTGGTCCGGCATTCCAGTTCGTGTGGTCCGGCATTCCAGTTCGTGACTCGCAGGAAGAAACTCTTCGAGCACTATATGAGCATTAGTGCCTGTCACACCAAACCCACTCACGCCGGCCATTCGTGAACTTTCCCTCTCCGGCCATTCTTTCAGTTCAACAGGTACTTCGAGGGACAATTGGTCCCAAGGGATACGAGGATTGGGAGTTTTGAAATGCAAATTAGGAGGAATTTTCTGATGTTTGAGAGCCAGAACAGTCTTGATCAAACCAGCAACACCGGCAGCAGGTTCGAGATGTCCAAAGTTCGTTTTTACCGAGCCAATCGTCAACGGAAATGGACGAGGATTTTGGCAAAATACCTTCCCCAAGGCACTCACTTCAATAGGGTCTCCCAGAGGTGTACCCGATCCATGTGCTTCAATATAACTGACCTGATCAGGCTCTATCCCGCCATTGGCTAATGCTTGGCGAATTACTTTTTCCTGGGAAATTCCACTGGGCACCGTCAATCCGCCACTGGCGCCATCCTGGTTTACGGCAGACCCACGGATGAGGGCATGAATTTGATCTCCATCGGCAATGGCATCTGAAAGGCGTTTGAGCACCAGAATCCCACAGCCATCCCCACGAACATAACCATCAGCAGCCGCATCAAAGGATTTACAACGGCCATCCGGCGCCAATACCCGGCCTTTGGAAAAACTGATGGTCCATTGAGGTATCAGCAATAAATTGACTCCGCCTGCTAAGGCCATGTTGCATTCGCCATTGCGTAAACTTTGACAGGCGAGATGGATGGCCACCAAAGAAGACGAACAAGCCGTATCGACCACCATGCTGGGGCCAATGATGCTTAAGGTGTAGGACAATCGACCGGCAATTCCTGCTAAAGAGCCGCCTGTTGTGAAATAGACGTCGGTGTGAGAAATTTTTTCTTTCTCCAGCATTGCTAACGCATGCTCAAAGGAAAGAACGCCAATAAAAACCCCTGTTAAACTGCCAAATAACTGTTCTGGGACTTGATTGGCATGCTCCAGTGCTTCCCATCCTACTTCCAGAACCAAACGCTGTTGAGGGTCCAGGCTGTTTGCCTCCCTGGGAGCAATGCCAAAAAAATTGGCATCAAACCGCTCCACGGGGCCAAAAAAACCGCCATAACGGGCATATGTTTTGCCAGGAGTATCTGGATCCTGATCATAGTAAGCCTCCAGATTCCAACGATCAGCAGGAACTTCCGTAATGGCATCAACCCCATTTTTCAACAATTGCCAATAGGCATCAGGGCTATCAGATTCTCCAGGAAAACGGCATCCCATCCCAATGATTGCAATTGGCTCACGCTGAGCACCTTCCAATTCATCTACTCTGGCTTGCATTTTTTCAAGTGCTTGCAGTGCACGTTTCATCCTTTCCACATTTGCCGAATGTGTTCCCTTATTTTTCGACATACTTGTTATGATCCCCCATCTTTTTTTCAATTTTGTTCAGTTTTTCGTCCAACAGAGACCCAAGCTCATCTTCGGTAAGGTCTTCTAAATCATCAGATGTATCCGGATCATCAGCATCAGCCGAGTCAGCAGGGCTTTCTTCAGGGGCTGGCATATCCAGTTCCAAAACCTCGGTAGCAAAATAGTCAACCAGAGATTCCACCGTAGGATAATCAAATAGTAAAGTAGAAGGAAGGGAACACCCCAAACTGGATTCAAAACGATCTCTTAATTCAACAACGGTTAATGAATCGATTCCCAAATCAAAAAGACTTTCTTGTGTTTCGATTTGCTCCGTTGATTCCAGTTCCAGTAATTTGACCACTTGATCACAAATATGAGCCACTAACTGAGCACGACGGTCTTTGGCTGGAAGCTGCTCCAATTGTTGTAAAATTTGAGCTTCTTTTTCAATGGGCATATGGGACATCTCTTGCTCAAAAGCTTCCAAAAACGGCAAGTGATCCAGCCCAAGGAATTTTTGTAAAAACGGAGCCCATGCCACAGGCAGTGCAGCCACTTGTGTTGCGTTATCCTGGAGCAACTGCTGCAGAGCAGCAAGACCTTTTTCAGAAGGGATGCTGGCCAATCCTTGTTCTGCCCAACGCTTTTGAATGCGCTCATCGTTAGCCACCATTCCTGCCTCGGCCCAAGGTCCCCAGTTGATACTCAATCCAGACAAACCCGCACTCCGACGGTGATGGATCAAGGCATCCATGAAGGCATTAGCGGCTGCATAATTTGCTTTTGCGGTAGAACCAAACAGAGAGGCAATCGAGGAAAAACAGACAAAGAAATCCAAAGAAAGATCTTGAGTGAGCATGTGCAAATGCCAACTCCCCTGCACTTTGGGCAGGAGAACTTGATTAAAATGATCTCCGCTCTCTTTCAATAATGCGGCATCACTGACCACACCAGCAGTGTGTACGATGCCACGCAAGGGGGGCATGTTTTTCTTCACTTCGGTAAACAGGTGTGTTGCATTTTCATAATTGCTGATATCTGCTTGTATGACTGAAACGACAATCTTTTTCTGCTCCAACTGTTCAATCACTTTGCGTGCTTCCTCAGAAGCACCACTACGTCCAACCAGAATCAGGTGTGTTGCGCCTTGATTTGCCAACCATTGAGCAACCAGCAACCCTAGTCCACCACAACCTCCTGAAACCAGATAACTACCATCTTTCTGAATAATTAGTTCCTGGCTTTCTTCTGGTTGTACATAAGGTACCAGTCTGGCTACATAGCGACTCCTCTGTCGAAAAGCCACTTGATGTTCGCTATCAGGAGACCGAAGTTCTTCCACGAGGGCCTGGATGCCTTCCTGATCTTCCAAATCATCCAGATCCAGCAAACGGCAAAAAAGCTGAGGATGCTCCAGAGAAACGACTTTTCCCAATCCCCACAATGATGCCAGACCCGGGTGAGACAAAGGATCATTCGGCAATACGGCTTGCGTTCCACGAGTGATAATAGAGAGGGAAGGCCAATTGGACCAATTATGCTGAGCTACGGCCTGTACCAGATATAAGACACTTTCCCAACCAAGTTTTTGAGAAAGATCAAAATCCGCAAGTTCACTACCCTGATCCAAACTCCATAAATGAATAATACCGAGGTATGCGGTGTCTTCCACAACATCTTGAAACAATTTTACAAAATCAGCAGAACTGGTAGGGTTGATGGAATAATGTTTAGCCGCTAAGCTTTGATATGATTGACCAACAGAAACCAAAACACAGTCATGTCCCTGCTCTCTTAATTTTTCTGCTAATTGGTTTCCAACCCCCATTTGATCTGCCAGAATTATCCACCGGTCTGTTTGCGTCCCAACAGCTTCCTGACTGGTTTCGAGGACCTTGGCTTCCCAAGCAGGCTGGTATAACCATTTCCCTGCCTCTTTTTGTAACTCTTGTTGGAGAATTGCTGCTGTATCTGTCTCAAGATTTTGATTGGCTTCTCGATCTTCTCCTTTGTTGACAGCCTTTTCTCGATCAATACCCAATTGCAGAAGAATCGTATCAAATTCTCCTGCCTCAAATTGTTTACTCAACTGCGAGCGCTGAATTTTTCCGATCGCTGTTTTAGGGATGGTCTGCTTTTCGACAGGAATCAGATATTCAGGGCTGACCCCTATCTTTTTAACTACAGTTCCTCTTATTTTTTTGGTCAGTGCTTTTAACTCATCCAGTTCTGTGAGAAAGGTATGAAAGAAGATGGCCAACTGATCTGTCTTACTATTGGCAGTTCGTACCGGACATGCGGCTGTGTAGGAAACTTCTATTTCATTGAGTTCTTCAACCACTGCCTCAATTTCGTGGCTGTAATAATTGACGCCATGAATGATGATGTCATCTTTTTCTCGTCCTGTTAAAACCAGACGGCCCTCTTGTAAATAACCAAGGTCTCCTGTGTTGAACCAGCCATCAGCTGAAAAAACTTCCTTATTTTTTTCCGGATTTTGGTAGTATCCACTGGTCACTGAAGGCCCTTTTACCTGAAGCCGACCCACTGTCCCTTCAGGAACCACCTGATCCTTGTCATCAGCAATACGAAGAGCCGACCCACAGATCGGAGGCCCCAACTCCACAAAGGGCATTTCATCCGATGAATTCTCCAGAGAAAATCCTTCGGAAAAAGTAATACCAGAGCAGGTTTCTGACATGCCAAATGCAGGACGTGTGGCATGAGCTGGCAAGCCATAAGGTTGGAGCAATTTTAAACAAGTTCGAATGGTCTTGGTCGCAATCTGTTCACCAGCATTGATCAAGAAATGCATCGAGGAAAGATCCCAGGAACGCTGCTTGATTTCTTCAGCCCGGTCATTCATCAAGGCAAAAGCAAAGTTGGGAGCCCATGAAATCGAGGCTCTGTGCCGATTAATCAAATCCAGCCACCGCAGCGGATTTTGCAAAATATATTCAGTGGGAACGTGAATTTGTTGACAACGAAAGTTTACAGCCATCAGCATCAAACAAACGATAGCGCCCACATGATCCAATGGCATCCAGTTGAGAATCACTTCCTGACTGGAAAAATTAAATTTTTGCCCAGTCCCATCCAGCATACTCAATAAATTTCTATGATTGAGCATCACCGCTTTGGGCAAACCTGTACTGCCCGAAGTCAGTAACAACAGTGTCAAATCATCTGGCTGGCATTGATGGATTTTGTCATCTGGTTCATTGGCTTTCACATCATCGACGGTCTCGACAGAAAAACCTTTCATGTCTAAGAGTTTTGATAAAGAACGAACATCATCGGCCAACCTCGTACTCGTCAAAACAAGAGGTTTTTCCAACATTTGCCAGGCATGATACAGCTTACTGACAGTGCTGTTATTTTCCCGATAAGTAGGAGAAATGGAAATAGGGACGGGAATGAAGCCTCCCAGGATGCATCCCCAAAATGCAGGAATGTAATCTTGAGATCGATCAATTTGGAAAATGACCTTATCTTGTGGTTTTAATCCGAGTTTTTTCAAGCCCCCCAAAATGCGCTGAGCATCTTTCCATAACTCCTGGTAGGGTTGAGAAAGTTCTGTCCCATCAGATTGAACATAAACCAGACTTTTTTCTGTCTGAGCAACCCGTTCTAAAATTTCTGACAACTGGGTTGGAGCATTCGCTTCCTGCGATAACGGTTCTCCATGGCTGATTGCTAATTTTTCTGAAGCCTCTTGCGCTTGCATCATCTGTTTCTCCATAGCATTTTCCCCCCTGTCCCCCTTCTGCTAATAATTGACTTTCACCTGAATTATTCATGATTTAAGAACCCGTTTGAAAAACCTGATTCTCCTGCAAAACCGCCTCATTGGCATCTATAATTTTGAGAAAATTTTCGTTAAATAGGCAAGCTATTCGCCTTAAATTTTCTCAAAAATCCATTCACCGAGATCGATTTTTTACAAAGAACCATCTTTTCCCAACTGGTTCTTAAAATTCGGACATGATAGAAAAATCCGTAAAAAAATACTAGGCGAAAATACCCAAATAACGATTCTTTTTTTCGAAGATAATATCTTGCCGAAAGAATATATTCTTTCAAGTTTATTAAAGAAGGAACAGATTTATTTTACTTTTTTAGGTCTTCCTCGTCCACGTAACTCAATCCTCAATCCTATTCTTTTCTCAACTTCGTCAACAAACTTTTTGGTTCCTGTCAGTTGCCCACGTTGCAGTGCTATCCGGATTTGCTGCAATTCTTCTTTGTTGTCTGCTTGTTGAATAAATTCTCGATAGTATTTTTGTCGAAGCTGTACTGTTTTTCCTAGATTTTCATAAAATGGGTCTGGATCAACCAGCCCATTCTCCTGTAACCCTGTTTTCTCCTGATAACTGGACCACTCATAGTCTTCAGGAGAAGCAACCATTTTTGCACGAACTGGATTCCTTTCAATGTATCGACAGCATGCCAGCAAATACATGTCACTTTCAATCGGGCTGGACTTGAAACGCCCTTCCCATAATGTCCCAGAGCGCCTTCCTGATTTATTGGCATAGCGCGTTTGACGCCCCGCAATGAATTTCATAAACCGTCCCAAGCTCTCCCTTGACTCGCCCGGATTGAGCAGCAAATGAACATGGTTGGTCATTAAACAATAGGCATGAGCTTTTACCCCAAAGAGTTGCTTGGCTTCCCGCAAATTGGCCAGATAATGCTCATAATCCTCTTTTTCTGCAAAAACTGCTTGTTTATTGTGGCCCCTTTGCAGAACATGGTGGGGATAGTTGGGAACTATTACTCTAGCTTGACGTGGCATAGTATTCCTCCTTGCTTGAGAGAGTTTCAGGAAATTCTCTAAGATTCATCATTGGTTATCCGGAGATACCCTAACATATTTAAATAAATCTGTCCCCTTTTTATACTCATTTTATCGTCACAGTTTGCAATTTCATGAATTGATATCACCTGAATAATCCGTGATCAAAATACACCAGTGGCAAACACGTAGCAATTTTATGACAATGCTGGAAGAATGTAGATTTTTTTTGAGAGATCGTTTTGGAGAGACTACAAACGACTTCAAGATTATATGATAATGTACTACACTTAAAAAAACTGAAAGATTACTTTTGTCTGTAAACCATAGCATTCTGTTGGAGGTTCATGGAAGCTTTAGAATCAGTAAACAAGTCTGCTCTACAAACATCCACTTCATCCAGAAAATCACACTGGGTTAGTGAGACAGAGTATTGGGAAAAGTATTATGAATACCCAGATTGTCAATATGAATGGAACAATGGATACCTGGAGGAGAAACCCATGCCCGACTTGTTGAGTTTTGCGATGTATCGTTGGTTCCTGCATTTGCTGGAAGAATATTTTAAAGTGTTTTCCGTAGGACAGATCATGGGCTTGGAAATGGGATTTCGTTTGGAACTGGACAATAAAGTGAGTATTCGCAAACCTGATTTAGCAGTGATCCTTCATTCCAATCCAGTTCAGGCAAAACCACTGGATCGTTCCTTTCATGGCGTTTGTGACCTTTGTATTGAGTTCCTATCGGACTCAACTTCTGTAGAATTGGAAAGAGATACGGTGCTCAAAAAAGAAGAATACGCCAAAGTAGGAGTTCCAGAGTACTATATTTTGGACCGCCTGGGCAAGCATACGTATTTTTATCGTCTCAATGAAAGAGGAGTCTATGAAGGATTGGATGCAGCACAAACAGGGGTGATTCAGTCCACTGTTTTGAAAAACTTCGCTTTTCGTCTCCAAGACTTAGAAACACATCCCTCTTTTGAAACCTTGATTGATGATCCTCTCTACCAACCGTTTGTCTTGAAATCTTTGCAGCAAGAACGGCAGCAAAAAGACCGGGAGCGACAACAAAAAGAGCAAGCCCTGAAAAGAGAGAAACAAGCTTTAAAAAGAGAAGAGCAGGAACGGCAACAAAAAGAGCAGGAACGGCAACAAAAAGAGCAGGCACTTGCAGAGATAGAACGGTTACGGGCTTTGCTTCAAAAAAGAAATTGATCAAGTGTTCCTTACTAAATTCTGCATCAATTACACCCATCAAAGAGCATTATAGCTTATGAAAGACGACCAATCCATGAATGGTGTGATCAGCAATAAGATAAAAATAGAAGAAACGCTTAAAAAAACACTGGAATGGGCGTATGATAAAGCGTTAGTTCCTGGAGTGTCCGCATTAGATTCAGCAGAGGAACTGGCTCATAAGTTTCTTCAACAAGCAGGGACACTGCCAGAACAGGTGGATTCGTTAATTCGCCGGCAAAACGCAAGAACGGCCAGTGCTGGTTTTGTCGGAGGGTTGGGAGGTTTCCTCTTCATGCCGGTCACACTGCCTGCCACGACCAGTTATGGTTTGTTTTTGCAAATTCGGATGATTGCGGCCATTGCGATCATGGGAGGTTATGACGTTCGTGATGAGAACGTAAAAACATTGGTACTGGCATGCCTCTGTGGAAATGCAATCAAAGATGTGTTCACGGATGCTGGCATTCAAACAGAAGCGAAGTTGAACCAAAAGATGGTACGGAATATTCCGATTGAAGTCATCAAAGAAATCAACAAGGCCGTAGGATTTCGTCTGGTGGCCAAATTTGGAGAAAAAGGAGGAACGCATTTGGGGAGAATTATTCCCATTGCTGGTGGTTTGATCGGAGGAACGATGGATGCCCTGGCCAATCATGTGATTGGTAAAGTTGCCAAAGACGTGTTCATCAACTGAATGGCTGGTAAAAGGGAGTGGAGTGCATTATACTGAATGGTCACATCACCCCTAGTGGAAAACAAATCATGTCAGAGAAACGAGTCATCCGTTTTGACTGGGCCATCAAAACGATCTTACGAGACAAAGCCAATTTTGACATCCTGGAAGGATTTCTGACTGCTCTGCTTAAAGAAGACATCCAGGTGGTTTCCCTGTTAGAGAGTGAAAGCAACACAAAAGAGGAACAGCAAAAATTCAACCGGGTGGATCTGCTGGTGAAAGATTCCCAGGACCGTCATTTGATCATTGAAATTCAGAATCAGCAGGAAGTCGATTACCTGGAAAGGTTGACCTATGGGACTCCCAAGGTGATTGTGGAAAATCTGGGCCTGGGAGAACCCTACAGTCAGATCAAAAAAGTCATTTCGATCAGTATTCTTTACTTCAATCTGGGCTTGGGAGAAGATTATGTCTATCATGGCAGTACAGAGTTTCGTGGAATCCATACCAACGATCTGTTAAAGGTTCGTGAACAAGTTAAAGCCCCTGCCCATCTCACTTACCTCCAAACCAAAAAGAACATCTTCCCGGAATACTACCTGATCCGTTTGGAAAGCTTTCAAGATATCATCAAAGCCGATTTAGATGAATGGATTTATATGCTAAAGCACGAATCCATCAGGCCCGAATTTAAATCAAAACATATTCACGAGGCTGGAAAAAAATTAGATCTGCTGAAAATGGATGCTGACGAACGCAAGCGGTATGAACGATATCTCATGCATGCTGCTTGGGAACGTGGGATTGTGGATACAGCGACATCAGAAGGATTGGCGAAAGGACTGGTAAAGGGACGGGCTGAGGGGCTTGCCGAAGGACGGGCTGAGGGGCTTGCCGAAGGACAGGAAAAGACGGCTTTGAACCTCATCAAAGCAGGGAATTTGACTCTACAAGAAATTGCGAAGGTGACGGAACTGCCCCTTTCCAGAGTGGAGGAGCTTGCTAAACAGGAATAGTCTGATTTGTGTCTAAAATAACGATTCGATTTTTTGTCCCTGTTTCAGGCCTGTTCCCATTCAGTGGCTTATATCACATTGAGGTAACTTCTCCTTCAACGCATTAATAGCATTGTCACTCACCTGTGTACCAATGAGATCGAGCGATTGTAGGTTGGTCAGAGTGATCAATGGTGTCAAATCAATCACCTGCGTCCGACTGAGGTTGAGCGATTGTAGGTTGGTCAGAGTGATCAATGGTGTCAAATCAATCACCTGCGTCTGACGGAGGTTGAGTTCTTGCAGACCGGTCAAAGAAGTTAGGGGGGGCAGATCAATCACCTGTGTACGACGGAGGTCGAGCGATTGCAGCTTGGTCAGAGAGGCCAAGGGTGTTAGGTCACTCACCTGAGTATCACTAATCTCGAGCGTTTGCAGGTTAGTCAGAGAGGCCAAGGGGGCTAGGTTACTCACCTGAGTATGACTGAGGTTAAGCGTTTGTAGGTTGGTCAGAGAGACTAGGGGTGTCAGATTATTCACCTGCGTATTCCAGAGGTTGAGCGATTGCAGCTTGGTCAGAGAGACTAGGGGTGTCAGATCTCTTACCTCCGTACCATTCAGATAAAGTGATTGTAGGCTGATGAGGGAAGACAAAGGTGTCAGGTCACTCACCTGAATACTAGCAAGGTCGAGCAATTGCAGACTGGTGAGAAAAGATAGTGACGATAGGTTGATAATCTTTGAAGCACACAGATCTAACACTTGAAGATCTGTGAGGCTGGAGATTACGGACAAATCACCTATTGGGGTGTTCATTAACGAAAGAGCACGCACATTGGCTTTTCGAGCAACGTCAGTAAATGTTTTCCAAACGTTGGATAATTCTTCGCGATCAATCCCCAACAATACATGAAGTATTTCTGGTATGACGCTCCCAAGACGATTCCGACATGCCTCTATAATTTTTGTTTCATCCCGTTTTTGCTTGGAAACCTCCCAGTGACAACAACGTTCAATGGCAGACGGCAAGCCAGCTAGGCCAGCATGTGGGTCAACCACCAAGCGGGCTAAAAGAATGGCCTGGTTCTCTTTTGCCGTTTCAGAGAAGCTGTGTTCTTCTTCGTTCAAGTCCATACCGGGCAGTTCTATATCACTAAAATTCTCACCAAACAGGCAATACAGTACGTCCTCCAGCCAATCCGGGTGTTCCGCATGCATCAACTCGACAAAAAAGACAAGGACTTCTTGCCAGACTGGATTGCTGGTATAAGCATGTAAGTCTTCATGTCCAGCACCGTTGACACCCCTGGATTTGAGATGCCGTGGTGGCAACATGAACTGGGGCAGGAGAAAAACCGAAGCAAAAAACTCCTGAAAGGAGAGATGGATGAAGGAAAACTGATCTTCGCCACGGGGAATCAATAAACCACTGCGTCGGCAAATTTCATCGATAAAAGCACTGGCTACTGCTTCTGTGCTATCCGTTTGCCCTGAATCATGCATGGTCTGCAAGATCCATTGGCGCACGGTTTGTCCATCAACCAGTACCTCTTTTTCTTTCTCCTCTGTGGGAGCTTTGCCACTCTGTTGATTGCGGTACAGTTGCATCTCAAAGCCGATGCGGCCCAGCCATTGTTTTTGAGTGCGCAGTGGATAACCCAGCCTTTCAATGCGCCGGTTTTCATCAATCGATTGCAGATAAGCATCGGCAATGTCGGTATAAAGTAAGGCTCGCCCGTGTGGCAGTCTCGCCCGTTCCCGGTAGATGAGGGCCATCATTGTCAACAAGTTGGGGGTGCGGGCCAGCCTGAGCGTGTAAGGATTGGCACAAATGGCGGCATAAAAGTTGTCGGCATCCTGACTGGCTCTCAAGGAAGACTGGTCACGAGTAGCGAACCAATTGCGGGCGAATTGTTCGACTTGCTCATCAGCAAATGGAGCGACGTATTTTAATTCAGCATAGGTGATTCTGCGACGGTCTTCTCTGTCCGTACCGTCAACATTTGCCCTCTCGTGATAATTAAAGTAACCTACCAGACGAGAGGTGAGCAACCAGCAGCAGGACTCATAGATGCGCATCCCTTCCCAGACCGCCTGGCGGAGATTCTCCTGGATTTGTGGATTGCCCACCTCATCCAGACCATCAAGCATGATAATCGCCTGACCGGATTCGAGTAATTCACGTACATTCGACGCATAGCGAGGATGTCCCAGCAAACGGGCCGTCCAGTGTTGGAAATAGGCATCCAGTAAGTCATTCCAGCTCCGCACGTTAGTGAGTGAGAGGTCCCGCAAGATCATGACGATGGGGGTGCGATTGTTCAGCGTCTGTTTCCACTTGTTGCCCCCTGCTCGCGCCAGGTTCCAGGTAATCCAACTGATCAGGGTGGATTTACCACTGCCCGGATCACCAAGCACCACCAGGCGTTTTTGATTGCTCATGACCTCAAAAATAGGGGATGTTTCCGACCACTCGGAAGGAGGTGTATCAGGGGAGATGTGTTGAGAAGCCGTGCGGGTATCCACAAACAATTCTTCGATGGGCCAATCCTGAATGTCCTTGTAGTGACCAATTCCCAGGAACTGGATGGAAGCATGGGCATCACGCAGTGTTTCCAGATAGACTTTGTGCACTTCTGGCCAATTCTGTCTTTGCAGCCAGCGTAAAATGGCATCACGCACTGGCGCTTCAATCGACGTTGGGTCGTGGGTGAAGGTTCCGACACATTTATGTTCCATCAGTTCAGATCGCCATCTCTGCAACTCCTCGTCTTTGTCCAATTCATAGAATTCGGGTAGCCACGCACTTTTGCCATCATAAAGGAAAACGAGCACATCCATCCTGCGTTTGATGGCCTCTTTGTATTCCATTTGTGTGATGCTCAATGTTTCATTTTCGGGCTGATGCCCCCGGCGGGCTCCCACCAGAAGGATGCAGAGGTCACAATCACGCATCCGTTCAACAGAAACTTGCTTGGGTTCATGATTGTCTGCGGTCCAGTCCTCCATCGGATCTACAAAAATTCCTCCCTGCCGTAGTGCACGAATCACTGCGGCACGATGATCCTTGAGATCCTTAAAAGTCGACGAAACAAAAGCTTTGTAGTCCATCAGTGTATTCCTCCAGTGTTTTTTTAAATTTGAAATGTTAGGTGACCGCTCACTACAGTAGCGCCGCATCGGCATACCGTGGCTTATGTGCCGGCTGTTTTGCCACTAAACCCTGTAAAGAATCTCAAATTTTTAAGTTAGCTAGCATTCTTGAATAAAAACCTCAATCGGGAAATGCAGAGTAAGAATTATCCAAGAAATCAATAAGACTATTGATTTTATCCGACCACTAAACACATTTCCTCTGGAATAGCAGAGATAAATTTCAAGTGATACTCGCCAGGAGAGATCATCCTCCTTGATCTATTTTATGCTGGAGGACTTCTGCCAATTCGGCGATGGTAGGAAAATGGAACAAATCTCTTAAGCCCAGTTCCATGTTGATTTCATTTTGGATTTTGGAGACCAGAAGAATGGCTTTCAAGCTATGTCCCCCGCTTTCAAAAAAATTATCCTCGACTCCTGGTTGTTTGATTTCCAGAACGTCTCCCCAGATACGGGCCAGAGTTGCTTCGATGGAATTACGAGGAGCCACATAGTTGGTGCCTGCGGCGATTTCGGCATCAACAGGATGAGGCAAGGCTTTTCGATTGACTTTACCAGAATGGTTGAGAGGCATCTCGTCGAGTTGGACAAAATGGGCAGGAATCATATATTCAGGAATCATTTTTTTCAAATGTTCCCGGAGTTCTTTGACATTCAAGTCCTCATCACTGACCAGATAGGCAATGAGTTCAGTGGTCTTCTTGCCCAGATCATGAGCAACCACCAAGGCTTTTTTGATAGCACCACACTGGAGTAGACAGTTTTCAATCTCTCCCAATTCGATGCGATAACCGAGCATTTTGACCTGATCGTCATGTCTGCCCAGAAAATGGATGTTTCCATCGGATAGCCACAATCCTGAATCCCCTGTCTTATAAATACGCTCTCCTTCAAGGAAGGGGTCTTCAATGAACCGTTCCATATTCAACTCATTCAGATTGATATAGCCTTGTGACACACCCCGTCCTCCAATATAGATTTCTCCAGGAACCCCTATGGGCACTGGAGCCATACAAGGATCGAGAATGTAGACACGAGTATTGTCAATTGGACGACCAATGAGAACTTGTTGCTCATCGGGTTCGATTTTTTTCACAATACATCCGACAGTGGTTTCTGTGGGACCATATTCGTTATAAATTCCCATCTCCGGTTTCAGTTTGCGCAGGAAATTGACCTGATCCATGGTCAGGATCTCACCACCAATAATGGCCAACTGGATTTTTGAAGACGAGACATTCAAATATTGCAACAGAGAAATATGGGACGGTGTCAATTTAATCGCATCGATTGGATTATCACCACAAAAACTCTCGCTCAAAATATCACTGATTTCCATTTCCTGAGGAAAGATATGCAGCATTTTTCCACGCATTAGAGGCAGAAACAGGCTGGTGACGGTCAGATCAAATGACAGCGAGGAATACAAACCAAAGCTCCCTCCTTCCTCGTTGGCAAAATAGTAGCGATGTGCCCAAGAGATGTAATGATGCAGGTTGTTCATGTCGATCTGGCATCCTTTCGGTTTTCCAGTAGAACCTGACGTGTAGAGAATATAGGCCAGGCGATTTGGAGGAGGCTTAGGAAACAGTCCTTCAGTTTTCAAATGGAGCAGATCTTCAATGTTAATAACACGGAAATCACCATTACTGGCAAGATCCTGCATATACTTGTTTTCAGACACCAGGAGAGAGCACCCACTGTCCTGAAGAATGTATTGTATTCGTTCCAGCGGATATTCAGGATCAATGGGGACATAGGCCCCTCCTGCTTTCAAAACAGCTAGGAGGGTGATCATCATTTGATCGGAGCGATCCAAAAATATTCCCACTGTTTTTCCTGGCTCCACTTGATAGTTCTGAAATAAATGCCATGCCAGACGATTGGTCTTCTCTCTCAATTGTTGATAACTAAGGCGAGTGTCCCGGAAACCAATCGCAATGCTGTCTGGTGTTTTGTCAGCCCAGCTATCAATCAAATCTAAGAAGTTGGATGATTTTGGCTCAGAAACCGCAGTATCATTGAACTCGATCAGAAGCTTTTTTTTCTCGGCTCTGGTTAGCATTTCCAGGTCACGGATGGCAGTATTCTCATGACCCAGTACACTCTCGATCAACTGTTCCAAATGTCCAATCATATTATCGATTTTCTCTTTTCGAAAGAGAGCAGGATTATACTTTACTTTCAACTGGAGTTGACCATTCTTCGTTTCTGCGAACTCAAAAATCAAATCGCACAGTATCCAATCCAGGCCTGTGTCAAAGTGAGATATCTTAATGTCTCCCGATTCTAATGTTTCAAACTTTGGATCGTGCCAGTACACCATTACGTCAAAAACTGGAGAACGGCTCACATTCTGTTTGAGTGTCAGGTCATTTACCACGCAATTGAAGGGGTACACATCATGGGCATATCCTTCTTCAACGGTGGATTTGACGTTGGTCAGCACATTCAAGAAGCCATCATCCCCTGCCAGATAGCTCTGAAGAACCAGTGGATTCACAAAGCAGCCAACCTGATCGGCAAGTGCCTCATGAGATCTGCCAGGGACAGGAGTGCCAAGCATAATCTCTTCCTGGCCGGTGTAACGATGCAGCAGGACCTTTACTACGGTGATCAACAATACCAAAAGATCAGCATTATACTTACGTCCCAACGCATGCAAACGCTCGGTAAAATCGCTGTCAAAAGTGGACAATTCTGTTTTGCCCACAAAGTTCATGACGGGAGGACGGGGATAATCCAGAGGCAAGTCCAAATAGGGAACCTCATTCTTTAATTTTCTACGCCAATACCTGCGATGATTCTCCAGCTCATCCCCACCAAGCCGTGCATTTTGCCAGTATGCATAATCTTTGTATTGTAGCTTCAAAGGAGGCAACGGAATTTCTTTTTTCTGAGCATGAGCCTCATAAAGCATACTCATTTCATGAACCAGTCGGTTTCTTGAAATGGCATCACAAACAACAGGGTGAATGTTAAAAAGAAAAATATGGTGTTCTTTTGACAACTTTAGAAGTGCGCCACGCAAAGGCGGCCCCGCACTCAGGTCAAATGGGACTGAAGCATCACAGTGGGCATATTCCAGTACAGCATCTTCTGGTGCTGGTTCACCACTCAGATCGATTTCTTTCCACTGAAAATTCACATCATCGTGTATGATTTGTCGCCATTCACCACTGACATGTTTAAAACTGGTACGCAGGGATTCATGCCGGTTGAACAAGGTTTTGATAGATTCTTGAAAGGTGGCAATGTTGAGATTCCCATTCAGTCTTACGGTTTGGGGAACAGAGCATGCCTTCACATTTCCTACTTTAAACTGAACTAGCGTCAATATCCATCGTTGAGCTTCAGAGACTTCATGCCCCTCTAGCTGCTTCTTTTGAAAAAAACCTCGATCTCTCAATTCTTGTAAAGCTTCCAGATCCCCTGCCTTAGCTTTTCGTTTCAGCTCATCCACGGATATCAATGTAATACTCATGGTATTTCCTTCTGTTGTTATTCAGTTCTTGGAATGTTTCAGAGGAATGGAGGAATGAGAACTCATATACTTTCTAATAAAGCCAATTCTTCCATGGTCGCAGGTTGAATATGGTCTTTTTGGGGATTCAGCGATGCATCGAAGAAGCAACTTTGTTTCAGATCCTCAATCAGGTGAGGCGTCGTTTCTTTTTTGTTGGGGAAAAGCAGCTTTTCATGAATAATTGCATTGAAACATTTGACAAACCGTTTGATTTGTTCCATTGTCATCCCTTTCCGTTGCAAATAAAAAACGCTCCACAATTCAAAACCATATTGTGGCAGCCAGACAGAACTTTCAATGGGAAAAAACATTTCTTCTATCAAATCACATGCCATTTGGTAGTCCATGGTATTATGAGACCAGGTGAATGCCTCTCCCTGGATTCCAAATTCTTCCCTTTGTTGCCATATCGGAGTGATGGGATCACAGTACCACAACTGGGCCCGAAAAAAGTCAGGTTGTGCCTCCTCAATCAGTGACACGGTTTCCTGTACTGTTTCATAGGTTTCTCCTGGAAATCCAACCAGTAAATTTGTATGAGTGGTGATACCATTCTTTTTGAATAGTGGAATGGCCTGCATGTAGTCTTTTCGTCGGGCCGTCTTTTTCATGTTTTTGAGGATGCGGTCACTGCCCGATTCGATACCAAGGAAAACACCTTCACAACCAGATTCTCTCATCAGTTCAATGGTTTCTTCATCACCTTGATCACTGCGATAATAGGAATTCCATTTAAAATTGTACTGGTTCTTGATCATCATCCGGAGAATTTCCTTAAATCGTTTTGGTGGCACATTGAATGTATCATCAATCACAGATAATGTGGTGATGCCTCCTATCTCTTTGATAGCATCCAATTCTTTTTCCACCAAATCCGTATTCAAATATCTGTATTGCCCCACCCGGATGGGATACCCACAAAAGCTGCAAGAAAAGGGGCACGATTTTGCTGTCCGAATAGAGACAAATTCGTTGATACCATGATCGGAACTTTGTTTCTTTTTTTGAAACAAACGATAATCCACCATATTTTCTTCCAGCGAATTGGCTTCTTTCGAGATAGGAGTGCGGACATAATCCTCACCTTTTCGGTAAGCGATGTTTTCGACTGTATTCATTGGTAAACGATCTTTCAGCGCCTTGAGGACATTGGTCAGCGTCCATTCTCCTTCATCACTGATCACATAAATATCAGCTCCGATGTATTTGAAAATTTGTTGTAACGCCTGCTCATTCAACATTTTTACCTGATTGGCCACATAAGGCCCGCCAATGATGATTTTAGCAGTACTATTGTGTTTCTTGATAAACGACATGATCTCCAGTAGGGGATAAGGAGAGACATACAATGTCGTTGTAATGGCAATGGTCAAGATGTTGTCATTTTGCAACTTTTCTTTCAATTGCTCCTTTTCCAAATCAAACAAATTGATATAATCAAAGGAGAATCCTTTTCTGACAAGATAGGTGCTCAGGTACAAAATAGCAGGAGAGAGAAAATCCATGTTACTCAAAGGACGGTAATTTTCTTCTCCATTCCGATCATCAAAATGATTCAAAATATCCAGTGCACGGTATGGCTTGTTATCATGGGTAATGAAAGCCAAATTCAAATCGCGATAGGCCCCAGAATCCATCCCCATGGAACGCACCATGTTGACATATTCTTCAAAATTAGAATCATTGTATCCGATTATTAAACAATCCGTTTCCATACTCATCCTTCTTTAAAATATATCGAAGCTACTCACTTAGAAGCTGTTTGGATACAGAGCGATACTTCCTCACTGAATGGTATCTTCGCCCTTTCTTCCCCACTGGTAGGGGCTAGCTAGGGTGGATCATCACGCTACGAAATGTCATATCAGCCCTTATCCCCCATAGGAGGAGATTTCACCCCGCTTCCGCATGCGGCCTTTTTCCCCCGCCAGTGGGGGGCAGAGTATTTCTCTATGTTTTCTGTGCCTCTGTGGCAAATATTTTTAGAACACAACTACAAGTTATCCAAAATTCCATCCAATTCTTCAATACTCAATCCGTCATAATCGATATCACTTGGTGTCAGACCCGTATCTTTTGTTTGAGTACAATGATGGATAATTGCCTGCAATTGCTGTTTAAAATTTTCTCCAATTTGCTCAATCGTTTCGGATTCATAATAATGTCGGTTATAACTGATGGAGAGTTCTAATTGATTGCGGACCACAATGCTGTTGATGTCCAGATCACATGTAAATGGGATTTCTGGGCTGATCGCATCACCAACAGACTCTTCAGCTAATCGAAAGGAATCACTCAATTCTCCGTCAAATTGTCCTAAATAGTTGAAACGGACTGGAGGTTCATGCGCGAAAGACAAATCGGTTTTATTTTCTGGAGAGGTGATATATTTCAAAATTCCATATCCCACGCCCTTATTGGGAATTTTCCTCAACAGTTCTTTGATATATTTAATTTGATAGCCAAGATGATCCAGCTCTGGAAGCTCCAGAATAACAGGATACAGACTGGTGAACCAGCCCACAGTTCGGCTGGTATTCATGTTCAAGATAGGCTCTCTTCCATGTCCTTCCAACATAATAGAAGTTTTCGGACCTCCATGCCATTGGGTCATCGTGCGGGCCAGGGCTGTTAATAACAAATCATTGATTTGTGTATTAAAGGCTTGATTGCTTTGTGTCAAAAGAGCCGTTGTTTCTTCCTCTGATAAAGCGATGGTAACGGTTTGAACATGGGCAAAACACTCATTTTCCGGTTGTGATAGAAGGTCAAAATCTCGGGGCAAATTATTGACAACAGCTTCCTCAATACGATGCCAGAATGGTTTTTCCTGGAGCAAAGCCTCTGTATTGCTATAATGCTGGATCTGCTCAGACCAGTATTGAAAGGAATCAGTTTTAGGAGAAAAACGAATGACCTCCCCCTGTGTATATTGACGGTATCCTTGCGCAATATCATCAGATAAAATCCTCCAGGAAACGCCATCGATCACCAAGTGATGCATGATCATCAACAGACGATCTCCATCGGCCAGTTGGTACAAGACCACTCTCATCAAAGGCCCCGAACACAGATCAAGACTGGCCTGTATCTCATTGATATGAGATTCCATTTGAATGATGCCACCCTCCACTTTCCGTAAGTCGATGACTTCAAAATCCAATGGTATTTCCAGACCAGCATTTTCCTGAATAATCATCTCTCCATCAATGCGATAACGCATTCGTAAAGCATCATGATGTTCCTGTATTTTTGCCAACACGGCACGCAGTGCTTTTTCATCAAAGCCTTTTCTAGCATAGAGCAATTCAGACTGATTGTAGTGATTTCTGCCTTGCTGATGGTGTTCAAAAAACCATGATTGAACGGCGGTCAACGGGACTGGTCCCGCCACAACCCCCTGATCACTCATGCGTTCCAGCACCACAACATCCTGAGCCAAATCAGCAATCGTCTGATGCTTAAAAAGGTGGCGGATTTCCAGTTTTAAATTATTTTCATACAATCTAGAAACCACTTGAATGGCTTTGATGGAATCTCCTCCGAGAGCAAAATAATTGTCATGGATTCCAATCCGTTTTTGCCCCAACACACTCTGCCACACATTGGCGATTTGTTGTTCCACTTCATTACGGGGAGGCTGGTAATCCGTACCCAACTTGAGACTGGCTTCAATCGGTTCTGGTAAAGCAGCTCGATCTATTTTATTATTGGAGGTGAGTGGAATATGATCCAACGGTACATAATAAGCGGGGATCATGTAGTCTGGCAGAACATGTTTTAAATGCAGCCGGAGCTCTGTCACGCTGACTTCCTCGTCACTGACCAGATAAGCCACCAGTTCCTGATGGTTGGTTTCCAGATCTTTTGCTAAAACAATGGCTTCTTTAATCCGGAAGTAATCCAGAATCCTAGCTTTCACCTCTCCCAACTCCACGCGAAATCCTCTGATTTGCACCTGGTTATCGTTGCGGCCTAAATATTCCAAAGTACCGTCAGGAAGCCACCTTCCCAGGTCGCCTGTTTTATAAAGGCGTTCTCCTTCCTGAAAAGGATGATGAATGAACCGTTCTGATGTCAGTTCTGGCTGATTCAAATAACCTCTCCCCAGTCCAGTCCCACCGACATACATTTCTCCAGGGACACCGACAGGTAACAAATTCATATGGTCATCACAAATATATACTGTCGTTTCTGGTATGGGATACCCGATTGGACTGACCACACGAGGAGACAAAACATCTTCTTCCTCAACTGGATAAAAGGTTACATGGACAGTTGTTTCTGTAATTCCATACATATTGATCAGCTCAATTTGAGATAAGGGATATTTCTCAATCCAGGGCTTGAGATAAGACGGCTCCAATTTGTCGCCTCCAAAAATTACATATTTTAGATGTCGATCCAAACCCTTCTCTTCGTCTGCAACCGCCTGCCGGATGAAGTTATTGAAAGCAGGAGGGGTTTGATTGAGAACCGTCACTTGATGTTTTTTGACGTTCTCTAAAAATTTTGCAGTATCCTGAATTTCTTCCCGTAAAGGAATGACCACCTGCCCCCCATACAGCAACGCACCATAAATCTCCCAAACAGAAAAATCAAAGCCATAAGAATGAGCCATAATCCATACATCCTGCTCGTTAAAGTCAAACTGGAACTTGTCATTCTTGAGCAGCCGTACCACATTTTCATGAGTGATCATACATCCCTTGGGGAATCCAGTAGAACCAGATGTATAAAGAATATACGCCAGGTCAGAAGGATCGGGTTGGACATCCAGATTTTCGATAGATTGTTGAGACAATCGTTCTTCCAGATATTCCAGAAAAAGGACATTACGGTAAAATACCTTGGTTGTTAGTAATTGCTCTTTATTTTCTACAAAAACAATTCCTTTGATTTGTTTCAAGGCCGAAACATCTGGCAAGGTTCGATCATTTTTCAGAATTTCATTAATTAGTTCATAAAAAGTCTCTTCTCCTTCTCCATTTACGACAATATCGATATTGGAATCACTGAGCATGGTCGTATAGCTGCTGCTGGCATAAGGTCCTCCTGCCACAATGGGCACCTGAATTCCCCATTGCCGGAGCAACGATATGGTTTTGTGAAAAAAGTCCCTGTATAAGCTCAGGGCTCTTACACCAATCAAGTCTGGCTGAAACTCTTCCACAATGATTTTCAATTCCTCAAAACTGTCAAAATCGATCCTGGATTTAATAATCTTTCCCTCCACTTGACCACCGAGCTTGTCTTGAAGGTAGGTCAAGATACACATCATTCCCAGGGGCACTTCAATCAAGTGGTCAATCATATAACTCTCATGACTGAAAAACTGGGACAGATCCAACAGGAGGATTTTGTAAGCACCTGGTTCTGGTTGGCAACTGGGAAAATATTTTTGCAGTTTGGTATTCAAATGAGGAACATGAAACTCTTCCACCTCCCTGAATTTTGCCCCTCCGAGTTCTTCTCGTTCAATGCCAATAAAATTCAGTAGATCTGGAAATGAGCGGATTTCTACCGGCAGGTAACTGTCATACTTTTGAACAATTTCATTTTCTGTCAGATGTTGCATTTGATTGGGCAAGACGGATAATAAACGTTCTCGGTTGAGAAAATAATCATTAACAAAGTCAGCCTGATATTTTCGGGTGAAGCTTTTAGAAAAAGGCATGGTTTCTGGAATTTCATGATAGTACATGCTCTTGGAGCGTTCGATAGCTTCTTCTGAAATATTAGCCTGGGCCGCCAGTTTAACCATCTCCGTGTTAGGATAGATATGCACCATGTGTACATAAGGAAAATCAAGCCAATGGATGCTTTTGATGAAATCCAGAGTCATCAAGGCCTCTTCTTCGGTTTCAGTTGGAAAACCATGCATGGAAAACAACTCAGTAATCACATGAGGATGGTTTTCTGTCATATACTGGATATTTTCCCGCAATTTATCGATTTTCAGACGTTTATCAATAAATTTTTGTAGCCGCTCAGAAGCAGTTTCCAAAGCAAAAGCCACACTGATGGTGCCGGCTTCCACCATCAAATCAATATAACCGGGACTGAGGATATCTCCCCGCAAACCATTGGGAAAAAAGAATTGCACATCCATTTTATTTTGGAGCACCATTTGAAAGAAACTTTTGCTGTTGGAGCGATTGACATTAAAGATATCATCCACAAAAGCAAATCGTCGGCAGCCTGTTTCATACAGCATCTGGACTTCTTCAAAGATATGCTCTGCAGTCCGAAATTTGTGAGTTTTGGACATGATCATGTGACAATACGCACATTTGAAAGGGCACCCTCGCGTGGCCATGAGCGAGATACAATTACTGACCATTGCCTGTTGAATATGCGGTGCGTATTTTTCATAATCAATCAGGGTGCGGTTAGGATGGGGAATCGAATCCAGGTCCATGATGGTGGGTCTGGGTGGAGTAATGAAGGGTTTGACGGAGTTGGAAATATCTTCCTGGAAATGAGAAAAAGAACGATTGCCCACCAGCACTTCTTTGGTCAAAACAACCGATGCCCTGGTATCATCGAGCATGTGTTGAATTCGAATGAGCGGTGTGTCGGGTTCAATGGGAAGATAGGCTCCTCCGGCTTTCAAAATTCCCAGCATCGACACAATGATCCATTCACTTCGATCCAGGATAATTGCGACCACATCGCCCGTTTCAATGTGGTATTGTTCTTTCAGTAAATGAGCCAATTGATTGGCACGCTCATTGATCTGATGATAAGTAAAACCCTGGTCTTGAAAAATCACAGCAATGGCATTTGGTGTTTTTTCGGCCTGTGCTTCATAGAGATGTACCAGGGTTTGTTCTCTGGGAAAATCAGCTTTGGTGTTGTTAAAGCGGTTTAACAGCTCATCGACTTCTGATTCTGCCAAAAACTCCACCTTTTGGAGAGGGGTTTGCAGTACATCAAAGCAGGCGATGATGTTTTTATAGTGGGTAATCAGACGAAGCACAAAAGGTTCATCAAACATACTCTCATTGTATGCTATCCGGCATTGAGTCAGAAGAGAGCCCTGGGGCCGGTCGATATGAATAATGAAATCATACTTGTCTAAATTTTCTGGAACTTTGTGAATTTCTTCAGAAGATATGAAAACATTCGTCAATTTTTCGAGGTGATCCGATTGTGCCTGGTTTCCTGCCAGATCCAACGGGAAATTTTGATAAGTATAGCTGCGTGATACGGTTTGATTGACTTTAATAATCAAATCTTTCAGAGTGTCTTCTGGATCAATGTGCTCGATTAAAGAGACAATGGGACAGTGGAGCACATCAATGGTTCGCTGCTCCAGTAGAGGAGTATCAATCACAATATCCCTTTTATTCATGTACCTGGAAAACAGGATATGAAAACTGGAAAGCAGCACAATGAATGTTTCCAGAGGGCTATCTTTTGTTAAACTCGAAACCACTTCCTGTTGTGCCGGATCTAAACAAAATGACAGTTCGTTCATCCGACGCCCCTGGGCCCCAATCGATTTGTTGAGCGTCAATTGAAACGGGTCATCGAGGTGAAGCAGCTGTTCACTCCAAAAGTCTTTATGCGGTACATAAGCTTTGCTAGTCAATACGATACGAGAATTATCCAACATAATCACTCCCCTATGGTCATCTCTTGTGTTGATTAAGTACAAGTATTCACAATGAAGTACACAAATTTTTAATCTTAATCCCTCAATTTCCGATAGATTAAGAGTAAGACTGTAACAATAAGAATTTGAATACTTATTTTCTGATTAGCGATACTAAGAACTCCTTTGAAAAACCTGATTCTAATGCAAAACGGTCTATCAGAAATGAAATTGAGTGGAAACTTCACTCGTTTCTGGTAACGGCTGTTGTTCATTTTCTTTGGACAAACTCAAAGAATGGAGAGCTTGATTCGGATCATCAATCACAGATTGGACCAGCATTTGAAAATGCTCTCCCATTTGGCTGATGCTCTCCTGATCAAATAAATCGGTGTTGTAGATCATCTCACAGAGCAACCTCTGGCTCCTCTCCATAAAGTTAAAGGCTATATCAAACTTGCTCACCTCCAACGCACATGGAAATTCTTGAACAGATAACTCCTCCAATATTAAAGGAGATTGTTCCTGATTTTGCAACACGACCATTATATCAAAGAGGGGAGAGTGAGCAAGATTTCTCTCCAGATTCAATTCATCCAGCAGTCGATCAAAAGGATACTCTTGATGCTCGTAGGCTTCCAGGGTCGTTTGTTTGACTTGGACCAGGAAAGTTTCAAAAGACTGTGAACCTCCTAGGGAATTTCGTAAAGCCAACGTATTGAGATAGCATCCAATCTGATCTTCTAAATCCGCATGCCTTCTCCCAGCTACAGGAGTTCCGACGATAATGTCTTCCTGTCCACTGTAGCGGTATAACAAAATCTTAACCAGTGCAATCAACCCCATAAACAAGGTCACTTTCTGTGCTTGCATCAGCTTTTGAATTTCTTGAGTCAGCTCTTCCTCCATTTCTATCCAAAATGAGTTTCCTGGAAAGGTTTGAATCGCAGGGCGAGGACGGTCGGTGGGCAATTCGAGGATGGGCAAATTTCCAGAGAGTTTTTGGTGCCAGTAAGCCCGGTCTTCTTGGGCCTGTTGCCCTTCCAACCACTTCTGTTGCCAGGCTGCATAGTCTTTATACTGGATAGAAAGAGGCAGGAGAGGGTTCGTTTCTCCTCGATGAAAAGCCCGATAGAGTGTCCCTAATTCTTGAACCATCACTTCAACAGACCATCCGTCACAAATAATATGGTGGAGATTAATGAAAAGCACATGAGCAGTTGAGCAGAGTTTGATCAATTTCACCCGCACCAGGGGACCTTTTTCTAAATCAAATGGCTGATGCACTTCCTGCTGCACGAGAGTTTGAGCGTGCTGGTCTGGATTTTTTTTCTGACTCAGATCAATCTCTTCCAGTTGAAAATCAAAGACTGGATGAATTTTTTGTTTGGGTTCTCCCCCAACATTGAGAAAGGTGGTACGCAGTGCTTCATGACGGACTGACAATGCCTTCAATGCCTCAAAAAGAGCATCTTTATCCAAATTTCCCTCAAGCCGTAATGCCTCTGCGATGTTGTAAGCCACTGGATTTTCTTCGAACTGATGGGAGAGCCACAAACGCCGTTGGGCATGAGACAGGTGGTAATCTTCTGCAGGAGCAACGGGTTGAATGGTCTGAAAAGCTTGGGTATCCCTGTTTTGCATCACTTCTGCTAATTGGGCAATCGTCGAGAAAGCAAAGACATCTCTCAGAGAAGCCTCCAGTTCCAATTGCTGATGGATGCGGGAGACCAGTTGAACCGCTTTTAAGCTATGTCCTCCTCGCTCAAAGAAATTATCATAAATGCCAATTGGATTTTGGCCTAAGATTTCTTCCCAGAGACTGACTAGCTGAACTTCCAGAGAATTGCGAGGTGCCTGATAAGGAGAGGAAGTCAGTGCTCCTCCTTCTGGATCAGGCAACGCTTTTTTATCCACTTTTCCATTGCGATTCAATGGGAGTTGTTTGAGCTGAATGAAGTAAGAAGGGATCATATATTTGGGGAGTTTGCCAAACAAATATTGCCATAATGGGGGAGTTTCCAATTGCTGATCACTGACTAAATAAGCCACCAATTCCCGTCCTCCTTCCACTTCTCTAGTCACCACCACAGCTTCTCGAATGGAGGGATACTCTTGTAAACAGTGCTGAATCTCGGCTGGCTCCACCCGGTAACCCCGGATTTTGACTTGATCGTCTTTGCGTCCAAGGTGTTCAATATTCCCATCTTCTGTCCAGCGACAAATGTCTCCAGAACGGTACATCCGTTCACCAGGCTCAAAAGGATTGGAAACAAATTTTTCTGCTGTCAACGGATCATTTTTGAGATATTTTCTAGCCAACCCATCTCCAGAAAGACACCACTCTCCAGGGACCCCAATGGGCTGCAACTGATCCTGATTGTTGAGAATGTATCCTCTTGTATTGGCTACTAATTTACCTATCGGGATATCCTGATCGAACTCATGATTGATCCGATAGCAAGCACTAAAAGTCGTATTTTCTGTCGGCCCACACCCATTGATAATTTCCAGATCGGGATGATTGCTGCGTGTTTTATTGATATGAGGCAGAGAAAGTCGCTCTCCTCCAGTTAAGAGATATTTCAAACCTGTGAACATTCCGGAGTCAATGTCAATGAACTGATTCAACAATCCTGAAGCCAAATAGATGATCGTAATTTTGCGTTGTGCTAACAGATCTCGAAACTCGATGGCATTGAGCAATTTATTTTCTCTGGCAAGATGCAATTGAGCCCCATTGAGCAAAGCCCCCCAGATTTCCAGAGTGGATGCATCAAAAGCCAAGGAACCGGTTTGTAAAATACGATCCGTTGGCTCAATCTCCATGTAATTGGTATTCTTGACCAGACGCACAATGGAGCGATGCTCAATCAATGATCCTTTGGGAATGCCTGTTGTGCCCGAAGTATACATGATATAAGCCAGGGAGGATGGTGTGGTCACCACTGATAAATTGTCAGTAGCAACATTTTGCATATCAGCATTCCAATCAAGAGAACACTGAGGAATTGTGGTTTCTGAAACACGGTTTGCTGCCGCAGCATCGACAAACAACATTTTTGGTTCGGCTTCCTGAAGAACATGCTCAATACGCTCATTGGGATACAGTGGATCAATGGGCAAATAAGCAGCCCCTGCTTTCAAAATACCCAACACCGCAATGACCATCCGTTCGGAATGCTCTGTGATGATGGCAACCACGTCTTCTGGTTGAACCTCAAACTTTTCCCGCAAATGAGTTGCCACTTGATTGGCCTGTGCATTGAGCTGCTTGTAGCTCAGGCTGATCTCCTCAAAAACCAGGGCCGTAGCATTTGGAGTCTGTGACACTTGTTCTTCAAACAATTCGACCACCGATTTGTCTTTCGGATATTCTGAAGCAGTGGCATTGAACTCCACCAACAGTTGCTCTCTTTCCCGCTCTTTCAAAAGGTTTAGTTCATCAATGGGTTGGGCCGGGCTGTTCAGGATGGAGTCCAACAGTATTTCTAAATGATTGCCCATGCGCTCAATCCGCCCTTCATTAAACAAATTGGTATTGTATTCTATTTCACAGATGAGCCCATCTCCCTGCTCCATAAAATTAAAGGTCAAATCCAGACGACTGACGTCCTGAGAGAAAGAAAAATCTTCAATTTGCAACTCTTCCAGTTGAGGAGGAGATTGCTCTTCGTTTTGTAAAGAGACAATCACATCAAAAAGTGGAGAGCGGGACAAATCCCTTTCTAACTTCAATTCATCAACCAATTGATCGAAGGGATAATCCTGATACTCATAAGCGGCTAAGGTCGTTTGCTTGACCTGAGCCAGAAGAGAGGCAAACGATTGGCTACCCTCTATAGTATCCCGCAAAGGCAGCATATTGATGTAGCAGCCAATCTGATTTTCCAGATCCACATGCCTTCTGCCAGCAATGGAAGAACCCACCAGGATTTCCTCCTGTCCACTGTAGCGATACAGCAGTATCTTCACCAGGGCAACCAGTCCCATAAAGAGTGTCGAGTCTTCTTGCCTCATCAATTCATTGGCTCTTTGAGTCCATTGGGGACTGAACTGTTTCTCAAAAGTACTTCCCGCAAAAGTCTGTACCAAAGGGCGTGGACGGTCGGTGGGCAATTCTAAGATGGGCAATTCGCCAGAAAGCTGCTCATGCCAATACTCTCGTGATTGACGAGCTTCTTCTCCTGCCAGCCAATTCGTTTGCCAGGCACTGTAATCCTTATACTGAATCGCCAACGGAGGTAATGGATTACTCTCTCCCTGATGGACAGCATGATAAAGGACTCCCAGTTCCCGACTCAACACTCCCAACGACCAACCATCACAGATAACATGATGCAGATTGACCACCAGGACATGAGAAGTCAAGGAAAGTTTTAACAGTTTGACTCGGAACAAAGGGCCTTTCTCTAAATCAAAAGAGTGATTTCCTTCTGCCTGAACCATGTCCTGTGCAACAGAAACCGGATCTTCCTGCTGTCTCAGATCCACTTCCTCTAATTGCAACTCAGCCGTTTCTTCGATTTTCTGTCGAGGTTCTCCGGCAACGCTGACAAAGGAAGTTCGCAACGACTCATGACGAGCTACCAGGGCTTGCAACGATTGGATCAAAGCCTCCTGGTTCAAATTTCCTTCTAAGAGCAAAGCACCGGTGACATTGTACACCACAGACGACTCTTCCAATTGGTGCAGTACCCACAAACGTTGTTGTGCATGAGAAAGTGCATAATCAGCCGCCTCTTCTACCGGTTCAATGGGAGCAAATTCTTTGACTTCCTGACCAGTAATCACTGTTGCCAGTTTGGCCACTGTGGAAAAAGAAAAAATGTCTTTTAAGGAAAGTTCCACTTCCAGATGTTTTTGGATACGAGAAAAAAGCTGTACCGTTTTTAGACTGTGCCCACCTCGATCAAAAAAATTATCATGAATGCCAATAGGACTCTGTCCCAGGATTTCCTCCCACAACTCCACCAATTTCGCCTCGATCTCATTGCGTGGTGCTGCATAAGCAGAATGCAAAGCCTTTCCTTCCGGTTCAGGCAACGCCCCTCTATTGATCTTTCCACTGGGATTGAGCGGAAACTGATCGAGCCAGGTGAAGTAAGAAGGAATCAGATTTTCTGGCAGAGATTCTGAAAGAAATTGCCGCAGCTTTGCTATTTCCAATCCTTCATCACCTTTCAAGTAAGCCGCTAATTCTTTTTCTCCATCTTCAACCTCCCTGGCCACTACCACAGCTTCCTCAATGGCAGGATGGTTCTGTAAATAATGCTCAATCTCTCCCAGTTCTACCCGATGGCCACGAATTTTTACCTGATCATCTCCTCTGCCTAAAAACTCTAAATTTCCATCAGGCATCCAACGAGCCAAGTCCCCGGTTCTGTATAAATTTTCTCCCTTCCTGAAAGGATTTTTCACAAATTTTTCAGCCGTCAACTCTGGCCGATTGGCATAACCTCGACCGACCCCAGCTCCTCCAATACATAGCTCTCCGATCACTCCCAAAGGCTGAAGTTGTCCATGTTCAGAAAGAACATAGACCTCTTCATTGAGCAAAGGAGTCCCAATGGTCACTTCTCCATCCTTCAATAAGTTGGCCGTTGACCAGATGGTGGTCTCGGTGGGGCCATAGACATTGAACACTTTCGTATTGCGTAAGACTTGCAGTTGCTCGGCTAGAGATTTGGGCAGGGCTTCTCCTCCCACCAGGAGGACATTTAAAGACTGGAGAACATCGACATGCTGAGACTCCAGCAGCCACTTCAATCGGGAAGGAGTCACTTGCAAAACCGTTATCTCTTTTTGCTGCAATACCTGACCAATGGCCTTCGGATCGTTGCGCTCCTTGTTGGAGGCCAGCACAATTCGTATGCCATGAATCAGACTACACAATAACTCCAACACGGAGATATCGAAGGTCAAGGTTGTCAATCCATAAATAATGTCTGTTGGACTGATATCAAAAGTGTCAGGAAGATTGGCTGCAAAGCTGATTACATTGCGATGCTCAATCATCACTCCTTTCGGATTGCCTGTGGAACCAGAGGTGTAAATCAGATAAGCTAAATCAGAAGGTTGAATGGTTACATCCAGATTACTTTTTTCTCCAGTCGTGATCCAAAAAATTTCGACAACCTCCACAAAAGAAGGCAAAGATACTTTGCCTCTCACTTCGTCTTCAGTCAACACGACCTTGGTTTGACTGTCTTGCAGAATGTATTCAATCCTTTGAGTGGGGAAATTAGGATCAATGGGGACATAAGCACCGCCGGCCTTAAGAATCCCCAAAAGAGCAATCATCATCCACTCTGTACGCTCCATCAATATGGCAACACGGTCATCTTTCCCAATTTGGAACCTTTCCTTCAATTGATGAGCCACCTGATTGGCGCGTTCATTTAACTGCTGGTAAGTCAAGCGTTCACCACGGGCTCCACTCCCACAAACCAATGCAATGGCCTCTGGATTTTTTTCTACCTGCTCCTCGAATAAATTCACCCAGTTCTTGTCCTGAGGATATTCCATTTGAGTCTGATTGAATTCTACCAAAAGCTGTTGTTTTTCAGTCGTCGGCAAAATTTCGATTTCAGACAACTTTTGCTCAGGATGTTTGGGCAGTTCTTCTAAAATACGGACCAAGTATCCAGCAAAACGCCTCATGGTTTCAGCTCTAAAAAGACTGCTATCATATTCGAAGTTGAAATGCAGTACCCCGGTTTTTTCAATCACATCCACCGCCAGATCAAACATGAAGCGATGCTTCTCAAAACAGAGAGTCACTTCTATGTCCTTGAGACGTAACATCCGCTCACTTGCCTTCTCATAAGAAAACATAGTCTCAAACACGGGGTGGCGATTTGGAGGTTGCGTGAGTTCCAATTTTTCCACTAACCTCTCAAAGGGGTAGTCTGGGTTGGCATAGCTCTCCAGACAAACGGTTTTCACTTCTTTTAAAAAAGTAGCAAAGTCCTTACTTCCAGCCGGATAAGCCCGCATAGCCAGAGTGTTGGTGATCATACCAATGATTTGATTGAATTCCACAAACGGACGATGAGAACTGACCGTTCCAATCACAATATTTTCCTGGCCTGTCAACCGAAAAAGCCAGACATAATAGGCAGCCACCAGAACCATGTATAAAGAAGTCCCCTGTGATTTTGCCAAGGCACTCAATTCAGCGCTGGGGTGTTGAATGAAAAAATCGGCCCTGCGGAAGTGTGATTCGGTACCACGAGGCGTGTCCATGGGCAAATCGAGAACAGGGAATTCTTCCGAGAGGTGTTCCAGCCAATAGGTTTCTTGTTTGATAAAAGCAGGACTTTGGAAGAAGCGATTTTGCCAGGAAACATAATCTTTAAACTGGGCTTGCAAAGGTGGAAGGGACAGACCTTGATAGGGATTCATCAATTCCTGGATGAACACACTCATGGAAAGGCCATCTAAAATGATGTGATGTGCATCAATTATCAGTAAATACCGATCTTCAGAAAATCGACAGACCCCGGCCCTTAGTAAAGGAGGTTTCGAAAGATCAAACGGCTGGATAAAACCAGAAACCAGTTCCTCCACACTTGCCTCTCCTCCTTCTTGGACCATCAATTCAAATGGAACTTCAGGATGAACACGACAGAGCCACTCCTCGTTTTCAACCAAAAAACTACTTCGCAGACTTTCATGCCGCTCTATCAGGACCTGGAAGGCGTGCTCCAACCGCTTTACATCTAATTTTCCTGATAACCAACATGCCCCACAAAGGTTATAGTTTTCTGCTCCTCTGGCATGCTGGCTGATGATAAAAAGACGCTTCTGTCCAGAAGACATGGGGTGCGAAAAACTCAGTCCATCCCTGGATTTAGTTTTTTTTTTTAACGGAAGGTCATTTTGTGACGCTTCCGATGCACTCTTATCTGATAAAGAGAAAAAACCGACTTCCCGCATTTCCCTGATCGTGTCTTTGATGGCTTGGATCACGAATTCGGCTTCCTCTTCAGTATGTTGTGTCGAGAAAAAACAAATTCGCTTCTCCCAAGTGTAGATTCCTTTTCCCATCAAAAGATAAAAAAACAGATCCACTTCCAGGGGTTTGAACAAGAAGTTATACTTGCCAGATCCCTCAAAGCGAAATTGTGAGGCAAAGTATGTTACTTGTAAAGGAACGGCTTCTTCTTCAAAGAAAGCATTGATTTTTTTAGCAAAATTGTCGGTGAGTCGATTCACTCGCTCCTGTAAACCCGGTCCCTGTTCCTTCATGTATAACAAAGCGGCACGAGCAGATGCCAATGTGAGAGGATGCTTACAGAAAGTCCCTCCAAAAAAAGTACCCTCTTTGTCAGGGCAGGAATCATCACCATAACGCCAGGCACCTCCATCAACGGCATCCATAAAACGAGCGGTGCCGGCAACAATCCCAATAGGCATTCCACCACCCACTGTTTTCCCATAAGTCACAATGTCTGCTTTCACACCAAAATAGCCTTGTACGCCCCCTGGATGGCAACGAAATCCTGTGATCATTTCATCAAAAATCAAGGCTGCTCCAATTTCTGAAGACAATTGGCGTAATTGCTGTAAGAACTCTTTGGGCTGGATATGAGGCTGGCGACTTTGTACCGGTTCCACAAGGATTGCGGCCAGTTCTTCTCCATGCTTTCTGATCTCGTTCAAAGCCTTGGGCGTATTGTAACTCAACACAACGACGTTTTCTACCATCTCCGGCAAAATACCTGCAGCAATCGGCAATGTTCCTTCTTCTCCTGACACGGCAAGTACGCCATCATAGATACCATGATAAGCCCCTGCAAATAAGGCAATTTTTTTACGTTTTGTGACCGTGCGAGCAAGACGAATGGCCACCATCACCGCTTCTGAGCCGGTATTACAAAAGGTCACTCGCTCCACTCCGGTCAACTCATGTATCAAACCGGCCACTTCTCCAGCCATATCTGACTGGGGTGCCAGTTCATAACCTTCTTTAATTTGAGACTCCAGGGCTTCCATGATGAAGGGGGGGCGATGACCAAAATAACTGACCCCATAGCCCATTGCGATGTCCAGATATTCATTGCCATCAATGTCCCAAAACTTGGTGCCCGATGACCGTGCGGCAACAATTGGATAATTGATTTCTTTCAAGCTCAAACGAAAACCCAGTGTGTTGATCCAATCACTCAAACGTGCTCGATGCTGGGTGGCATATTCCTTGGATTTTGGAGTTTTCTTGGTATAGGAGGCTGTAAAATCTGCAATGAACTGCTCCTGCTCTAAAGACAGATCCGTATCTTTAGTGAATTTTAAGGAGCGGAAACCAGTGTACTGGACATGATCGAACGAAGACGATGGACTGGAAGCAATCCCTGATTTTGTTGGCGGACTGGCAGGCTGAGAAACCGTTTCTTTATTAACAGGTTGGGGTGCTGTTGTTTGATTAACAGGTTGGGGAAATGATATTGAATGATTGGCAGTCTCTGGCAAAGCAACAGAATGGCCCTTGATCACTTCCAACTGCATTGTCATGAAATCCAGTTGCTTCCTCATTGTCTCATTTTGTAAAGCAACCATTTTTTCCAAGGTAGACCCCTGGTGTGGGGCAGAAGCACTTTGATCAAACGTCATAGAAGGGCTGTCTACCACCATCATTGGTTCTGGAGAGACGGGTTGCTCAGCGATCAACGGTTCAGGAATTTCAATCCGTTCCTCTGGCTCTACTGCATGAGAATTTCCTCCCAACTCTTCAACCATCCCCGCCACTCTTTGGACAGTGGGAGCTTCTTCAAAAAATTGTTCCAGCCCGATTTCTATCCCAAAGCGAGCTTCGATTTTTTGTTTGGCTTCTGCCATCATTAACGAATCAATGCCCAATGCAAAAAGATCCACATCCTCTTCTATTTCAACAACGGGGATTCCTGTTATCTCATTGAGGATTTCCTTAATTTCTACAATCATTCGTATTGCCTGTTTCTGTTAACAATATTTCTCACAGTTTTAGGAGCTTGCGCGGCCCGCTTGATTTTCAAGATTTAAAAGATTTAAGGGCCTTATCTTCTTTATTACAGTCATATCAAGGGTTTGATCGGTGAAGAGTCCCCTCTGATTCTAAATTTTATTCTTAATTTCGCAACAGCGATGGATTTGATCATAATAAGAAGTGCCTGGATGGTCAATTTATTTTTCAGATCTGGTCATGGCATGTACTGCTCCAAAAATCAAGGAAATGGATTTGGCCATTTAAAGGAGCGCGTACTATGATTTGATGTAGGTTACTAAAAATTATTTCCGTGACGAAAAATCGTCCAAAATGAGAGAGGTTTTTTCAGAAATTTGAGGCGAATAGTGAGCTATTTAGAACCTGTTAGAGAATTCGTTTTTTTACGATTTGTCATTCTGAGCATAGCGAAGAATCTATCATATATCCGCCATTTAGAGATCCTTCGCTTC
>JANQHV010000671.1 GCA_028282505.1 SAR324 cluster bacterium | reverse complement strand
AAAAGTGTTGTATGAAGAACGGTCAATTTGATGGTTCAAGACGGGCATACTACTACAGAGATTAGATCGAATATCAAGAGCAGATGCTTTCATAAGTATTTGCTCTTTTTTTTGTCGAATTGCAGGAATTTCAAGAGAAAATTTTCCAACACACCGTTCCTCCCGATTTCGCCACTGCCGGTTTGATCATCAAGCAAAGTGAATTTAAAAGTCTAGGTCTCTTTCTTTGGATATGGTGAAAAACAGGAGAAATTGTCGTTAGGTGTCAGGTTTTAATAAGAACAACAATAAGTCAAACAGCTTAAGAAAAGGAAGGCAATACCATGCTAAAGGCAATTCCGAAACGTTGGTTTTCCTGGGACTTTACCATTATAGAAGGGTCACAACAAGTTGCAGACATCGATGTATCTTGGTGGCGAGAGAGAGGGCTACTGACTGTACATGGCATCGACTATATGGTTTATCGAGAAGGATTGATGGGCGCCTTTATCCTTGAATTAGACGGTACGGTATTAGCCCGTACTGAGAAGCCAAGTGCGTTCCACCGTACCTTCCTCATCGAACATGAGAATAAGCAGTACACGCTCCGCGCAATGTCTGCTTTTCGGCGAGCATTCCTACTTTTAGATGGGTCCCGAAAAATCGGTTCCATCTCCACAAGAGGGTTCTTTACACGCCGAGCAACAGTTGAGTCTCCAGAAGAATTGCCTCTTCCTGCAAAAGTGTTCATCATCTGGCTTGCCGTCATTCTATGGAAGCGAGACTCGGATTTCGCTGCTTGAACGGCAGGATGAAATACTTAACAGGGCCACTTTGACATTCAATTGGTCATTGAAAACTGAATCAGTTTTCTCTTATATTAATTTCGTAGGTGGTGGCATCTGAGCTTGGCATTGTATGTTCAATCACACACCAAGTAAATTTCAAGAATAAAAAGTGCGTAATGATCAATGACAACTAAAAAATGAGCATGGAAATCCAGACAACATCAGGTAAGTTTGAACTACAATTTACTGAGGTATTGACACAGATACAGCAAGCTAGACAATAGCTTCTCTAAAAGATTTTATTCTGGAAAATACGCTCTCAGTCGTTCTGTTAGCCCAGCCGTCATTTCTGACTATGAAACCAGGCTGATTCCAAAAGAAGTTTTGAGGAAAAAACTAAATGAGTTTTATGAATTGTTGGAAGAGAAGAAGTTGGAGTAGTGAGTGGTTATTCACAAAAAGATTTATGATGGATGATCAATGAAGATGAAAAAACATATAAGTCGAGCGGATCCATTTTGCAGCGCGTTTGCCATCCCAAATCATTTACATATGCACAGGTGGCTTCCCCCTTGAAAAGAGGACCGCTCACCTTGGCGTTGGGCTCGTGTGTTTAGGAAATTTAAGTATATGAATAAATTAAAGTTTAATGCTGCGATAATAATCATAATTTCTTTTGTGGCACTAGTGGGAGTGAGTTCAGCTGATCCTGATGCATGTAAAAACCGCATAATACCATGTCCATTTGGACAAATATGTGTCAATGGAAAATGCTATATTGAACCATTGAAAGAATAAGGGTTTATAATTCTCTGATAATAGGAAATCGCTTCCACCTAACAAAAATAATCAAGTTTATTTTAGGAAGCTTGCCCAACTAGAGTATAAGCAAGACACAAAAAACAAACTATTTAAGGCACTGGAAGAATCTCAAAAAGAATCATTGATAATGGCAAAAGACATTGTACCATCGCTTGATAAGCTCCATAGTAAAGTCGATAGTTTATACAAAATAGCTTTATCAGGAGTACCAGAGGCAAGTAGAGTTACACTTCAACAACTTCCATTAAATAGAAATCAAATTGATAGCTTGGCAATAGAGCCTCTGAAAACAGAGAGTGTTCGACTAGATGGTGTATATCGCATTTTGAAGATCGATGCGACTGACAACGTAGGCATATGGTTAGAGCTCAAAGGGGAAGAATATTCATTTTCAGCACTAGCAAGTAAAGGTTCTTTGACCTCAGAAATGATTGATGCAATTCAAAAGGCGACTTGGGAAAAATCAGAAGTGTATCTAGAAATTAATGCAGAAGAAATCATGGGAGAAAAAACAAACGCTATTGTATTGGGAGTAGGCTCAACAGAACATATGAGCCTGTTTAAAAACTGGTTAATGAACTCTAAAATTGATGATAATGGTGCTATTTCATCGCAAAATCTACCAAAAATCACGGTAAAATAGCAGCCATTTTGAGCTTTTAAGTAACCCCTAAAGCAATAATACAAATCCCTTAAAATCATTAATCATTTTAGATTTTTTCGGTTATTCGAAGGTGTTCAAATCGTAGAATTTCAGATAAATCGCAACACAACAATAGCATTCAAGGGACCTTGACCATTGCACTTTTTACCAAGTTTTTGGATAAATTCACCGTCAGTGTCTTTTCCAAGCTCATTGTTGGTCAAGGCTCCTGATGCAGACGTTGCACGCAAAGAAACTCAGCAAATTTCGACACCAGAGGTAAAATATCCAGATTCATTAGCGTGGATGATATTCATTGATGAACGGATTAATCTGGAATGTTGAGCAATGTTTGATATTTTGAGGTTTTAACCTCAGTATATGAAAGACAGATGGTAGGTAGAAAGCCCACAAGGGAGCAAGACCCAGAGGCAGTTGAGCTTATTGAAAAACTTAAGAAAAAATTAGAATGCGCCAGTGATTCGGAATTAGCTAGAAAAATTGAGGTGAGTCCTCAACAAATATCTGACTGGAAATCCAGAGGAATCCCCACAACATTTAAAGGAGCATTAAAACTATTAGCAAAATAATTTAAGCATTTGCATAAATCACTTGACTTAATTTAAGCATACGCTTATTTTAATTAAAACATCACTTGAGACACAACAGCACTCATTAAGAGTTCGCCATGAGGAAAACGCTAGGTGGTGATTGAGAGAAGCAAAATTTTCAATTTGAAAGCATAGCCAGAGGTGTATTTCAATCAAGTGAAAATTACTTATGTTTCTTTGTTTAACCTAAACTGTCAATAAAATATTATTTTAAAGTCAACTTAGAAAGGAAAAAAATATGGAAAAAGAAAGAATAACCAAACCTGAAATCAGTAAAAAGGTAGAGAACAATACCACCATTCTTTCGGCTCTTCGGCATTTGACCAAGTGCCTTGCTGAAGAAGGGGTAGAAGAAAATGAAGAGGTTATTTCCACAATGGAAGCTCTCTTTCTCTATCTGGAGCATCAATTCGAGGAGATCCGATATGATGTACTTCGTCTTCATACGGTCACGGTTTCTCCCGGAGAAGGATTTGACCCAACTCAACAATCGTAAAGAGTACAATTTAACATTTATTCTCAACCCCAACGGAGATGACTATGTTTGACACTCTTCAGGAACATCAATCCCAAGACGCGATTGATTGGACTGATATTTATGATGAATTGGATGAATTCAGCGATTATTGTTGCTTTTTGTGTGACGCTTACGCCTTGATTGTAACTCGTTCCGAAGACGAGGTCATTGGAGAGAGAACAATTAGTGGCATCAAGCGTTCTGCCAATTGGATGAAAGAACGACTGGAAGAAATCAATACCAAATTCAGAAAAGCACAGGAGCAATCTTGTGTGGCGAAAAGCGATCAGAAAGAAAGGAAGTGAATTCCCTTCCTAACATTCCCTATTGATGTTTCTCTGTGAGGATGCTAGCTAAAAAATCTAGTACTTTTCACAGATGAAACTCAAACTATCAGATCAGAGCAATTACCAATAAATCGACACTTTACATTCGAAAAACTATAAGAGAGTTTTTTTCGAAGAAACTGTTGGTATTCAAATAATTCTCGCTGTTGTCCAAGTGCTTTGATATACTTATGAAAAACACCTGTTTTCTTGTTTCTTCCCTTAAGGAGTTTGATTGTGAAACATCCCATTTCTCCGACAGTAGACTGCGTTTTTAAGTCGCTCTTGGGGTCAGAGGAAAATAAGAATTTACTGCTTAATTTCCTCAATGCAGTCCTTTCACCACAGTCTCCTATTTTCAGTGTGGAAATCCTGAATCCTTATAATGAGCGCGAGTTTTATTCAGACAAACTAACAATTGTCGATGTCAAAGCCAAAGATGAACATGGGACCGTTTACCAGGTAGAAATTCAGTTAGCCATTTTTTCTTATTTGCCAGAGAGAATGCTCTACACTTGGAGCGATCTATATCGAGCGCAGTTACAAAGTGGAGAGGAATTCGCAGAATTATGCCCGGTTATCTCCATTTGGATGTTGACGGAAAATCTGTTTTCCGACAGTCCGGATTTTCATCATCACTTTCAGATAGTGGATCAAGAAAACCAGAAACGATTATCAGAACATTGTTCGATTCATGTGCTTGAGTTGGAAAAATGGCAATATTCTGAGACATTGAATACAGAAGATCAATGGCTTTATTTTTTCAAAGAAGCCGAACATTGGGAGGAATTACCCGAAATCATCAATACCCCTGAAATGAGGCAAGCGATGGCGACATTAGAACGATTTTCCGAAAAAGAGGCCAATTATCATTTATACCAGGCTCGTCAAAATGCTTTGCGTGAAGAAAAAACAAGGCAAAGGCTTTTAGAAGCAGCTTTGCAGAGGGAGAAAGAGGCCCTTCAGGACAAAGAAGAAGCTCTACGAGGTAAAGAAGAAGCTCTACGAGGTAAAGAAGAAGTTCTGCGAGAGAAGGAAGAAGAAAAAGCTGAAAAAGAGCGTCTCATGGAAATCTTAAAAAAGGCAGGAATTGACCCTGATGTTTAAGCTCTTTTTCTAAGTTTTTCATCACAGTCATACATATAAATTCAAGAAAACAACTGCCAACAAACACACTCATACAGACCTAGAACCCTGCGCTTTTTCGCTAGTTTATAGCAAATTCAAATAATTCGAATTTTTTATGCTATATGGAAGATTCCAGGTTGGTGATGTGGACGACTATCCTTTCAGCCCTTCGCTATTTATCTAGGTGCCAATTAAAATTTCCACCCTCGCACACTCTGTTGCTCGCTCCACATATGTTGATACAACCCATTTTTATCAAGTAATTGTTCATGGGTGCCTTGTTCAATCACCGTTCCTCCGTCCAAAACAAAAATACAATCTGCACGAACAACGGTGTTCAACCGATGAGCGATAACGACGACTGTTTTATCTCGAATCAGATCACTGAGGGCTTCTTGAAGGTAGAGTTCATTTTCCGGGTCCAGAGAAGCTGTCGCTTCATCCAACAAAATAATAGGAGCGTCCTTCAAAATCGCTCGTGCAATGGAAATTCTCTGTTTTTCACCACCGGATAAGGTCGATCCTCCTTCTCCAACAATGGTTTCATAACCTTGAGGAAGTGATTCGATAAATTCATGACAGCGTGCTTTTTTACTCGCTTCAACAATGTCTTCCAACGATGCGCTTTGTCGCCCAAGTCTAATGTTATTCAAAATGGAATCATTAAAAAGGTAAACATCCTGAAAAACGACAGAAATCGAGGCCAATAAATCATCAGGATGGTAGGTTTTGATGTCCTTGCCCCCAATTTTGACAACTCCTTCCGTAACATCCCAAAACCGTGCAATGATACGGGTAATCGTGGTTTTACCGGCACCTGAAGGACCCACTAAAGCACAGAGAGAGTTTTCAGGAATTTGAAAGCTGACATGATCAAGGACATTTCTTTCGTGATACCGGAATGAACAATTTACAAATTCAATATCAAATTTGTGAGGTTTATCAGTGTTCTCTTCTCCCGTTAAAATAGGAGTGTTTCTTAAATTTTCAATACGATTGATGCCAACTTCGTAATAATTAAGCATTGCAGTAAATATCAATGCCTGGAGCAGAGGTTCATAGACCCGAGCGCCTAAAATTAAAAAAGTGATATAAACGGGTAACGGAAGAGATCCCTTGAATAGAAAAGTAAGACCAAACAAAATGATGAGCGTGAATCCTCCGTGTAAAACAAAATTACCGAAGATGACGGTAGGTCCCGAGCCGGCTTCTAATTTGATGCTCATCGATTTTAAATGACGGAAGGTTTTTTCCATCCGATCAAAACGAACTCCAGTTAAGTTGAACGCTTTGATATCCCGTATCCCGTAAATATACTCTAACGTTCGGGAAGATGCGTCTATCTGGGCTTTATGGTGTTTTTTACCAAAATAAACGATGATCAGCTTTGACAATTTGCTCAATGGCAGGGCCAACGGAATCACCAAAGCCGATATGAGGGCAAGCTGCCAACTTTGAAAAGCCAGGAAAATGAGTAATACCAAAGGCATGACGACAGAACCCACCAGTTGAGGAAGGATATGGGTCAAAACGTATTCAATATTGCCATAGTCTCTGATGAGATAGGAGCCAATGCTTCCCGGGTCATGTGAGTTAAAAAAGCTCATTGGCATTTTCCGAAGATGTTGACCAATATGGAGTCTCCCTTCGGCTCCGATATCGTATCCCTCACAAAAATTTTTGTAAAATGCTATTTTACTAACGATAAATAATAGGATCAATGACACGAGCAGTGCTATACAAAGACCAATGATGATCATTACATTCAGTTCTGTACCCGGATTCTGCAAAGGTTTAAACAATTCCCATACAACCGTAAGCAATATCCCATAAGGAACCCCACGTACTGCATACTCCAGCATAGTCCAAAGGATTATCGGGCGGATCCTTCGAGCATCCCCCATTGTCACTATATCCATGATGGATAATATTTTCATCTAAACCTCTCTTTTTTTCTCAATAGCCCATTCTCGTGACCGAGTATAAGTTTCCCACATGGTTTGATACAAGCCGTTGATGCCCAGCAGTTCTTGATGTTTCCCGCGTTGTACAATTCTTCCTCGATCAACAACTAAAATTTGATCTGCATTAGTGATCGTCGACAGCCGATGAGCAATGACAAGGACCGTTTTGTCATGAACTAAATGGGCAAATGCCTCTAGTATCTTTTTTTCATTTTCCGGATCAGCAAATGCTGTTGCTTCATCCAAAACAACGATCGGCGTGTTTTTGAGGATAACCCGAGCGATGCCGATTCGTTGTTGCTCACCACCTGACACATAAACTCCTCCCTCTCCGACTTTAGTTTGGTAACCTTGCGGAAGTGCCTCAATAAACTCATGGCATTGTGCCGCTTTGGCTGCTTCCATCACATCGTTGTGAGAGGCTTGTGTGTTTCCCATACGGATGTTTGCTTCAATGGTATCAAAAAACAGATTGTTGTCTTGAAAAACAAAAGACACATGATCCATCAATGACTCTATTTTCATCTCTTTCAGATCAACGCCTCCGATGCGAATCGATCCTGCCTGCACGTCCCAAAAACGAGCAGCCAGCATCCCAACAGTGGTTTTTCCCGCCCCCGAAGGACCAACAAGAGCCGTAACGGTATTAGGTGACGCTGTAAAGGAGATTTGGTCTAAAACGGTTTGTTCTTCATAAGAGAAAGAAACCGAATCAAATATTAATGAAGCGTCTCGTGGCGATTTCTCTTCTTCAACTTCTATGATCTCTTTTTTGTTTAAAAGCTCGTCTATCCGATCCATCCCAACACGAATCTGTTGTAATTGCGCTCCCATATAAAGCAGTTTCAAAAGAGGGAAGAATAAACCTCCCCCAACAATCAAAAAAAGAAACACCGTCGGCAAAAACTGATGATAGGCTTCTTTATATAAAAGCAGGAAAACGGATGAAGGGATAATGAAGAGCAAGGATGAAGACGCTATCGTTAAAAACCCGGGATACATTGTTGAAGAGTCAATGGAAACTTTTTTTGAAAAATCGCGAAAGGCAAAAACAGACTGCTGTAATTTTTGAAAGGATGTGTCGATTGACCCAAATATTTTGACAACCGGCATTCCTCTGACATACTCAGTCACGGTTGAATTCATATTTTCTAAGCAGTCATGATATTTTCGAGCAAGATCGACCCGAGATAACATGTTGACTATGACCAGCAACGACAGCGGAAGAGGAAGCAGGGTGACAATAGCCAAGCGCCAATCTACATAAAAGAGGTAGCCGATCATGATCAACGGAAATGCAATTGCGCTAGTGATATCAGGAATATGATGGGCCACAAATAATTCAATTTGCTCAACATCTTCCATCATGACCTTTTTGATTTTGCCGCTTGTGCTTTTTGTGAAGTATCCCATGGAGAGTTTGGTCATCTTTTCGGCGAGTTTGACTCTGATCTCATACAAAATATTAAACGCTGCAATATGAGAGAGCATCAATGCGATATACAATAAGCCACCAAATGCCGCGACCGATCCTAAACTAATATAGCCGAGCTTAAACAGCAGCTTTCGATCAATTTTATCCAGTTCAGTCGCATGAGAAGCCAGTTCAGCAAGAATCAAGTACACCGTCACAATGGGAACAAACTGAACGAAGGTTGCTAGAACCGCGAATAACATTGACATCAACAGCCAATATCGTTTCGTTCCAGCAATTTCAATCAGACGAAAGATCCCTGTCTTGGGTTTATTTTTAATTTTTTTCATTGGGTTTTAATAATTTCATTCGTAGTTAAATGACCACCAGTCAAACTGGCGGCTTATAATTGTGAACACCTCAAAGGCTAATTTTATGGGTCGCCTCAAAGGCTCCATCTCATCATCAAAGAGTTTGAGTTTATTCAAGGATTCTCAACCTTATCTCCCCCACTGGCCAGGAATTTAAGGGGTGGACCATCATGCCACTAAATGTCATATCAGATGATTTCCCTTGCTTACGCAGGCAATTCCTCCCCCTTTGTCCCCATTGGTGTCAACTTAAGCAAGTTCCCCCTTTCGTAAAGGGGGCTAGGGGGATTTTTAGGTTGCTGCTTTAGCCTAAATCCCCCCGGCCCCCTTTGAAAAAGGGGGAGATTTGAATCGCAATTCTCTTAACTTGACACCAATGCCCTTTGTCCTCCTCCAGAGGGGGATATGGGTGAGAAGCTCCTTTGGAGAGACCTTAACTTGACACCAATGCCCTGTTTCCCCCGCCAGCGGTGGACACAGTAGGCAACAGGATTTGAAATATCCATTAATTACTCAAAATATTGTTATGGAGTGATCTTCCATTTCACCAATACACAGCCTCCTTCATGTTTAATAAATTTATCTTTTTTGAGTTCAACTTTTTTTACAATTTCGCAGCCATTTCTTTGATGAAACCTCATCGCCCCAGTGTTAGCAGGGAAAACTATTCCACACATAGTATTGTATCCATTTTCAATTGCTTTTTCTTCAGTGAGTGACTGCAATTGTTGACCGATCCCCTGCCCTCGATAACTATCATCGATGCACATCCCGTTAAAAAACCATGTGTTTTCAATACGCGATGAAAAGAAATCATTAAAATGATCTAATCTTTCTGCAGGGAAAAAGCGTCTCATTTCATCTGTGATTTCGTGATAAGATGATGGATAAGAAAAGGCCATGCCAATTACTTGATCTCCATCACACGCGACAATGACGCTCCTATAAGAAGAATGAGGATATTTCCCCTTTCGCAGATTGTAGGCCATGACTTCAGTTGGCGACATTCCTGGGACCAAGTCATGAAAGAGGGATTCCACAATTCCATCGGATGCTATGGTATTCAATGACGCTATTTTCTCACAGTCTTCTTTCTCTGCGAGCCTGAATGTGATTTCCATTTGGGTTGGTCTTTTTCTTTTTCCGATTGGTTTCTTGTTGGATATTGGACTTTTCAAACATTGATTCAATAACTTGGCTAACTTGCCTGCATGCGTAGGAGAAAACATGGTGTAGTGATTCCCTGATGTCTCATGAGTTGTCACATTGGAAACCTTTTCCCACCCTAATGTCGGGTTGCCGTATTCGGGATAATTCTTGAAACTTTCTAAGACTTTTCCTCCTGCTTTGATGAGGGTCACTGGGGTTTCAATACGTTGAGGTCGATACTGAAACATAGCAACCATGTTGTTTTTATAAATCGAATACAATACCTCCAGTTGAGAAAACTCTGTCTCCTCCGGTAAGTGCTTCTGCTTTTTTAATTCGTCGAATAAGTTTAAGAGCTTGTCGCCAATTTGGTAAAGCGACGGGTCCAACTGATTCAATTGAATTTTCCCAAATCGGCTTTGCAGATCTTCGACAAAGAGGTTGAATAAGTTCGACTCACTGGTATCAGGTGCCGTCGAATAAAAAGGGGCCCAGCTATCAATCAAGACTAACGCATGGATAGATCCTCCTTGAAGTTCCAATTGTTTTGCCATTTCAAAGGCGACAATTCCACCAAAGGACCACCCTCCTAAGTAATAGGGCGATTCTGGCTGCTTAGTTTGAATACACTCTAAATAATAAGCTGCCATTGCCTCGACGGTATCGAAGGAAATGTTGATGGATTCAGGAGATTGGATCCCCCAAAATGGTCGTTCGTTTCCCATGTTTCGAGCCAGTTCCTGATAGCTCATGATATGACCCCCAACCGGGTGAACAAAATAGAATGCCTCTTTTTTTCCTTCTTTTTGAAGAGGGATCAAACAAGAAAATGGCTGACTTTGATTTTTTAGAATCAAATCGGAAAGTGCTTCAATGTGGTCAAATTCATTGAATAGGGATATTGGAAATTCTTTCTGAAAGATTCGGTTGATTTGTGATATCACCCTCACAGCGGAAAGAGAATGTCCTCCTAAGTCGAAAAAGCGATCTGTGATACCAATTTTTTCAAGACTCAGTACATTCTTCCAAATCTCGATGAGTTGTTGGTCCGTTTCATGGCGAGCTGATTTATATTCTGAACTTCGTTCATTGATTTTGGGCAGAGGTAACACTTTACGATTAACCTTACCATTTGGAGTCACAGGAATCGTGGGCAACGATAAATAGTGTTGTGGAACCATGTAAACAGGTAGATGGTTTCTAAGAAAAATAGGTATCTTCTGGAATTCAAGCTCCAGTGATTCTGCGGATCTTTCATATTGCTCGTCAAAAACAATGTAGGCAACTAGCTGTTGCTCTCCTGCAACCAGTTCCTTGACTGCAACAACACAATTTTTAACGGGCTTGTATTGTCGAATGACATTTTCGATCTCTCCCATTTCAATTCGATATCCTTGAATTTTTACTTGAGAATCACTTCGTCCTAAAAACTCAATATTCCCATCAGGGAGGTAACACCCTAAATCCCCGGTTCGATAAAGGCGTTCATGTGTTATTGGATGTGTAATGAAACTCTCTTGTGTTTTCTCATGATCTTTCCAATACCCTTGTGCGACACCGGCTCCTCCTATGTACAGAAAACCCGGAACCCAATCGGGACAGGGGTCCATATCGTTATTGAGGACATGAAAGGTCTGGTTTTCCATCGGTTTCCCATAGGGAATACTCTTCCATTGCGAGTCTACTTTTTCAATGGGGTAGATGATTGACCAGATAGACGCTTCCGTCGCGCCCCCCAAGCTGAAGATTTTCACGGAGTGAATGCATTGCCGAATCTTATCAGGGAGATCTACAGGAATCCAATCGCCGCTCATCATAATCAAACGCAAACTTTCACAAGCAACTCCTGAAGTAATTTCAAGGTACTCCTGAAGCATTTGTACAAATGCGGGAACCGAATTCCAGATCGTCACTTTTTGTTCGTTCACCCAACGGAGTAAGGCTTGAGGGTCTTTATTTTCATTGGGATTCGGAATAACAATTGTGGCTCCTGCCGATAAGGCACCAAATATGTCGTACACCGAAAGATCAAAATTCAATTCAGAAATAGCTAAAATACGATCCTCCGCTTGCACATTAAAACGCTGATTAATATCCAAAATAGTATTGATAACCCCTTGGTGATCAATCATGACTCCTTTAGGTATGCCTGTAGAGCCTGAGGTAAAAATCACATAGGCTAAATCTGTTGGGTTAATCATCTCAAGCGGGGGAACTGTTGATTCGTTGGCACAGCCGTCAAGCGTTACACTGTAGCACGAAACGGAGTCTGGCCACTCTATTCTTTTTTGAATTCTCTCCTGCGTCAAAACGATGTTGACTTTTCCAAATTCCAACAATTGGAAAATTCGATTATCCGGGAATGAAGGATCAATGGGGAGATATGCGCTTCCAGCACCTACAATAGCCAACACAGCAACAATCTGCTCCCACCCCTTCTCCATCACAATTGCAATCGGTTGATTAGAGGCTGCTTTTTCCTTTGTCAAAAAGTGTGCAAGTTGATTACTCTTTTGGAACAATTCTCCATAGGTCATCGTGACTTCTGAAGAAATCAGAGCGATTTGCCCTGGAGCCTCTTTCACTTTAGCATGGAACAACGTTGGCAGGGTTTGCTCCGATCGTTTAACATGGGTTCGGTTGACTTCGTTTCTTATTGAAACTTGATAGTCAGGCAGTTTGACAACAAGCGGTTTGTCCCAAGATTCCTCATTTTGTATTAAATCTTTCAGAAGCGTCAGATTCGTTTCAATCATGTCTTGAATCAAGCCTTCCGGAAAAATTTCGTCCTGTACCGCCCAATCAATTTGAATGTCACCGTTTTTTTCGCTGATGGAGCAATCTAAATAAACATGAGGGGTTTGTATCCCGATGTAATTCAATTTACCCCAGGCATTTTCCTGGCCTTTCGTTACCTCCAATGCATTATTAAAAACAATGGGCATCCCGGCTTCAAGTTTTTCCCGTCTCCGATTTTTCTCAGCTAACACTTCCAATCCATTATAATAAGAATGGGATAAATCCGTTTGTTGGCGGCTCTGGGTTCGTCTAACAAATTGAGAGAACGTTTCACCTTTTAATAAACCGACCTCTAACACATTGGTGGTCGAGATATTGCCGAAGAGCTGATGGACATCTTCATGAAATGGAATACGATTACTGTGAAGGAGTCCAATGGAAAAATGAGTTTGTTGGCTCCATACACTCAATATCTTTGCAAAAGCGCAAAGCAAAATAGAAGAGACCGTGACGTTGTTTTGAGACGCCATTTCTCGAAGGGTTTTCCACTCAGAAGAAGAAAGGCTTCTGGAGTACATCTTTAAATCCAACGAGGTATTGCTATCGGGATTCTTCGCTAACGGTAAAAGGGGTGGATCGGGAAGTTGATCTAATCTTTCCATCCAATAAGATTGACACGTTGCATAAACTTGAGATTTTTTGAGTTTATCTAACCCTAACACATAGTCTCGAATTGAAAGAGTGGGCTTGGTCAGTTCAGCATCAGGATTATCATAAAGTGCAAAAAAATCTCTGAATAATATTGCCAAACTGGTAGAGTCGATAAGTACTAAATCAAAAACATAGTGAACATAAAAAAGACTATCATTGACTTTATGAATCGTGATTTCGAATAAGGGCCATGAATTGGTGGGAATGCCTTCCCGATAAATCTTTTGCCGATAGTCATTCAATCTTGTTTGTACGTCTTGCTCCTTCATTTCCGAATAATCATGAAATTGAATTTGAAATTCAGGAGGATCTTTCAGGATTTGAAACTGTCCGGAATCAGTAATAAAACCACGTAATTGATCATGGTGTTGGACCAATTTTTGCCACACTTTGGAAAAGCGGGAAATATCAATATCTTGGGCTTCAATCTCGGTATGCATATGAGCAATGGATTGGCCAAGAGAAAACAAATTTCCTTCTCCTAAATAATAGGCAAGCTGTAGATCAGTTAAAGGAAAAGGTTCATGCAGTTGATCCGGACATACCTCGATCTGAGGTAAATTTTCTCTCTCTTCCTGGCATACTTTCTCTAGTTGTTCTATTGTCGGGTTGGTAAAAAGATCTTGGACGGTCAAATTATATCCTTCACGAGTCGCTTGAGTGACTACCTGGATAGATAATAGTGAATCTCCTCCTAGTTCAAAAAAGGAATCTTGTATACCGACTTGATCAACTTTAAGTACATTTTTCCAAACTTTTGCTAGTTTTTTCTGAATCTCAGTTTTGGGTGCCACATATTCAATATTTTTTTGAATACGTTCTCCGAGGGTTGGCAATGCTTGACGATCTACTTTCCCATTAGGGGTCAAAGGAAATTCCTGGAGAACAAGGATGTGATGAGGAATCATATAATGAGGCAACATACGAGCTAGATAATTTTTTAATGCGTCTTCATCAAATGTCTCAATCTCAAAATGGTTCCATCCTATAATGACATGATGATGAAATTCAGAGGTAATAGATGTTTCGTTAGGATAGTAAACAGGATCTTTAAATCCACTTTGATAAAGTTCATCATACCACTCTTTAGCTGTAATTAGGGGCAATCCCGCACTTTGTCGTCGATCCTCAAAATCGTTTGCCCCCCCAAGTCCTTCAATAAACATCCCACTTACCATTTGGGAAGTATGGTTGATCGTTTTTTCGATCAAAACTAATAGCCCCCCTGGTTTTAGGAGTTGACGCAGGTCAGTTAAAGCAATGCCTAGATTTTCTGCATCATGGAGTACATTACATGCAACAATGATATCTTGACTATTTAAAGCATAACCTTGTTCTTGAGGAGAACGATTGATGTCATAGAGAGAAAATTCTAAAAAGGGATATTCAGTAAACTTTTCACGTGCCGTATCAGTGAAAAATGTGGTGAGGTCTGTATAGAGGTAGCGAACTCGTGTTGAATCCAGCAAAGGCAAGATATATGCTGTTGCTCCTCCGGTACCAGCTCCCACTTCCATAATTCTTATTGATTCTTCCCCCTGAAAGCCTTGAACACACTGAGCAATTGCTTGAGCAGCAATACGGCTGGTATATTCTATCATCGGATTATACTGGTAAAGGGATTCGGCACGTTGCCAGTCTCCATCAGGAAATAGGATTTCAAGTGGACTCACTTTTCCTTGCAACATGGGAACATGCTGTTTGATTCCCTGTCGAAGCCAAGAAATTAAATTTTTTAATTGATCCCAATCATCTAATTCTTGTTGTTCCAACTGCCCCCACCCACTCGATAGTTGCTGTTCTAACCAATTAATATCAGGAAACGCTTTAATGCAATGATAGACTGCTTCTATTTTTTGTAAAAAACCTTCTTTGTGGAGAATATTTAACCATTGTTGTATTAACCTTCGATGATTTGAGGTGATTTGAGCCTCTTTTAAAATAGATTCAATGGTTTGGGATTCCCCTATTTGTTCAAAGATTTTTAGTTGCCTCAATGTTTTTTGTATCGCAATAAAGGATAAACGCTCCACTTCAGAAACAATGTGGCGTATCTGTTTCATTTTTTCAGGTGATGGAGTCACTTGTGATTCTGCTAACGCAGTGTCATGAACATCTTGTTGCGTTTGCCTGATGGGGATTTCATCTACTTTAAGAGCAGGGAACACAGGATCAATGTTTTTCCTGTTGGAAAAGTCCGCGTCAACATCAGAAGTTTGGGTGATATAGGCAACTAATTGCGACGGATGATCATTGTATGAAATAACGCTTGCGGCAGCATCTTGAATCTCAGGATGCTCCAGTAACCTGGCTTCTATTTCTCCTAATTCAATTCGATGTCCATGAATTTTCACTTGAAAGTCTTTGCGCCCTAAAAACTCCAGGCATCCGTTTGGCCAATATTTGGCAATATCCCCTGTTTTGTATAGTGTTTCTCCAGTGAGCGGATGTGTTATAAAACTTTTTTTCGTTTTTTCAGAATCGTTCCAGTATCCTTGGGCAAGACCATCACCGGAGATGTACAAATCACCAGGAACCCAGTGAGGGCAGTCTTCCAGATCGTGATTCAAGACATGGTATTGTTGATTTTTAAGAGGGAATCCGTAGGGGATTGACTTCCAGCATGCTTCAACTTTTTCGACTTCAAAGTGATTTGACCAGATTGATGCTTCCGTTGCGCCTCCCAACGCAGAAAGTTTTGTTTGAGGAGAGAGTTGATGGAGCTTATCGGGCAAAGTCAATGGAATCCAGTCCCCACTCAGTAAAACACGCTTCAAAGGAGTGGTATGAAGGCTGGAATACTGTAAATGGTCGATTAGCATTTCAAACAAAGCGGGAACTGAATTCCAGAAAGTCACTTTGTGGTGATACAATAAATCAGCCCAGTGCCGCGGCTCAAGACGAAGTGAATCCTCTGGTAGGACCAGAGCGGCTCCTGTCGAAAAAGTACCAAACAAGTCGTAAACAGATAGATCAAAATTCAGAGAGGATACCCCAAATACCCGATCCTGCGGTTCAAGCTGATAACGTTCATTAATGTCAGCAATGGTATTTGCCGCACCTCGGTGGGGAATTGAAACCCCTTTTGGTTTTCCGGTAGATCCTGAAGTGTATATGATATAAGCTAAGTCATCTAATTCGCGCTCCACGCAATTAAACGGATTCTCCCGTTGCTTTTCAATGGTATCCAGATTGATAACTTTCAATGTTCCATTCCATTTTTTCTCACCGGAGGTGAGTAAATATTGGATTTGAGCGTCATCACAGATGGTTGAAAAACGCTCAGGAGGAACCTCATAATCTAAAGGAACATAAACACCTCCGGCAGCCAACACACCAAAGACAGCAGCCACTTGGGCCATTCCTTTGGGCAAAGCGATTGCGATATGTTCACCAACTTTCATTCCCTCTTTTTGCAATTGCTCGGCAACATTAAAACTCCATTGTGCCAACTCGCTATACGAAATCTGGTTGTCTCGACCTGAAAAAATTGCGGGACGGTTCGGTTGTTGAACCGCTAATTCAAAAAAAGGTTGATGAAGTAATTTTAATGAGTATTTAAAATTGGTTTGATTGGCTTTTTGGCGGGACAGCAAAAGATCATCCGGAAGAATATTTTTAAGAGGAGCTTCCCAAAGCGACACATCTTTTGCCATAGCCTCAATCAGATCACGATAGGTCTTGAACATTTCATCAATCATCTGATCTGGAAATAATTCTCGAATGACAATCCAGTTAAATTGCAGAGAATCGTCAAAGATTCCGATTTGGTGGTCCAGCCAGACTTGGGGAGTCGAAGTATAAAGATAAACAGGTTCTTTTCCCAAAATTCCTTGATATGGGTTGCCATCTGAATCCTTTGAATTTAAACCGATTAAACTCGTGAACACCACACCCATTGTACTTCCAGGATCAAGATGTCCCTGTTGAATCATTTGTCGGATGACTTCTACTCCACTGTAGGAATTGTGGGATAGGTTTGAAAACAAATTCGATTGAACTTTTTTCACTAATTTCCAGAAAGGAAGTGAACGGTGTCGTTCAAAAATGAGCAGTAGAACGGATGTAAAATCGCCAACCAATCGACGGACATCAGGGTGGACAGGTTTACGATCAAAATGGGTGAGATTCAAGGTAAATCTGCTTGAATCACTCCATCGGCTCAACACTTCTGCAAACAAAGTCAATATCACAGAGGTAGGAGTTACTTCGTAAAACGAGGATTGTTGACGAAGGTTTTTCCAAAGTGATTGATTCAAAATGTGTTTGTAAATTTGGAAAGAAGGCTTTCTGACCAAAGATGGATCTGTTTTAAAAGGAAACTGAGGAGGGGGAGGAATTTGCGGAAGCCTCGATAACCACCACTGCTGATCTGCTTTGTAAGCATCGGACTGTTTTTCTTTTTCTTGAAACAGGATATAATCTCTGAATGAAAAATGAAACGCAGGCATCTCCAGATCCGGATTCTCATAAAATCGTTCCCAGTCTTGATCTAAGGTCAATAGGCTTTGTGCGTCAAAAATCATCAGGTCTAAATCCAGATGGATCCTGGTCTTATTTTCATCCAGCAACGACACTCGAAGGTCAAAGGGAGGAAATTGATCCATATCAATGATTTGATAAGACATCTCTTCCCTAATTTGCATCAGTTTCTCTTCCTTTTGATGGGGTTCAAGCGATCTTAAATTTTCAACAGGGATTGAATAATGAGGAACTTCTTTTAAAATTTTCTGTTTTCCTGATGGCAATATCACCGCTCTGAGCATGTCATGATGCTGAATCAATCGGTTCCATGATTTTTCCAAACGTTCTAAATTAAGATTCAGGCGATCAACTTCAATATACGCATGACAAGAAACCTGCCCTAATGCCATGACGTCTTTTCTCCCAATCCAGTAAGCATGCTGGATATCGGTGAGAACAAACGGCTGGTAACGATTCGATAAATCAGGCTGAACTTTAGAAATCCCAGAAGGACTCGAGACAATCAGATTTTTGTTCTTTTTTCTAAGCTTAACTTTTTTGATAGCCATATTCGTTTAATTCAAGGATTTAATGCGAATCCGAAGCTAAAATTTATTTTGTAAAAACAATGCCTTTTCGAAAGCGATTTGTCATGCCGGACTTGATCCGGCATCCATTAAACTCTAAAAGAGCGCCTAGATTCCGGGTCAAGCCCGGAATGACACAATATTTCAACTTCAGATTCATATGATTTAATTAAAAAGCAGATAAATAGAATTCTCCAAATTCAGTTCCTCTAACAACACTACACAATTTATTCATAGTGTTATTGCTTTGAAATACGAGCGGAAAGTTTTTCATTGAGATGGGTAATGAATTCACCAATCTTTGGATGCCCAATCGCTTCTTCTGCAGAAAGGGAGATGTTGAGTTCTTGTTTAATGGTATTGACCAAATCCAGAATCATTAAAGAATCCACACCCAGTTCAATTAAATTGTCATCATCAATTTCATCAAGTTCATCAATTGGTATTCTCAATAATGAAGATAAATGTTTTTTAAGATAGTCCGATATTGCATTCAGCCGACCTTCAGAGGACGCTGAAAAAAGGCCACTACCCTCTTCTTCTGAAGAATCAGAGGTAAAATCAGAAACAAGGTTTTCCAGCAACGCTGAAGTTCCTATGTAGTTCGATGCAATGGTCTGCCAATTTACATTCATAGCGACCAAATGGGATTCGTCTGTTTGAAAGATGCGTCCTAGCAGTTCTAATGATTCCAGATTCGTCATAGCTAATAGACCATATTCCTCAAACACTTTACCAAATAGTTCTTGTCGTTGTTCTTTCAAAATTTCTCCCCAATACCCCCAGGTAATTGTTTGAGTGGGCTTCCCTTCCATTGAACGGAAATGCGCAAAACTTTCCAAAAAGCTGTTAGCACAAGAGTGTGCCGCCTGTCCAATAGAACCAAAAATAGTAACAGCAGATGAAAAGAAAAAAGTCACCTTGGGATTTAAAGTACTCTCAAACTCATCAATAAGCATTGCCCCATTTAGTTTTGGCGTTAAAATCCTTTCGAATTCTGACCATTCCACATTCTTCAGCAAAACATCAGCGTGTTGACTCGCCAAATGAAAAATTGCGTTAACCGGAGGACATGATTCAACCACATTTTTTAGAATTGTTCTCATTTGGTCCGGATGACTCACATCCGCATCATTCCATAAAGTTATGGAAACCCCCTTGGATTTCATCTGCTCAATTCTTTTTATTTCTTTTTCAGTCGGATTTCTTCTCGCTAATAGAGCGAGATGAGTTGCTCCATGATTAATTAACCACTCACTGAGTGTCAAAGCTAGATCAGATAACCCTCCTGTGAAAAGATACGTGCTGCCTGGCGTCACCCAATCTGTACTTTTCAAATTAAGCAAAGACCGTGGAATAGGATAGGGCTCTAAACGTTGGACGAAAACGTGTTCCTGCCTTTCTGCTATATTAAACTCATCATAGTCTTCAAACAAACATAACTTTGTGAGTAAGGCATAATTCCATTGCTGAGCATCACGATCGATACATCTCATCTTGAGTGTTCGGAATTCATTTTGAGCGGTTCGAATCAATCCTTGTAAGCTGGAGCTTCCGAATTGAGTGGGCTTTTCCCAAGGAAACACAGATTGACTATTTGAGGTAATGAATGAAAGGCGTATATTACCAGAGATTCCTTCTAATGAATGCAATAGTTGAAGGCATGGTTTTAAAACTCGAGACTGTTCCTTAAGAATTTGCTCCGTATTTTTGCCGGTATCAATCTGAGGGACTAGATAAATCAAATTTTTCGATATATCAGGAGACTGAATGAGTTTTTCTTTTAGTTCCGACAACTTTTGAACGGCTTGAAACTCTGTTTGATATCCTTCTTGCTGAAGCCAATGAATCCATCCCTGGCACTCTGACAGTTCTTCACAAATAACAAAACAGGTTGTTTCGAGAGAAGTCGGTTCAAGATATTCCTGAAGATCGTCAATTTTCTGCCATGTCTTTTGATATAAATAATGTTGAATAACCTCTTGGTTCGGAATGCTATTGAGCGGGAACGCTGTTTCGTCAGCACATACAATTCCATAAAGATCCGCGAGGATTTCTTTTTGATCTGAAAAAATTCGGATATTGAGATTTTTATTATTATTTTTTGAAGTGAAATAGACATAATAGAATAATTCATTGGTATCTATCATTTGGTAAAGATTCCACTGCCCAATAAAACGAATTTCACCTTTTGGCAAATTCCAGGCTTGACAGGATAATCGAGAAATCATTTTATGAATAGGAATTTTGCCTCCATGAAAATGGACTAAATAATTCTCCCCAACATACTTCACACTCAATGAATCCGACGATTTTTCGTAAGAAGGTGTTTGAAAATATGCCACGACCTCATCAAAGGATCTTGCTTGTTGAGCAACAAAGGGGATTCGTCTTGCTAAGGCAGATCCAATGCATTGAGATGCTTTTTGATCGTTGATTAGCATTAAGGCAATAGAAATTTCAGATTTTGAACTTCCTAATTGAACATGAGCTTCGATTTCAATCGTCTCTTGATCGGTAATGAAGGAATCAGTGACTGAAACATTGAACAATTGATGAGAAGAATATCCTTCTTCCCATAAAACCTCTCTGAAGAGTGACAACCATTGTGAACCATTCCATAAGTAACCGTCTGATAATTTTTCATGCGGTGTTTCCAGTTGAAAAATAATTCCTGTCTGCTTTGTGGTTTGAACCGTTTGATCGGGTTGTTCATCTATCGTAGCATTCGTTTCCTCCACAGGAAGAGACCATGCCGGGGCAAATTCTCCCATTGCATCTGCTTGTGCGACGATAATCTTTTCGTCCAAAATATCGGTTGGATTTCCATTTTCGGGGAACAAAGTTATTTCTTTAAAACCGACTTCCTTTAGGACATTTTCCCAAACTTCATAACTGGCAAGAAGCTCTCCATTCCGACGGCTTTCATCTTCAATGAGGGGAACCAGCGTTCCAAACGAAAAATCAAAAACCAGGTTTGGTTTTGTGAGTTCCCGAATCACTACAATTCCTTCAGGAGCCAGCATTTTTCGGACTCGACTCATGATTCGCACCATATCACTTGCATTGTGAAGCACATTCGCAGCGACAACCAAATCAATGCTGCCTTCTTCTACACCTTGCTCCAACGGCTCTTTTTCCATATCAAAAGATTGATACTTCATAAACGGATAGCTTTTGAATTTTTCTTCGGCTCGTTTCAGAAACGAGGCTCCTATATCTGTAAAAACATAAGTCGATCGCTCAGTTGGCAAGTTCTCAATAATTCCTTGACTGGTGTCCCCTGTTCCCGCACCAATTTCCAAAATTCTGATCTGATTGCTTTGGGGAGTATTGGCACAAATCGTTTGAATGATGTGTGCTGCGATCTTATTAAAATAGATGGAGTATTCGGTATCATGGTAAAGTCGTTCTACTTCAGAAATGGATCCCCCCTTGAAAATCAACTCTCTTGGGTTGGCTTGTCCCGTTAAGACTTGTGCTAAATGCGGAGCACATTGTCGTATCAATTTTAAAGATGGCTTCAGTTGATCAAATTGATCTAACTCGTTTAAAATCGATTCAATATTAGAGAGAGGAATAGTGAGAAGTTCTTGATAAGAATCTTTTTCTTGTCTCAAAAAATCCATTCTGACGAGCTCTTTCAATAATCGTTTCAATAATTGACGATATTTTGGAAGAATCGAGGAGTTCCCAAGCAATTGATCAACCGTTAAGGATTCACCGGCAGCAGTGAAACACCCTAATTGCTTCAACGCATCACTGACATAGGCCCCATAAATTTGGTCGAGATGCTTTTCAAGCATTTCCTGTGGGGACAAATCCAAATCTTGAGCGAATTGTTTAGAAACGATTGCACCTTCTTTCCGAAGTTTGTTCCATAATTCCTTTGAGCTAAACTTGTCTGTTCCCCAAACCGGGTTCTTGTGTGAATTTGAGGAATCGACCCAACAACGTTCCTCTTCAAAGGGGCATGTTGGCAGGATCACCTTTCGGGATGGGAGTGGAAATGATTTTTGAACCGGAGACTCAAATTCGGTTTGATGCAATGCTTTGGATTCATCTTGAGAAAACTGTATGAGCTGACTTTTCAAATCTTCGCTAGACTGGGCAGTGATTGCTAATCGATGATCATATTGACAAGCATGATGAACGTTTGTTTGGCATAATAGCGTCAATTCTTTTTCGCTAAGTCCCTCCATATGATCAACGTAGCGCTTTGCTAAAGTTTTGAGACCTTGTTCGCTGCGAGCACTAAGAGATAAAAACAAGGTTGACGTGTTAATTGGTTCTTCTTTGACTAAAGCATTGTCATCAAGAAATTCTTCGAAAATCATATGACAATTGGTTCCACCAATCCCAAAGGAACTGAGGGCGGCCCGTCGTAATGGAGAAACGGTTGCATCGACATTCCAAGGTATTAAGGTCTGAGGAACATAGAAAGGTGAGTTTTCAAAATCAATTTCCGGATTAGGTGTTTCATAATGAAGACTAGGGGGAATTTTTCGATGCTTCAACGCCATCACCACCTTTAATAAACCTGTCACACCCGATGCCGTATCCATGTGCCCTAAATTAGATTTCACGGAGCCTAAAGCGCAATAGTTCTTATTTTCTGTTGATCCTCGATACACTTGTGTCAAAGCTTCCACTTCAATGGGATCTCCCAGAGGCGTACCTGTGCCATGAGCTTCAACCAATGTGATTGTATCCGGAGTGATACCTGACATGTCGAGAGCCGTTGTAATCACTTCTGATTGTCCTTCTAAACTAGGAGCGGTAAAACCGACTTTTTCAGACCCGTCATTATTAAGGGCAGATCCACGAATCACTCCTAAAATCGAGTCACCATCTTCCAGAGCATCCTCCAAATGTTTAAGGACGACAATGGCTGCGCCATTGCCTAGAAGTGTTCCATTTGCCTGGGCGTCAAACGGGCGACATACCCCATCTGGTGAAGAAATCATTCCTTCATAATGGACATAACCTGATTGTTGGGGAAAGGTAATGCCAACTCCACCTGCCACGGCGATATTACACTCTCCATTCCTCAATTGTTCACAAGCTATGTGAACCGCAACCAACGAACTGGAACAAGCTGTTTGAACCAAAACACTCGGACCTTTTAAATTGAGCTTGTAAGAAACCCGAGTCGTCAAATAATCCTTATCGTTTCCTATCAGAGTTTGAAACATTTGAGGGGACCCCATTTCTTCAACAGACTCAGGATACGGAGGAAGGTAACTGCTACTCCGACAGCTACCAAAAACCCCCACAGGAACTTCGATTTGATTAGGAATGTATCCGGCACTTTCCAAAGCTTCCCAAGCACACATTAAAAAAATTCTCTGTTGAGGATCGATGTGTTGAGCTTCTTTCAAGGTGTAATCAAAAAATTGTGCATCAAAAAATTCAGCATCCTCTAAAATGACAGCCGCTCTCACAAAATCGGGATCATTTGAGTTGTTAGTGGATGATTCAAAAGAAGCAGACTGTTGATCAAGCGATGTGACCAGGTCTTTTCCATTCGCAATATTTTTCCAGAATTCCAATGCTGTTTTTGCTTGAGGCATCCGGCAGCTTGCTCCAATGATGGCAATGGGTTCACACCCATCATACCTTTTTTTAAATTCTTGTTGATTGATCTTGCTCATATTCGTTTACCTGGCTGATTGGGTTGATTTTTTTCTGCGTCTTGCACGGTTTTGGTTTCTTCTGCGCTTTACAGATTTATTTGTGTTTTCCTGTTTCTCATTAGAATTTTGTTGATTGAGGAAAGAGGCTAACTTCTCTATCGTTGGAAAAGCAAATATGGCATGAGCTGGAATTTTGATCTGTAATGATTCTTCCAATTCTTGACGAATTCGAATCAGAGTCACTGAACTAGCTCCCAACTCAAAAAAATTACTTCTTTTATTCAATGTTGGATATTTGAGGTGCGGCTTGAAGATCTGGATTAGATTCTGTTCAGTGTGGTTCAATACATCATCCTCTTCAGAAATCGGTGTTTCCATTTCTGTTGTCATTTGGCGCAAGGCATTACGATCCACCTTACCGGTATTGCTTAAGGGAAGCTTCTCTAAAAAGATGATGTTTTGAGGAATCATATAATCGAGAACAAAATCTTTCAAAGAATCCTGTACATCTTGAGACTGAAGCTTTTTGCTATCAGGTTCTTGAACAATCCACGCAACTAATTGTTTGACTTCCAATGAAGTTTCTTGAACTCCTGCAATGGCTTCTTTGACTCCATCCAACTGATTTAATGCAGCCTCGATCTCTCCTAGTTCTATTCTGTGTCCAGCGACTTTAACTTGATGGTCTCGTCTTCCCAAAAACTCAATAACCCCATTAGGCCAGTAACGCGCAATGTCTCCTGTCTTGTAGATTCGCCCCCAATCTGGATGCTCAATGAAACTGGCTTTGGTTTTTTCTGGATCATCATACCCCATTGCGACTCCAAGTCCTCCGATATACAGATCTCCCGTCACATAATCCGGGCATGATTGCAGTTGACTATCGAGTATGAAATAACTTTGGTTACTCAATGGGTAACCATAAGGAATTGAAGACCAGTCTGAATCCACCTCATTCACCTCAAACCAGTTCGACCAGATCGATGCTTCGGTCGCACCTCCCATAGCAATCAGGCGACTTGCCGGTTGCATCTTTTTTAATCGTTCAGGAAGATTCAAGGGGATCCAATCGCCACTTAAGAAAACGGTTTTGAGATGAATCGCACATTCTGGTTTTGAAGAATCAAGCAGTAATTCCAATAGAGCAGGAACCGAATTCCATACGGTGATTTGGTGGTCTTCTATCAATTTTGCCCAAACTTGGGGGTCGCGGCGATCCTCTTCCTGGGGCAGCACTAAGGTGCCGCCAGCAGCAAATGTACCGAAAATGTCATATACCGAGAGGTCAAAACTCAAAGAGGATATCCCCAATACCTTATCATCTGACAGGACTTCAAACCGTTGATTGACATCTAATATTGTATTAACAGCCCCCTGATGGTCAATCAAAACTCCTTTAGGAGTACCGGTTGATCCGGAAGTATAAATCATATAAGCCAAGTCCGTTATGTCCACTTCCAGATTGGGAACTCGTTGCGAATAAGTTCGAACTAAGGATTCATTGGTATCGATCGGTACAAGGCCCAATTGTTCAGCTAATTTCAGACTATCTTGCTGAACACAGGCAAAGGTGATTTGGCTTTGTTCCAAAATTTTTTGAATCCTTTTTTGGGGCATTGAAGGATCAAGCGGAACATAAGCAGCCCTCAGTGATAAAATGGCGAGACAAGAAACGACTTGTTCTGCATGTTTTTCCATGAACACCGCAACCCGATCTTTCGGACGAACCCCTTTTTGATGTAAAGCTTCTGCTAACGATTGAACCCACGTGGCCAATCGGTCATAAGTCCACGTCTGATTCCGATAGATCAATGCGATTTTTTCAGGCTGTGATTGTGCTTTTTCAAAAAAGAAAGTATGCAATCCTTTTTGTGAAAAAGCCGATTCTGTCGCATTGACCCGTTTTCTAACTTCCAATTGTGCAGGAGGGATCAGAGGGGGGATGAATTGCTCCCAATGGTCTCCGGATTGAGACAATCTTTCTAATATTTGACAGTATGCTGAAAACATCGCCTCAATCACTCCCACAGGGAATATTCCCTCAAGCACATCCCAGTTAAAGTTTAACGATCCCTCTTCATCACGTGCTTGAAGATCGATCCAAATTTGGGGGGTTTGGGAGATGCCATCGACAAATTGTCCTATGCGTGGTGAGTCTTTTGCTCCTAATTCTAATCCCAGGCCACTCGTAAAAACAACAGGCATTGTCAAAGACTGCAATTTTCCATGCTGTCGAGATGCTTCCCTCATGATTTGAACTGCGGAGACATATCCATAGTTCAAATCTTCCCAAAGGCGCTTTTGGACCAAACGAGTCTGTTCTAAGAAACTTCGTTTTTCCCGCCCATCATATTCCAACAAAATCAAAGAGGTGAAATCTCCAATCAGTTCATCGACTTGGGGATGTGCGGGAAGTCGACTGAATAAGGTCAAATTGATCGTAAAATGAGGAGATTCGCTCCAGGCTGAAAGGACTTCCGCATAGGCGGTCAGTAAAATAGCATTGATGGAAAGTTCTTCCTCAATAGCCTTTTCTTTAATAAATTCCCATTGTGATTTGGGTAAAACCCTCTTAATCCTTTTAAAACGAGGCTGACCCGAATTTTTCAGCTGAGGAAGTGTCGGCAACTGTGGAGCTAAAGGAAGGGTTTTCAATCGCTCTTTCCAATATTCAAAACCTTTTTGGTACCACAGACTTTCTTCATGAGCTAAAAAGCTTTCTACATAATCTCTAAACGTGATTTCTAATGGCGGAAAAGTCGATGAATCCGGTTTTTCTTGATGTGCGAGGATGGCCCATTCCGAAAAGATCTTCTGCATACTGCGTCCATCAAAAATGATATTGTCCAGGCTCACGAACAAGCGAAGTCCTTCTGCCAAATAACAGGCTTGGATTTCAAACAATGGCCATTGGTCACATGAAAACATTTGATGAGACAAGTGATCTCGGATTTCCTTTAATCTTGTGGTTCGTTCCTCTTTGGATTTTCCTTTTAACTTCCAACATTTGATTGTGTAATAAGGAACCTCCTTTAAAACAACCTGAGTGCCGTCATTCTGGATAACGGCTCGTAGCATGTCATGATAGAGAATCAACTCATTCCAGGCCGCTTCCAACTTACTCAATTCGAGTTTTTCAACTTTTATTTCTACATAAGAGTGTGTGGCAACCCCACTCAAGGCCAACCCTTCTTGTTGTCCAACCCAATACGCCTGCTGGACATCAGTCAGCGCAAAAGGTTCAAATCGCTTCTCTGGTTGAGAAATGATAGGCGGTAATTGAAGTTGACCTTGCCTTTGCTTACCAGCCAACATGCCGGACAATTCTCTGATTGTTGGTGTACTTAAAAACTCAACCACCGATAGATCCACCTGTAGCTTTTGTCGGATGGTTTCGACCAATCGGACAGCCATTAAACTGTCTCCTCCTAATCTGAAAAAATGATCGTCCAAACCAATTTGGGAACACTTGAGCTGATCTTGCCATAGCTGAATCAATTGTTTCTCTTCTGAACTTGCGGCTCGTGCTGTAGTCTGTTTCTCCTCAACGGAGGTCAGAGGCAATTGTTTTCGGTCTACTTTGCCTGTTTGAGACAACGGTAGTGTTTGTAAAGGAATGATGACCTGAGGAATCATATAGGCAGGCACCTCCTTTTCAAGTGCTTCTCTGATCTGTTCTGATTGAAAAGCCGCATGTTTCACAGAATTTTGTGAGATTTGAGAAGGTACGATCCATGCGATTAAGCGTTTTGTCCCGCCTTTATCTCCAACGGCTCCCGCAACAGCTTCTTTGACGCCATCCAACTGATTTAATGCAGCTTCGATCTCTCCCAATTCAATTCGATGTCCAGCGATTTTGACTTGGTGGTCTCGTCTTCCCAAAAACTCGATAATTCCATTGGGCCAGTAACGTGCGATGTCCCCTGTCTTATAGATTCGCCCCCACTCTGGATGTTCAATGAAACTGGCTTTGGTTTTTTCAGGATCATCATACCCCATTGCGACTCCAATCCCGCCGATATAAAGATCTCCCGTCACATAATCCGGGCATGATTGAAGTTGATGATCGAGTATGCAATAACTTTGATTGCTGAGGGGGTATCCATAGGGAATTGAAGACCAGTCTGAATCCACCTCATTCACCTCGAACCAGTTCGACCAGATCGATGCTTCGGTCGCACCTCCCATGGCAATCAGGCGACTTTTCGGTTGAATCTTTTTTAATCGTTCAGGAAGATGCAGGGGAATCCAGTCGCCACTTAAGAAAACGGTTTTGAGATGAACAGCACATTCTGGTTTTGAAGAATCAAGCAGCAATTCCAATAAAGCAGGAACCGAATTCCATACGGTGATTTGGTGATCTTCTATCAATTTTGCCCAAATTTGAGGTTCTCGGCGATCCTCTTCATGAAGAAGAACTAAGGTCCCTCCAGCAGCAAATGTACCGAAAATATCGTATACGGATAGGTCAAAACTCAAAGAGGACAGTCCTAAAACTTTAGCATCAGCAGTGATTCCAAACCGTTGGTTTATATCCAAAATCGTATTGACAGCTCCTCGATGGTCAATCAGCACCCCTTTGGGAGTACCCGTAGATCCTGAGGTATATATCATATAAGCCAGATCTGTGATTTCTACATTCTGATCTGGTAATTCAACAGCATATTTTTGAACAGCAGATTCGTTTGCGTCAATGGCGACAAGGTTCAATTTCTGAGCTAATTTCAAGGTATTAGGCTGAATACAAGCCACCTTTATTTGGCTTTGTTCTAATATCTTTTGTATTCTTTTCTCGGGCATCGTCGGATCAAGCGGGACATATGCGGCTCCCAGAGAAAGGATTGCTAAACAAGAAGGCACTTGTTCAGCCCCTTTTGTCATCAACACCGCAACTCGATGTCCTCGTTCAACACCGTTCTTCGATAACCCTTTAGCTAAACGATTGGTCCACAACGATAACTCTAAATAACTCCAAGAATAGCTTTGAAAAATTAAAGCCGTTTTTTGAGGATACGATTGAACAGTATTAAAAAAAAGACCATGCAAGGTTTCATGGGAGAGCGATTTTTCTGTTGAGTTTATGCTTTTACGTACATCCACTTGAGATAAGGGGATCAAAGGAGGAATGGGTTTTTCCCAAAAAACTTGGGCATTTGCGAGCCGATTCAAAATCGAGCAAAATGCGTCAAACATAGAATCAATCACACCTTGAGGAAAAAGGTTTTCAACAACATCCCAATTGAACTTGAGAACACCACTTTCTTCCCTCACTTGGAGATCGATCCATACCTGAGGCGTTTGAGTGATATTGTAGACCATTTTTCCTAATGGTGATGCGTCCTGCTCACCAAAGTCCAACCCCAAAGCACTGGTAAACACCACTGGAACGGATAAAGTTTTATCATCTCTTGCCGCTTCCCTGACGACACGAACTCCAGAAACATACCCATAATCTAAATCCCTGCCTAGTTGATTCTGCAAGCGACGGGCACGTTCTTGAAAACTCAATGAGTCATGGCCTTCATATTCCAGTAGAATCAAAGACGTAAAATCACCAACAAGCTGATCCACTTGCGGATGAATAGGCAGCCGACTGAACAAAGTTAAATTCAATGTAAAATGGGGCTGCTCACTCCACTGCGCCAGTACCTCACTATACGCCGTCAACAAAATGGAGTTTGGTGAAAGATTCGCTTGCGATGCGCGTTGACAAATCGCCTTCCACAAAACCGAATCCAGATCTTTTTCCCATCTTTGAAATCGAGGCTTCTTTTGCTCCAAAAACTTTGAAATCACAGGAAGCATTGGCGCGGAAGGCAGCTGCTTCAAACGCTCTTTCCAATATTGGACGCCTTCCTGATACCACGCACTGTTTTCTGCAGAACGGATGCATTCCACATAATCCCGAAAAGTGACTTCCAGTTTAGGTAAAAGAGAAGCATCCGGTTTCTCGTTCTTCGCTAATAATGCCCATTCTGACATGATCCTGAGAACACTTTGCGCGTCAAAAATGAGAGCATCTAAACTGATCAGGAGCCTAAGACCCTCTGTTAGTTCACAAGCGTGAATTTCAAAAAGCGGCCAGCGATTTGCGGTTAAAACCTGATGTGACAGTTTATTTCTTAATTCCAGAAGTTTTTTCTGTTGAAGATCTGAAGATTTATCTTTTAAATCCCATCGTGAAATTTCATAGATCGGAACTTCTTCTAATACTTGCTGAGTTCCATCTTGATGAACTATGGCTCTCAGCATATCATGGCGTTGAACCAATACTTGAAATGTTTCCTGTAATTTGTCTAATCTGAAACCGTCAGTCTGAATTTCAAAGTAAACATGAGCGGAGACACCACCTAATGCTAAAATTTCCTGCCGTCCTATCCAGTATGCCTGCTGAACATCGGTGAGTTCAAAAGACGTAAACCGTTTGCCAGGCTCGGAAACAAGGTTAGGTAATTGATTTTGTACTGTTTTTTGAAGGCTCGAAATGAGAGTCAGCAGTTTTTCAATAGTTGGAGAACTGTAAAAATCCGCAACAGACAATTTGATTTCAAAATGTTGACGTATGGCTTCTACCAACCTCATGGCTGTCAGACTGTTTCCACCTATTTCGAAAAAATTACTATCAACCGTAATATTTGAGCTTTGTAAATGTTTCTCCCAAAAACGGATTAACAGCGTTTCCTCTTCATTTCCTACGCTTAAATTTTTAGATTCCTTCTTAACAACTGGAATCGGCAGATTCTTACGATCAATTTTGCCTGTTTTGGAAAGAGGAAAACAATCCAAAGGAATGATGGCCTGAGGAATCATATATTCAGGTAATATTTCTGCTAAATCTTTACGTAATGATTGTGGATTTTGTGCCGTTTCACAAGAATTTTGATAAGGGATGATCCAAGCAATTAACCGTTTGATCCCTCCTTCTCCATCATAGGTACCGGCAATTGCTTCTTGAACTCCTTTACACTTTTTCAAAGCAAATTCGATTTCTCCTAATTCAATGCGATAACCGGATACTTTGACTTGTTGATCTTTTCTCCCTAAAAACTCTATTTTCCCATCAGACCAATAGCGTGCTAAATCACCCGTTTTGTATATTCTTTCATTCGTTTCCGGATGATAGATAAAACTTTGTTGTGTTTTAATGGGATCCTCATATCCAATGGCAACACCGATCCCTCCAATGTATAGATCACCAATCACATAGTCCGGACAGGGTTGTAACTTTGAATTCAAAATATGGTAACTTTGATTGCTTAATGGCCAGCCATAAGGAATTGAACGCCAATTCGGATCGACCTCTTGAACTTCATACCAGTTGGACCAAATAGATGCTTCTGTGGCTCCTCCCATCGCTATGATACGAATGTTCGGTTGAAACGTGCGCAAACCTTTCGGCAAATCCAGAGGGATCCAATCGCCACTCAATAAAACCGTTTTTAGATGGGAAACCACTTTTGCCTGAGAAGATTTCAACAAAAGATCGAGTAATGTTGGGACAGAATTCCAAATATTGATTTGATATCTTTCTATCAATTGCACCCAATGTTCAGGGTCTCTTCGTCCCTCTTCAGTGGGCAAAACAAGAGTCCCTCCCGCTGCAAAGGTTCCGAAAATATCGTAAACCGAAAGGTCAAAACTCAGTGCGGATAATCCTAGTATTTTATCTCCAGACTGAATGTCAAAACGACGGTTTATATCTAAAATCGTATTTACGGCACCTTCATGACTAATCAACACTCCTTTTGGAATTCCTGTTGAACCTGAAGTGTAAATCATGTAGGCCGTGCTCTCAATATCTCCCTTTAAAGGAGGACTTTGGTCAAATGATTCAACATCGTTTTCATCGGCACTGACAATGATCAATTCTGAACGATTTTCCCTTAAACTATCAGTAATGTGCCTTGTCAATAAATGATCACAAATATACTGAATCGAACTTTCATTGAGGATCGTTCGGATTCTTTTTATTGGTAATTTTGAATCAATGGGGACATAAATGGCTCCAATTGAGAGAATCGCAAGACACGCAGCTACTTGCTCAGAACTCTTTTCCATCAAAATACCGACATAATCTCCAGAAGAAATCCCTTGTTTCACCAAAGATTGAGCCAGCTGCAAACTCCAGTTTTTTAACTCCTGGTAAGTCCATAAATTCCCCTCAAAAATCAATGCGATCTCGTCAGAAAGTTTGTCCGCCTGTTCAAAGAAAAGTGTGTGGAGACATATCTCTGAAAAAGAATAGTGAGTTGAATTTACCTGTTCCCTTATTTGTCTTTGAGATTCAGGAATTAATGAAAGAAGAGGCACATCCCATTTTATTGCGAATTCTATTAGCCGATTTAAAAATTCACAGTATGCGTTAAACATTGATTCAATGAGTTCATCTGAAAAAATATCCTGATAGACATTCCATTCAAAATATAAATCCCCCTTTTTTTCCCAAATTTGATGGTCAATCCAGACACCCTCTCTTTGAGATAGGTTAAAAATGATCTCATCAATACATGGTTGTTCTTGTTCTTCAGGTTTGGAAATATCCAAAAAATTTGTCAACGATATCGGAGCGATGTTATTTTTATGATCAACACAAAAATTGAAAAATGCTTCAAGTTGATCAAATTGCAAACAATTCTCCGAACTGTTCATCTGAGTTTGAAAATACTCAGCCGTATCGATAAGATGATTTGATTTTAATTGATCATAATGAAGTGTGCGAAAATCAATTCTACTCTGTTGATTGGATGACAAGAAACATGCTGATTTTTGGACATGGATTAAGTTAAATGAAAATGTTGAGTGTCCGTTCCATGTCTTGATAATTTCACTAAAAGCGCTAGAGAGCAAAGTTACCGGAGATATCCTCTTTTCTTTGGCAAGCGTTTTTAGCACTTCCCATTTTTTTTGGGGCAATGATGCGTTCCAGCATTTGTCAGAATGACTGAAATCTTTTTGGGCCTTGATCGGTATTGGAGTTTTCATGTGAATTGAGGTCATTTACACAATTTTTCATTAATAAGTTTAGTAACTAAATCAGCGTGTGCAATAGGAAAGAAGTGGTCTCCGTCGAATAAGTGAAAGTCCCATTCATTTTTTGCATAACTTGACCATGCTTTTACGTCATCAGGATCCACCTCCCTGTCCTCACGTGAAGCCATAATGGTTATGGGAGAATTGAGAAAAACATTGTTTTCTCGAGTATAAGTATCGGTGAGTGTAAAATCTTTTCTTAGGGTGGGAAGAAATAAATCCAGCAATTCCTGATTTTCTAAAAACTCACGAGAGGTTCCTCCGATGTCTACCAGTTCCTCCAAAAATTGCTGTTGTGGAAGATGATAGATCACTCTTTTTTGCGCGATATGTGGAGCACGAGATGCGGATAGGAAGACATGTGATAAGGGATAACTGTTGGCTTCTAAAAGAAGCGCTGTTTCAAACGCTACTTTAGCGCCCATTGAGTGACCAAAGAATGAACATGGAACTTCAAAAAACGGCTTGATCTGGTCAGCTAGGGAAGTTGCCAATGGTTCGATAGAATCATACGCTGGTTCTAGTATCCGGGCTTCTCTACCCGGGTAAATAACGGCGAATACTTCAATATCATCTGAAAATTTATCCTTCCAATTACTAAAACTTGAAGCACCTGAACCTGCATGAGCGAATAAAAATAATCTCCGTTTAGGTGATGCCGATTTATTTAAAGCAATAAAACTTTGTGAAGACACTATTACCTTTCTTTATCATTAGAAAATCATACAATTTAATATCCCAATCGGCTTCTCGTTTAAGATGGGACACTAATAAAATCAGTATTTGAGGAACCCCTCCCGGCCTCTCCTTGGCAAGGCATTGGTGTCAGGCTAAGAAAAATTGATGCTTGTCCTCCCCCTTTAGCAAAGGGGGCCGGGGGGATTTGGTTGAAAATCCGTTCCTGTAAATCCCCCTACGCGGGCCGCCCTA
>JANQHV010000665.1 GCA_028282505.1 SAR324 cluster bacterium | reverse complement strand
CCAAACAGGTTCTCATATTTTAGAAAAGGGGATACCCAAAATGTCACAACTCGTTAAATTGCCGCTACTGCCTTTGCGAGAAGAAATAGTATTTCCTCTCATGACGATTCCTTTTTTTGTAGGACGCAAGTCTTCCATGGAAGCTGTGGACAGATCTCTGAGCACGGATCGACAAATTTTTGTGATTACCCAAAAAAGTTCAACGACAGAAGTTCCCAAGCTTCATGATTTGTTTGCCGTCGGTACCATCGGGAAGATTTTACAGGTAATGCGCCTGCCGAATGGAACCGTCAAAGCTTTATTTGAAGCCAAGCAACGTGCCCGAGTGATCGATATTCAACTGGATAGTGGTTTCTATGTGGCCCATGTTGAGCTAATCGCTGATGGCTCTGCACAATCTTTCGATTTCAGGGAATTGATGCGTCGTACCAAGGAAGTCTTGCAACAATACTTGCAGGTGACCAAGATCAAGATTCCTGAAAAAAAGCTCAATGTGATGGCAGCAGAAAATTCAGAACACCTGTCTGATTTCATCGCCCCTTATCTGGATTTGAGCAGAGAACAAAAGCAGCAGCTCCTGGAATGTCTGGACCCTTATGAGCGTTTGGAACTGCTCTGCTTGATCCTAGAAGAAGAATTGGAAGTGAACAAATTAGAAAGCAATTTGAAAAAACAGATTCGCGACCAAGTCAAAAGTACACAAAAAGAAGATTATCTGCAAAATCAATTGCATTCAATCCAAAAAGAGTTGGGACAAATCGATGACACGCGTACAGAAGTAGACGAATTATCAAGTCGCATCAAAGAAGCAAAAATGTCGAAAGAGGCAGAAGAGATGGCTTTGAAGGAACTCAAGAAGCTGAAATTGATGTCTCCTATGTCTTCTGAATCCAATGTTGTGCGTAATTATCTGGAATGGTTGGTCACCATGCCATGGCATGAAAAAACAGAAGATAATTTTGACCTGGATACTGCCCAGACGATTCTTGATGAAGATCATTACGGGTTGGAAAAAGTCAAAGAGCGGATTATCGAATACATTGCAGTGGGTCATTTGAAAGGCTCGTTGAAAGGCCCTATTTTGTGTTTGGTTGGGCCTCCTGGCGTGGGGAAAACGTCTCTTGCCAAATCTATCGCACGCTCTCTCGATCGTAAATTTGTGAGAATGAGTCTTGGTGGAGTCCGTGATGAAGCCGAAATCCGGGGACATCGCCGTACCTATATTGGTGCACTGCCAGGCAAGATCATTCAGTCAATTCGGAAGAGTAAGACCAAAAATCCTGTTTTGTTGATGGATGAGATCGATAAGCTCTATCAAAGTGCCATGAGTGATCCTGCCGCTGCACTGCTCGAAGTTCTCGATCCTGAACAAAATGATACATTCATGGATCACTATCTGGAAGTGGAATATAGCTTGGCCGATGTCTTATTTGTCTGTACTGCCAATTCAACGGAGAATATCCCGGCTCCTCTGCTGGATCGGATGGAAGTGATTCAACTCTCTGGCTACACCGAACTGGAAAAACACCACATTGCTTCTCGATTTTTAATTCCCAAACAGTGTGAAATCCACGGGATGGAAGAGGGACAACTCCGTTTTCAAAAATCGTCCATTAGCGAAATCATTCAGAGTTATACCCGTGAAGCCGGAGTTCGTAACCTGGAACGAGAAATTGGAAAATTGTGCCGGAAAGTGGTCACCAAACTGGTCCGTGAACAATCAGAAAAAAATATGGTGATTACCCCCAAAATGGTGCATAAGCTGCTGGGTGTGCCCATCTTCGAACATGATACTAAAGAAGAATCCAATCGGGTGGGGATTACAGTCGGCCTGGGAGTGACTCCTATGGGTGGAGAACTCTTACTGGTGGAGGCGGGCCTGATGAATGGCTCAGGACAGTTGTCATTGACTGGCAAACTGGGGGATGTGATGCAGGAATCGGCACAAGCGGCGTATTCGTATGTGAGAGCCAATGCACCTCATCTAGGGCTGGATGATACTGTCTTCAGTGAATCCGATCTGCACATTCATCTTCCAGAAGGTGCCATTCCCAAGGACGGTCCTTCAGCCGGTTTGCCATTGATCACCTCCATTGTCAGTGCTTTTACCAAAATTCCTGTCCGCCATGAAGTGTCCATGACCGGAGAAATCACACTGCGTGGCCATGTCACTGAAATTGGAGGACTCAAGGAAAAGTTACTGGCTGCCAAGCGGGGCCGTCTCGAAACGGTCTTGATTCCGAAAGACAATGAAAAGGATTTGGTCGAGATTCCCGATGAAATCAAAAAAGGATTAAAAATCTGCTCAGTGGAAAATGTAGAGGATGCCTTGCATTTGGGCTTGGAGCATTTTCCCGAAGCTTTGAAAAAAGCTCAGCCCGTTCAAGCAGAAATTGCGACAAGTCCAAGTTAATCGCTGTTGCAAAAGTCTACGCAAATTGACAAGAAATCTTAGCCACAGAGGCACTGAGACACAGAGAATGTTTTACTAATATTTTTTCTCTGTGTCTCCGTGTCTCTATGGCCTATCTTCCATTAGAAAATCAACGTGGCCGAAACTTCAAATTATATATGGGGTCACGGGGCCTCATAACGTTTTCGTAGCGCAGCCTTTGGCTTTTTTTCTCCAGATACTCTCGCTCCGTTTTTCTCTGTAAAGCAAACTTGGTGGAAATGGCCGATTCCACCAGGACATTTCTCAAGGCACCCGATTGTTTGACAGGGATCAAGTGGTCAAACTGAGATTGTTGTTTCGCCACTTGCTTTCCATATTCTACTCGTGCGGCTGCCTGTTTTTTACCCAAACGGGCATAATATTGGTATTGCCGACGCATCTTATCCCAAACCTTTTGCTGGATTGCTTTTTCTTCCTTGCGGGGCTTCTGGGTCTTTTGGTGATACAACTTCAGCAATTGACGGCTCTGGTAACTCCGATTGGCATTCTCTTCCCCATAAACAAATTCTGCTACAAAAAACAGCGTGATGATCATCAGTATCCAATATCGCATCGTTTTCACCCGTGAATATCCGTTGACAATGGTTGACCCTTTCTATTTCCTAGTACGCTTCTGCCGTTTTGTCAAATATTATAATACCGTTTCTTTATAAACATAACTATACGTATGATTACACTGACTGCAAACTGCTTCCCACTTTCCACTCTTGCCACACTCTTTGCACTGGTAAAGATTGTCCAATAATTTTTCCGAATCGAGCATCTTTTGAGCACTCTGAAGTTGTTTTTCGGGATTTTCCCGTTTGCTGGCCACCAGATAATTCAAGACATGAAACAAGAGGGGAACATTGGTGTGATTGGTTGCCACTTTATCCAGGATGGCAATGGCGGCCTCCATTTGCTCGGTTTGGTAAAAGATCTTGGCTACGACCAAATCGACATACAGGGTCGCTACAGAAGATTTTTGAAGATCTGAAAATATCTTCATCAATTTTTCACTTTTTCCCGTTTGGTAATAGATGACTTCCAACTCATCCAGTAAAACAGGAGCCCCTGTTTTTTCATAGCAACGCTTGAGCAGATTGGCCGCCTTATAATACTGTCCTGATTGACAAAATTGCTTTGCTTCTCCCAGGGTGATGGGGACCTGGTGGAAATTTTGAAAGGAAGACTTGCCTGGTAAGTATTTGGTTGTTCCCCCCGGCAACATCTTGGGTTGCTGTTGTACGCCTTTCAACAAATGGGTTTCATGTTCTGCCAGTAAACTTTCAGAAACCAGGCTCTTGGGAAATCGGGCCAGTAACTGCTTTTCCAACTGAATGGATTTTTCCCATTCCTGACGATTCTGATGTACCAGGCGCATCCCATCAATGCTGTAAGGATGGTCCTTGGCCAACTGGTGGATTTCCTGACTGAGCCTCTCGACCAGGCTCCATTCTTTTGTTTCAATAGCCAGACGTTGGTAGGGCAGCAAAACCTGTAAGTTATTGGGGAATTGCTGTTTCAATTCATAGAAAGTTTCCAGGAGCTCGGCACTTGATTTTTGATAGCGCTGGCATTTCAGTTGTTCCACTCGCAAGTACAAAGGGGGGGTCTCGGCACGTTTGATGCTATTGTAAGACTGCCGAATGGCCTTAAAATCCAGACGCAAACAGGCATCATAAAAACGCTGGAAGCGTTGTCCCCTTTTGGCTTTCTGGTGTCTTAAAAAACGGGCTTTTGTCCGCTGCACCAGACGCCCTGGGTGAAAGATCAACTGGTAGAGCCATGAAGACAAAAAACCGACGACGAATACAGTAAAAATGATACTCCACAAGGACACATGGATTGCATAAGAACGAAAAAAATGTACAGTAGCTTTGTCGTTGTTCAAATAAATGAAGTATCCCAACGCACCAAGGACAAGCAGGATTCCAATTAAAATGATAATACGTCTCATATGAATGCCAATTAAAAATTAAAAGTGATGATACGATTCTCTATTGATGATGGTGAAAGCACGATAAACCTGTTCCAGTAAAATGAGCCGTACCATCTGGTGAGTATAGGTCATGGAAGAGAGACTCAGTCGATGTGACTTTTTGAAATGGGATAATTCCAAACCAAAGGCTCCACCGATGACAAAATTCACCCGAGAGTGTTGTATGGTTCTCAATTCTTCGAGCCACTGGGCTAATTGAACCGATGTTTTTTGTGACCCTCGCTCATCTAGTATGATGGTGGTTTCAGAGGGGTCAAGCTTTTTTAAAATAAGTTCTGTTTCTCTGTGAATCCATTGGGTCTGCTTGCCCCGTGAATAATCGCTGGGCTTGATTTCCAGACATTCAATGGTCACATAGTGTTTCAACTTGGACAAATACTCCTGGATGCCTGTCTTCAAATAGGCTTCTTGTGTTTTGCCCACCCAAATAAAACGAATCTTATACATTATTGGTATGGGTGTTCAGGTAAGCTTTGTGCAAAGGCATCTTTTTTTGCTAATGGCCACGAAATCCACGAAAAACACTAAAAAAATTTTTTTTGATGGTTTTAAGTAAGGATCTGGCCTTTCGGCTTAGTGGCCAATGGTCAATAAAGAAAACTTGATATAAAGAGCAGTTCTACTAAAAAACATGAAGGGATTCAAGTGAAGAAAAAGGGGACTGATTTATTTCTGTCTTACTTTATGATTTTTTAATCAAGTTGCTATATTGACAATTAAAAATAGGCCAAAAGGCACCACAGTACATTCATCATCTCAAGGAATAATATGGATTGGGAAAGAGTTCGTAAAAATTATCCGGGGCAATGGGTTTTAGTGGAGGCTGTTGACGCTCATTCTGTGTCTGGTAAACGGATTTTGGAGCAGCTTGCCGTATTGCATAGTTTTTCTGATTCCTTGACAGCTATGAGGAGTTATAAGGAGATTCATAAAAAATCTCCACAGTGGGAACTCTATGTCCTCCATACAGACCGCAACTCTTTGGACATTTCTGAGCGTCAGTGGATAGGAATTCGAGGAAACTCATGAAAATGTATGTGCAAAATGGACTCTGATACACTTTTCGGATAAACTCGCCTGGGTGTGGAGGGTTGTACATGCTCATTAGTGATAATCCTCATAGTTGACAATGTGAACATCTCCTTCTCTAAATTTGGCTGTATCGTACATTGCGCAATACGCAACATTTTTATTTGAGTTGTTTCTGCTCCCGGAAACTATAAAAGATTTGCCACAGAGACACGGAGTCACAGAGAAAAAAAATTGAAAAATAAAGGTCTCTGGGCCTCTGTGGCTAAATCTTATTGCTGTTTTGACTAGAATTTCAAAGCTATAGGGACATAACACAAATTTTTAAAGAGTAAATTCAAAATAAATGCCTTCTAATTTTACAAAGATCGGTGATGTCTCCTAGTTTAAAATTCTAAAATATTAGAATACAATATGTTTTATTGACAATTTCGTATAAATGGCCATAATGTATTAAATAGATGCAGAATTTATGAATAAGAGGGGGGTATGTCGTTTTTTAATGATTTATTTGTATGTACAAACAATTTTTGAATCATTATCAACTTTGTATGAACAATGCTTCTGACAGTTTTTGGAGCAAATCCTTTTGATCCTGATTGTATCTGCGTCCAAAAATTGTAAGAACTATTGGTTCAGTATCTCACCATCAATAAAGAGGTTATCCCGATGATCACACTAAAAATCAATAAAAAGGTGCATCAAGTCGATGTAGAGCCCGATACTCCGTTATTGTGGGTATTGCGGGACACACTCGGCATGACAGGAACCAAATTTGGATGTGGTATCAATCAGTGTGGATCCTGTACGGTTCATTTCAATGGACTACCGATTCGCTCTTGCAGTGTCCCTGTGTCAGCGGCTCAGGATGCTGAGATTTTAACAATTGAAGGACTTTCACCAGATCGCACACATGCGGTGCAACAGGCATGGATCGAAGAAGATGTTCCCCAGTGTGGATATTGCCAGTCAGGTCAAATCATGGCAGCCGCCGCCTTACTGAGTCAAAATCCCAAACCCACGGACGCTGATATTGATGTGGCCATGACTAATATCTGCCGATGTGGAACTTATCAACGCATTCGCAAGGCCATTCACCGGGCTGCGGAATTAATCTAACGGAGGGGGTGGTTATGGAAACATTGAATACGAGTCGCCGGACTTTCATAAAAACCATGACTCTGGCAGGTGGCGGTTTGATGCTGGGGTTTCATTTACCGATAAGTTCCAAATTTGCGGAAGCGAGCACAAAAGAACAAGCCATCAACGCCTTCATCCGTATTGCGAAAGATGGAGACATTGCCGTCATGGTGCCCAGTTCAGAAATGGGACAGGGCATCTACACAGCCCTTCCGATGATTGTGGCAGAAGAGTTGGAAGCGGATTGGACCAAAGTACGCCCAGAAATGGCGCCACTGGGGAAAGAATTCAAGAATCCAGCTTTCTACATGCAAAGTACAGGAGGCAGCACCAGTGTGAAGGCATGGTGGCAACCTTTGAGTCAAGCAGGAGCCACTGCTCGTGAAATGCTGATCGCCGCTGCTGCAAAGAAATGGGGAGTTGCCGCAACTGAATGTGAAGCAAAGAATGGCATGGTTTTGCACAAAGGCAGCGGTAAAAAGCTCGGCTATGGAGATTTGGTAGAATCAGCCTCAAAACTTCAGGCGCCAAAGAATCCTGCCATGAAACCTAAAGATCAATACCGCTTGATTGGGAAGTCTGTCAAACGCCTGGATACACCAGCTAAAGTCGATGGAAGTGCGGTTTTTGGGATAGACGTCCGGGTGCCCAACATGCTCTATGGTTCGGTGAAAACCTCGCCTGTTTTTGGCGGTGAAGTGGCCAGTATGAATGAAGCAGCCGCAAAGGCCCTCAAAGGAGTGAAAGCGGTGGTACCTGTGCCCAATGGTGTGGTGGTGGTCGCTGATAGTTACTGGCGTGCCAAAAAAGGAGTGGACGCATTGGACATCCAATTCAAAGATGGAAAGCACGCGAACCTCAGCAATGAATCGATTTCAAAGTCATTTCATCAGGCACTGGAAAATAAAGGAGCCATCGCTCATGCCGGTGGTGATGTTGCCGCTAATCTCAAGGTTGCTAAAAAAACGATAGAAGTGGAATATGAAGTCCCTTTTTTGGCGCATGCCACCATGGAACCCCAAAACTGTACTGCTTTTGTCACCCAGGATAGCTGTGAGATTTGGTCTCCCACCCAGGGACAGGACCCGGCGGCCTTTGTCATATCACAGTTGACCGGGCTTCCTCCTGAAAAGATAAAAATAAACACGACTTTCCTGGGCGGTGGATTTGGCAGACGTTTTGAACAGGATTTTTTGATTCATGCCGTTTTGGCATCCAAGGCAGTGGGACAGCCTGTTAAAGTCGTGTGGTCCCGGGAAGAAGACACCCAACATGATTTTTACCGACCTTGCAGTGTCAGTAAATTTCAAATCGGTTTGGGCACTGATGGAATGCCAGTTGCCTGGAACAATCGCATTGTTTGTCCATCTATCTTGACGCGAGTGCTTCCCCAGTATGTCAAAAATGGGATTGATCCCACCTCAGTGGAAGGGGCCAATGAATTGCCCTATGGCATTCCTCATCAACACATCGATTATGTCATGAAAGACACTGGAATTCCTGTGGGATTCTGGCGCTCCGTTGGTAGCTCTCACAATGCGTTTTATGTCGAAAGTGCCATTGATGAAGCAGCTCATGCCAGCAATCAAGATCCTTATCAATTCCGACGCAAGCTTTTGGACTCGCAACCAAGATTCCGCACAGTTCTGGATATGGTGGCCAAAAACTCAGGCTGGGGGAAATCGCTTCCCAAAGGACATTTTCAGGGAATTGCTCTGGCAAAATCCTTTGGCTCCATTGTGGGAGAAGTCGCTGAAATATCTATCACCCCAGAAGGACAGGTTCAGGTGCATCGAGTGGTGTGTGTGATCGACTGTGGTTCTGTAGTCAACCCAGATACAGTTGTGGCTCAGATGGAAAGTGGCATTGTTTTTGGGTTAACCGCTACTCTCAATGGGACGATTACCATTAATAAAGGGCGTGTCATAGAAAGTAATTTCCACGACTACAAAATGATGAGGATGGCAGAAACACCAAAAATCGATGTGGAAATTGTTCAAAATACTGAAGCCCCAGGAGGAGTGGGAGAACCAGGCACACCCCCAGTAGCTCCTGCCATCACCAATGCTATTTTTGCGGCAACAGGATACCGTATCCGGAAGCTTCCCGTCAGTATTCATGATTTGAAGTCGGCCTAACTCAGTCTAATTGTTTGCCACAGAGGCACAGAGACACAGAGAGCGAATTGTGAAAAACAGTGTTCTCTGTGTCTCGGTGGCTGAGTTTTCTTATTTTTGAACATGTATCAGGAGAATTATGAAAACATATTCCAATGACCAAATATCCGTATCTTTTGACAAAGACGTCTGTATCCATTCTGAAAAATGTATCAAGGGACTGCCCTCTGTTTTCAATCTGGAGGCTCGTCCATGGATCAACGTAAATGGTGCTTCTACCCAGGAGATTGTGGGAGCCATCAAAGCTTGTCCTTCGGGGGCTTTGACTTATAAGCTTGCGGCAGAAGAAGCGAAAGCCGCCGAAGCATCCCAAATTGCAGTTCAAGTGGTACCCAAAGGGCCTTATGTCATCAAAGGCTATGTGGTCATCACCGGAGAGAACAATGAAACAATCGAAAAAGAAGGCACTTGTGCTTTATGTCGATGTGGTGCTTCCCAGAATAAACCTTTCTGTGATGGGTCTCATCGCAATGTGGATTTTTAGTTTCCTCATGCCAAAGTTAGATAGAAAACAGCTTGAACCTTGAACCTCCCCTAGCCCCTCCTTCAAAAAGGGGGGGAACTTTTCTTTTCACAAACTGATCGAAAATATGCTCGAACCTATCTTTCATTCTCTCTCCTTAGAGAGCGGGTCATCCCACATTTTTTTAGAGGAGTTTATCTATGAAATTACACAAAAAACGTAAAATCCAAAATTTTATGCCAGTCCTGCATGTCCTGTTTTTCTTGTGTTTAGGCATAATCATGGCCGCTTGTGGTGGAAGTTCCGGCGGTGGAGATTCCAATGGCAGTACTTCTGACACGACCTCCCAATGTACCACTAACGAAAAATACACCGTTGTTTTTGAAAGCACATGGAGTTCTTCGACCCATCCGACCAATTTTCCAGCAGATCCTCATTTTTCAGGCTTGATTGGAGCAACGCATAATGACAATGTCCGCTTTTGGGCAAAAGGCGAAACTGCTTCAACAGGAATCGAAGTGATGGCAGAAACCGGCGGCAAAACAGAATTGACTGATGAAATCTCAACAGCCATCAGCGCCAATAATGCGGAAACTTTGTTATCTGGAAACGGGATTGGTGTGTCTCCAGGAACCGTGAGTCTCCAATTTGACATTTCTCCCAGTTTTTCTAAAGTGACCTTAGTTTCCATGATCGCTCCCAGCCCAGACTGGTTTGTGGGCATTGCCGGCATGGATTTTTGTGAAAATGGTGAATGGGTTGCCAGCAAATCCATTGATTTGTTTGCTTATGATGCAGGAACCGATAGTGGCGCGACGTATACTGCATCTGATATTGATACCAATCCTAAAGAAATAATAACTTCGTTGACAACGGGAGTATTTGAAGTAGAGGGAACAGTGCCAAAATTAGGCACATTTACGTTTACAAAAAACTGAGTATTTTATCTAAAAATTATTTAGCCACGAAGGGACACGAAGAAACACCAAATTTTAAAAAATTATTGTATAGTGTAATTACCTCAATTTGTTTCTGATCAACTCGTGCTAAGTGAAAAATTTTTACAAAAGTATTTTTTCTCTGAAGGAAAAATTTATATTAGCCCAGGGTCAAC
>JANQHV010000605.1 GCA_028282505.1 SAR324 cluster bacterium | reverse complement strand
GATAGATGCGGCAGGAGTTGTGGAAGAGAGCACAAGTGACGATTTTTCTGCAGGTGAAGAAGTATTTGTGACGGGCTATGACCTGGGCATGAATACTTCCGGCGGTCTTGGTCAATACATTCGGGTTCCAGCAGGTTGGGTTGTCAAGCGACCACAAGGATTGTCTCTGAAAGAAGCAATGATATTTGGTACCGCAGGGTTTACGGCTGCGCTGATGATCGATGGATTGATCCACAACCAGGTCAAACCAGACAGTGGTCCCATTCTAGTCACCGGATCAACAGGGGGAGTGGGCAGTGTTGCTGTTTGCATTTTGGCAAAACTGGGGTATCATGTTGTGGCGTCTACAGGAAAAGCCAGTGAGCATGATTTTTTACATTCTCTTGGAGCCAAAGAAATAGTTGACCGCAATTCCATTGTAGATGATTCGGGCAGACCTTTGCTGAAAGAAAAATGGGCGGGAGTGGTCGATGTAGTTGGTGGCGATACTTTGGCCAGTGCTCTGAGAAACACATACTACGGAGGAACTGTCACGTGTAGTGGGTTGGTGGGTTCTACCAATTTAAATACAACGGTATTTCCATTTATTTTAAGAGGTGTCAAACTAGTTGGTATTGATTCGGTGGAATGTCCAATGAAACCTCGTCTCCAGGTTTGGAATCACCTGGCCTCTGATTGGAAAACAGACAAATTGAACGATTTAACCACTGAAATCACATTAGAACAAGTAGAAGAAACGATTTTGGGTATGCTGGAAGGCAAATCCCACGGACGTTATATTGTCAATTTAGGGTAAAAGTACTATGAACTGGCAAGAAGTTTGCGAAGATCCAACATTGCAGGATCTTCCTTTTAAAATTGAGCTGAATCAGTGGGGAAAAATAGAAATGAGTCCCGCAAAAAACCGCCATACTTTCTTACAGGCAAAAGTCATCAAATATTTGCTGCAACTGGCAAAAAATGGAGAGGTTTTACCAGAATGCCCGATCCAGACAACCGATAATGTGAAAGTGGCCGATGTCGTATGGGTGTCCGATGAAAGAGCAAAAATCTTAAAAAATGAATCTGTCAGTTCCATTGCTCCCGAAATTTGTGTAGAAATTCAATCTTCGGGCAATACCAACCAGGAAATGATGTTCAAAAAAAATTTATATCTTGACGCAGGGGCAGAAGAATTCTGGTTTTGTGATGAAGATGGCAATATGATGATTTATGATAAACAAGGTTTATTAAAACAGTCCTCATTGTATCCCGATTTTCCTTTACAGATAGAAATATAAAAGCATGAATGTAAATATTTTTAACAGTTTAGAAGCATACCAATCCTATGTAAAAAGTCATCCGTCTCCCAATGTGACCGAGACTGTCCGTGAAATCATAGAAAGTGTTCGGCAAAAAGGGGATTCTGCGTTGCGGCATTACACAGAGAAATTTGATGGAGCGCAAGTCACCGATTTTCGAGTATCCCAGGCAAACATGCAACAAGCCCTAGAACAACTCGACTCTCAGCTCAAACAAATTCTTTTGCAAGCGGCAGCAAATATCCGTACTTTTCATCAGCGTCAAAAAACAGAAACTCAACTGGAATTCAGTGAGGATGGAACCGTTCTGGGGTGGAAAGTCACTCCGATTGATGCTGTTGGTGTTTATGTCCCAGGAGGAAGAGCTCCTTTATTTTCAACTTTGCTGATGAATGTGATCCCTGCCCAGGTTGCTCAGGTTCCTCGAATTGCCGTAGTGGCACCGCCTGAAAAAACTGGGATGCCCAATCCCTTGATGATGGCAGCCGCCGCATTGCTGGGTATTGAAGAATTCTATGCAGCAGGGGGGGCACAGGCTGTTGCAGCCCTGGCTTATGGTACGGAAAGCATTCCCCGAGTTTACAAAATTGTAGGACCTGGCAATGCTTACGTAGCAGAGGCAAAAAAACAAGTATATGGAGTGGTTGGCATTGAATCCATTGCTGGTCCCAGTGATATTTTGATTTTGTGTGATCGACAAGACATTCCTATCGAATATCTGGTGCGTGATATGTTATCTCAAGCCGAACATGATCCTGATGCCAAAGGATTGCTGGTCACAACCTCATCCGAGCAGGCCTCTGCTGTTGCCAAGCGTCTGCAAGAATTAGTACCTACTTTGCCAAGGCCGGAAATCATTGAAGCATCATTTCGGGACAATTCTGCCATCATTGTTGTGGATAATGTGGAAGACGCTTTTATTGCCGTCAATGAAATTGCCCCAGAGCACCTGGAAATTTTAACAGAACAACCCTTTGAAGATTTACACAAAATTCGTAATGCGGGTGCCATCTTCTTAGGACCACACACTCCAGAACCCGTTGGAGATTATTTTGCAGGTCCCAATCATACCTTACCGACCGATGGGTGTGCTAAATTTTCTTCCCCTTTGGGAGTTCAAGATTTTGTCAAAACCAGCTCCGTTCTCCATTATTCTGCAAAACGTCTGAAAAAAGAAGGAACCTCTATCATCGGGTTCGCCGAAGCTGAAGAATTGTATGCTCATGCGGCTTCTGTTCGAGTTCGTCTAGATTGAATCAATCGAATTTGAATCCACAAAAAACACGAAAAATACGAAAAAAGAAAACAACTTCATGACAAAACTTCTTTATTCCAGGAAAAGCTATGCTATTATTGGAGCCTGTTTAATAGTCATATTTCGTGTTTTTTTGTGAGGGTCCGACCTTTCGGTTTTGTGGACCCTCTCTCAAAATAAAAGGATACAATGTCATCAATCGGTGGAATTTTAAGAAAAATGGACACAGCTCACAATCCAGAAACCAATATGGTGAGCTATACCTTAAATCTGAATGGTGAAGGGGTTCTGGATTTGAATACGCTGATTGGCTCTGAGATCAGTATGGCCTTTACCGGAAGTATGTATTGCACAGCATGTGGGCGCTCCATAAAAAAAACATTCAACAGTGGATACTGTTATCCGTGTTTTACTACGCTACCTGAGTGTGACATCTGCATCGTCAAACCAGAAAAATGTCATTTCCATTTAGGAACCTGTCGAGACTCAGCCTGGGGAGAAAAGTACTGTTTTCAGAAACACACGCTGTACCTGGCTAGAAGCAGTAGCATTAAAATTGGTATCACTCGCTCCAGTCAACAGATTCACCGTTGGATGGATCAGGGAGCGATAGAGGCAAAAGAAATAGGATTTTTTGAGAATCGATATCAGATTGGGCTGGCAGAAGCCTCCATCGCCAAAGTGATGGCGGACAAAACCAATTGGCGAAAGATGCTAAAAAATGAAGTGACTGAGGAGCCCTTTGAAACTTATTTTCAGAAAATACTGGCAACTCTGTCCAACGAACAATGTGCCGCTTTGGTGGATGATGGACAGTCTTATGTCTTTTCTTATCCTGTCGCCGCATATCCCCAAAAAGTTACTTCCAAAACACTGGATAAATTGCCTTCCTTTACCAGCAAACTCATGGGAATCAAAGGTCAATACCTGATCTTTGAGGGGCATGTCATGAATCTGCGCTCTCATGGTGGCTACGAGATCAGTTTGTCTTATTAACACCGTGTTCTGATGCTTTTCTCAAAATGCTGAAAGGACCACTAGGGCAGGTATTCGGTGAAACGTGTTGTTATTTATTTTATAATTATATGTGATAACCATTCTGGATACTGGAGTAGTAATGGCTGAGATGAAAGAGAGAAAACTGGTAATTGAACTGAGGGATAGTTCGCAGTGCTATAGTATTGAAATCAACCCTCAGACTCGATTTATCTTCTCTCCTTCCGGTAGTCCTTCATCAATTGTTGATAAGAACAATACTCTGAATAAAATTGGCTTTAATCTAGTCTACTTCACCTTTCCTCATGCTATAACTGCTGAAGAGTATGTGGGCTTGCTTAAAACTCCTATAGCACGAGGAGGAGCTGTAACTGGACAAGGATTAAAGTCTGATATTATTCCATTATTAGATTGTATAGACCCATTAGCTCAAGCAATGAACTCTGTCAATACGGTAGTGAATTCCTATGGAACGTTAACGGGGTACAATACTGATGCCATAGGGTTTGAGACAGCTATAAAAAATGGAATATCAAGTTCTGGCGTAAAGATAAAAACAGCCATTGTATATGGTAATGGAGGAGTTTCAGGCACTGCAGTAAGGGTTCTACAGAACATGGGGATTAGGGTTACATTAACAGGAAGGAATCCAGACCATGTTTCTAGAAAAAGGAAGGAGCTCAACCTTTCGTATATGGAGGGCCCCTTTGACCTTGTGGTTAATGCAACTCCAGTTTCTCAATTTCCACTTGATAATGTTATCGGTTTACCCAATCTATTGAAAGACTGCATTATGGTATTTGATCATAACATGCCCGAAAAAGATGGTGGGAGAAATTATTTAAAGTCGTATTGTGAAGCTAAGGATATACAATTTATACCAGGTAAGGAGATGTATATCCCGCAGCTTATAGCTCAATGGAAACTCTTTTTTGATGGTCTGATTAAAGAGGATGGTACCCCTTGGATTACTGAAATTGAAATTGTAGATTTGGTGAATGGCAATTAGGGGTTGCCATACCCTAATTCTCTACACAACGGAATCCACATGTCTATCAATTTTATATTAAACATTGCCCAATACAGACCAATTCCGTTTCCTTGAATATTTGGATTGTTTTATTCCAAGATCAACCAGGGGCAAAGAAGTACCATAAAAAACCAAAAATTTTTAGGGTGTAACTTTGATTTTACGTAACCGGTCTTAAACAGTTTTTCTCCAAACATCCTTCTTTTGAAATTGAATATACTGCTTCCAAAATGGATCTGTTTTTCTAGCTCTTCTGCTTTGGTTTTAGAGAGTTTCAATTTGTAGCGAAAATGATGCATGGACTTAAAGAGTTTGTCCACTCCTTGATTGAAAATCATCTGGTTCATTGAGTGCTTCTCCTTCAGATGAGCCCGATCCCCAACCTCCCAAAGTTTTTTCGGCACTGTTTTTCACACTGCGTAAAAAATCAATAAAATCAATAAACTTCTTGATTTTACTACATTCTCACACGCACATTCCCCACGATTATTGTACACTCATCTGTCGTTCACATGTCACTCACATGACATCATTTGTGACCAAACTGTGACCAACTTTCCAAAGCAAGCTGCATTATTTTTTTCAGAAATGTCATTACTCCAATGGCAAGACAGATTTATTAGTCATCTTTCTTAGTAAGCTCTTCCAGTTCCTTTTGAGTTTCTTGGTTCAATCCAACATTATCCACATATTTGCTAATAAGATTTCGATAGGCTTGTTTCTTATCAATTTGAGAGATATTTGCTTTATCGATGATGTCCATTGCTTGAACCACTTCTCTTGAAAGCTTGTGTCGAAATGGATACGCAATTACATTACATGTGAAAACTCCTACACCCACCCATCCCCAGATAGGAACCATAGAAAAATCCATATTGGTTGTCTTTTGAATCACTGGAGAGATGACAGGAAGAAAGCTATTAGCAGTAATTCCCAATATAACACCCAAACTCGTGGCTGCTGGGGAAACTAAAAAGAGATAGTCTAAAGCTTTCTTGAGGTAATACTTGATATCTTTATCCATCGTATACCTCCTGTCCTGTAAGTGAGGTTATAATTTCCTCCTTTTTGGTATCAGCAAAAATTTTTCTTTTTCCTCCCCCTCCTGTGAAATCTGATTTTTCAGATTCTTGGTCAATAAAAGTAATAAGTTCTTGTGCTTCATGCCGATTATCTCCGTAATCAGATTGTTTGGTGCGGTGATGTAATAAGTATTGGCGATAGCCTAAGGCTGATATGGTGATGGCAAGAATAATCAATATTTCCTTTTGGATGGATTGATTAGAAACAGTTGTCCAGAAGTAATAAAGAACACCACAGATAAAGAGAGAAAAGGTAAGAGATACTGTATGTATGAATTTTTTATAAGCTAGCAGAAGAGAAACTGCTAAGTTTTTGGATCGAGTTTTTTGTTCTTCTTCTAGCCTGAGTAATATCGTTTCTGGTAAATAATGTCTTTTTTCACTCCCGATTTTGAAAAAGATCGATCTTAATTTCATGTTTCCTAAAAATCCGAAGATTGTAGACATGCCCCAACTCAGAATCATAATTAAGGTTGTAAAAAGTCTCATACTTTCATTCTCGATCGTGCCCAAGATGACGATCACGACGGAACTCCCGGTCACGATGGTGTTCCCGATAATGATCAAGCCCATGCTCTCGATTGAGTGCTTGTTCTTGAGAAGGATCGATCTTATGTAATTGATTAAGATTTTGTTTTCGAGAAGGATCGATTTCTTGCTTTTACTCTTGTTGGAAATTCTGGGCAATCTCCTGATCAGGATAAAGTTAATGAGTATGCTTAGGATGGTGCTCGCGATCCCAATCCAGATTAAGCCCGCTTTTCCGCTTCCGATTGCGAATAAGCTCGTGCTCCCGATGAAGCTCATGCACAAGATCAAGTTTAAAGTTAAGGTTATATTCTTTATTTCACTATTCATATTTCCCTTCCGATTTTTATTATGTCCTGTACACAAGAACAAAATAGGATTTTGCTAGATTTCGACTAAAATACCACAAACATGCAAAAACCATAAATATAAATCTAGGAAAATGTAAGACAAACCTATTTGAGAGACAGAGAACTGGTATTACATCCACATGAGATCAAATAATTTTTTATAACATATCAGGATAAAGCCTTTTGTTTTTTGTGGTAGAAAGAATTAGCAAGTAATCATTTTTTATTACCATGTTACTACAAAATTATTGAGTCCATCAATAGTTGATATTAGACTTTCCTGATTTCAAAATATCATCATTCCAAACAACTCAATAATATATGACTTCTTCAAATCACCAAACCTCCGAGCCCTCCACCTATTCCACCCGTTTTTCTGATATTTCCTTCACCACACACTACCCCGAAGAAAACAATCCCAGTGACATTGACGACATTACCAATGCCCTTGCATACCTTGGTGCATTTGATGGTCTGGCTTCCCCCAAAGATACGCATCAATAATCCTGTTGCATCTGAGAAAACTCATTTTACCATTTAGCGTATGGATACCATCATCAACATTCCCACCTCAGCCAAGACAATTGACCTCACCAAACATACACCCCAAAAAACCGTGATTCTCAAAGACCACGGCAACATTGCCGAGTTTACTGCTAGCGTCCACTATCCAGAATAACCACACATTATTTGAACATGCTGTCCGAAAGCGTACCATAACAGTATGGACGAATTGTCATCGCAAACCGGCAAACGCAGGGTGGCAATTTACGTCCGTGTGTCTACTTCAGAGCAAAAGCTCGACGGATACGGTCTTGAAGCACAAGAGTCACAACTACTGGCATATGTAGAAAACAACAAAGGCTTGAATCTCCAGTCCAAAAAAGAATGGATTTTTCGAGACATCCACACAGGTAGTGATATTGACCGACCAGCGTTACAGAAACTTTTGCGCATGATTGAGGCGGGAAAATTCGATGCCGTACTGATTTGGAAACTAGATCGCCTGTCTCGCAGTCTCAAACATCTCCTGACCATTTTTGAAACATTTCAGAAAAAACACGTCAGCCTTATCTCACTTCAGGAAAATATTGATTTCAATGGGCCGATTGGTCGATTCATGTCCCACATCTTTGGTGCTGTGGCTGAATTTGAACGAGAATTGATCAAAGGGCGTACAAAAATGGGAAAAATTGCCTCTGCCGAAATGGGAAACTACACGGGGCCGAATATTCCGTATGGATACAAACCTGTCCCCAATCCACACGGCAAAGGGAAAAAACTTGCCCTCATTCCTGAAGAAAAGAAATGGGTGGAGCAGATATTTTACTGGTATATCTATGATGATATGGGAGATGCTAAGATTGCGGCACGGCTCAATGAACTCAAAGTGCCCAAAGGAAAACACCTGAGTAAAGAAAAAAATAAATATTCTTCGTGGACAGCAAAGCAAATCCAGAAAATCATCCAAGATTCCATATATCGCGGTGAATTTGTCGCAAATCGCACCGATGAAAACGGGAAACTGTTACCAGAAGATAAATGGACGATTGTGACTATTCCTGCCTGTATCTCCGAACTGACATTCCAGCAAGCACAGCATGTACGAAACACACGGACAGGCGGCAATAAAAAGCTGGAATACTTGCTTTCTGGGAAAGTGAAGGATGCTAGTGTCTCGCCAACGCGGTCGTTTGTTGGGAAACCGCGCACAAGAGGTGGATTGAGTTATGCCCGCAAACAGTTTCAACGAGATGGTATGCACTATCCTATTTTTGAAATTCCGGCAAAGCCGCTTGATGAATATGTATGGGGCAAAGTACTGAATGCTATGAAAAATCCTGAACAGTTCATCCAGCATTATTTTTCCAATCATGTCGCTGATTCCGCACGAGTGGATAAGCTGGAACAAACGCTGAATCATTTGCGTGAACAAAAAGTGAATCTCCAGTTGGTGATGGGGAGGATCGAACGAGCGTTTGAGAGTGGTATATATAGTGAGGACGAGTTTCACAGAAAGCGAACTAAGAGAAACGCTGAAATGTCCGAGCTTGAGGTAAAAATTCAAGAAGTGGAAGACGATCTTTCATGGGTGAGCTCAGTAGATATTGAAGCTAAGAAACTGCGTGAGGTATCAGAGCAAGTGAAATTTCGGCTCGAAAATCTTGATCAAAAGCAAAAGAAGCTGCTGTGCAGTCTGTTTGTAGATCGTGTGGAAATGAATCGTAGAAAAGAAGGGAATCGATGGAAGATTGATGCAGAGGTGTATTTCCGGTTCAATCCTGAGCGTTTTGTAACCCCTAGTTCGAGTAGTGAAACACATGGGGGTAGAACTGAAAAAGTGGAGTATAGCAAGGATAACCATTCTTTGGATGGTGGAAAGGGTTTGGGTGGTCAAACACGTTGTAATAGTTACACAAAAAAATTCCTCTTCCACTTTTCCGTAACTCTCTTTCGTCAGTAACTTTGAGTAAAATTTAGAATAAAATTTCACTCTCTATTTCACCCCCATAAATGATGTCGATATGTTGGCGGAGGAGAGTAGTGTTTTTGATAAATGTCTTTGTATGGTTCTCCCAGTAAATTTAAAATACGGATGTGCTTTTCTTTAAGATTGAGAACAGCATTTTCTTGATGGGCAACATAGAGAACATGTATTGCACGAAAAATATGGAAAATCCAACGAGTGGTAGGATTTTGGACCGGTTTTCCCAGTTGGTTTTCAACAAAAGCCTCTTGTTTTTGTAGGGCTTGTCGAATTCGGTATTGTATTGCTGAATAAACCATTAGGCAAAGAGTCATTACCATCAGTAGTGCATGAATACGAGCGTTTATCTTCAGATAGAAAGAATCAGCTAAAAATTCAGAGGATTTTAAAAATTTGAAGCCTCTCTCCACCTTACTTTGGCCTTTATATTCATCGAGGACTTCTTGGGCACAGAGGGCTTCGGTATCTAGTTGATTGGTCGCTAATATAAAAAATCCCAGCCGTTTTTGTTCTTCTTGTATGGTATCGAAAGCAGAACACGCCGTCATTTGAAGGGAATATGTAATTTTTGATGGTTTTTCATTTAATTTAGGACGGCCTTTGTGAGCATAATGAGTTTGCTCGATAAATTCAAAAGAGGTGATTGGTAAGTAATGGTTTTTCTTATCGAACTCATCAATGGCTTTTTTGGCGTCTTCTTGGCAGGCAAAAGACTGTCCTTGTAGTTTTTTCAGAGCTTGGAGTTGCTTTTCTATTTTTTTCTTCAGTTGCTTCTTGAAGGTTTTCAAGGCTCGCTTTTGAGCCTGCTTGGAATAGATAACAATCCAACGCTGCGCAATCGAACCATAAATTCCACCTAACTCGATGTATGAGTAATCTTCATCAATACAGATCATTTCATCTATCTCCATACAATGATAAATGAATTTGATTCCTTTGATAGTTTCTGGAACACGGGTAATGAAGAAAGTATGGGGTGCAATTGTTTGAATTGTTTCCTCCACATAAAGAGCACTATCGGCAATGACGTATTCGATTCCAGTAGCGTTTTGAAGATTCTCAATATGGCGTAGTATAATTCTTCTGAAGTCCTCCTTGTCACTACTATTGCCACTGGCCGATTCCATAAAAACTGGTAACGATGCTTTATTCTCAACGATCATATTGAGAATCAGTTGGTTTAAATCAGGACGATGATCTCGACTATAACCACGAGTGATGGTGATAATTTCTTGTCCGGCAAGGGGAGGTGATTGATTTTCATAAGCTCCATGAAAATGAAAACTACTGGAGTCTAAATGAGCGGTTTTGGAAGATAAACCTAAAATAGATACAGCATGGTGCGATATCGTGGAAAATATTTCACTAGGGCCATAATCGAAAAGATTATCTAGTGTCCTACCAAGGCTACTCGCATTTAGATCTGAGGCAGATAATTCAGGATGAATCAAACGATCCACAGGTTTATCTGAAAAAAATGAAGGGCTCAGATACATGGGTTGACTCGTAAATCCTAATCCATTGATAATCATGGCCACAACAGCATCTCCGTTAGAAACTTTTTTACCGCCACTTGGAATAGAACGATTGATCCTTTCTGCTATTTCCAATTCTCTACACATTTGAGCAACAAGGCCGAGATGATCTAAATTTTTACTAGTATACTCCGGCTCTACTGGACAAAATGTCGATTCCATCTGAATTTTCCTCTCCAATATTGATGAAAGTAAAAATTCAAATGATGAAAAAATCTTCAAATAAACACAATCAAAATTTATTCATTTTTTTACAATTTTTTACTGCCGAAAGAGAGCCGTAACATTCAAAAAGCAAACCTGCCTCAGCGAAGTGCACGGTAAGCAAAGGCTTGTCCGACAAGTCGTCATCACCGAAAAGAAACCTCGCCATCACAGGCGACTCTTTGTGAATGACCAATATTAGCACCACGGCACGGTTACACAAAAACAACAACAAACATCATATTCCCTTAAACCCCCCTTCATGTCAACCACTCCCCACTGGAAACTCCAGCTCCCAGCCTGCCACGGAACATACATGTTTTCTGGTAAGCTATACATCACCCACACCATTTACACCAAACTCTCTCAAACAGAACTCATGCAAATCATCCACGAAGTACGCACCCATGTCCAGCAACACAACGGCACCGATTACCTATTAGTCTTCACCAACCCATCCGGCCAAAAAATCTTTTGCATCGACCAACTCGACCAAGAAATGAAACAGCAAAGCACATTCCTACCAGAAGATGACCACTGGACAATCATGTACGCCCATGAATATTGAAAATCCCTACCAGCATTTGACCAACGCCCAGCTCCTCAAAAAAGTTGGTATTGCAAAAGTGCCAGACCCCGATGCACCTATGCAACGCATGCTTTCCCAACTACACACCCACGAAATAGCAAACGCATTACGGGAAATTGCCTTTCGATATGGAGAGCAACGCCTCAAACCAAAACAAAAACTCTGTTGTGCCGCAGATGTGTACAATCATTTTCGTGTTCGGTTAGGAACGGTACAGCAACACCTGTTTATGGTCGTACTCCTCAACACATGCAACCAGTACATGACGGACACTGTCGTGACACAAGGCACCCTCAACCGCTCACTAATTCATCCCAGAGAAGCATTTTTTCTTGCTCTTGCAGAACGTGCAGCATCCGTCGTATTTGTCTCCAATCATCCGTCTGGATCAGTCGAGCCAAGCAGCCAAGAAATTGAGGTCACGCAACGACTGGTAGAAGTCGGAAAGGTCATCAGAATTCCAGTCGTGGATCATGTGATTATTGGGGATGGATATTGTTCACTGGCGGATAACGGTTTGTTATAATAATGTTAAGCAAGCTTCATATTCCCCCTTTATATGCAATTATTGGATTGTTGGTTTTATCCATTCTTGCAATCCTCTTTGTACTCAATTGTTCAATAACAGTAATTAATAGAATAGTACCACAGGTGATCGATATGGCTGGTATGTCCGTTTAGCCATTTGATTCACTAACTGGTGAACATCTACCTCTTGAGGAGTTAAAGCACAAAATTACGTTGATGGGACGATAGTTGGCAAGTAGTTATATATCCTAAAGAATGCCACCGTTTCATGAAAAAGCCATCGGTATCCACTTGAAAATTCAGTTGATTACCGTACAATTCTGTATATGTATAAGACAAAAACCAATCATCAAGGATATTCTGTGATAGTAAATCGAGAGTTCCCACCAGAAATTGCTACATGGCTTCAAGTTGTTGATGAACAAGAGCTACTCATGCTTTCCCGTTCGGCGGTAGCAGAGGAGGAAGATAAGCGAAGCATTACAGAAATATTACACGCACTCCACAAAACCCGCCCATTCAAAGATATTAAAGATCCTGTGGCGTGGCAACGCGAAATAAGAAAAGATCGTGACCTACCTGGTAGACAGTAATATTTTCATTTACGCTGCTGACACTGACAGTGAAGCTTCCCGCTTTTTGTCACAAGCCGACTCCTTTTATTATGCTTCCGTTACACGCATTGAAGTGCTGGGCTACCATAGTATCACTGCGGAGGATCAATACAATTTACGTGCGCTCTTTTCTAAAGGGCAAAAAATAAGACTCTCCGACGCAATTGAGAACAAAGCTATTGAACTACGAGAACAAAGAAATATTTCTTTAGGAGATGCAATCATTGCTGCCACAGCACTTCTAGGAAATCACACCTTTGTAACTCGAAATTCAGATGACTTTCAGTGGATTGAGAGTTTGGAAATACTCAACCCTTATGCACAACGATAAAGATAATATTATTTTTATGGGGCTTGATCATATTTTCGACCATTCTGTTTGCTGAGCTTGTCGAAGCAAAATCAGTGCATCCTCTAAACATAAATTCAGCTAACACATAGTAATGAATTAGTAGATTTATTTGGATTGAATAATGGTCTGATACTCTCCAAAATGGATTTTTGTGCTATTTTTAAATTTGATTCAAAAAGCCCTTCCTTACTAATCTTGGGATTAAACTCCCACATCACATTATCGCCAACTATTAGACGACGGCCATATTTTGAATAAAACACAATATCAGAAGCAAGTAACGAACATGTGCAACCAATCTCAATTAATCGTTCAATCACTCTAAGTTCTATTGCCCACTTTATACCAACTCCTATCAATATTACATGTATGGGCCTGTGAACATTTTCAAGAATCTCAAGAAGCCCAGAAAAATGCATAAGGAATTGTTTTTTGCTACGCTTGGTCAGGGTGAAGTCTCTTGAAATCGAATGTACATTTTTATTTTCATTCAACCATTGGCTCCACTTATCTCTGTCTGTTTTTCCTCGCCAGTATATGTTTGGTATTGGATTTAATGATGTTTTTCCAACCTCATCAATTACTTGATTATGGCGAAGCATCATTGCAATATTATGGGATGCTGGCATTTTTTCCGATTCTTTTGTTACGGAAAATGTTGCTCCCGTCATAGCTGAAAATCCACATAGTTCTAACTGACGATATAGCTCCATTCTTTTCATCCCCCAAAAACCTTCGAGATAATCATCTGTTGTGTTAAAGATTGCCAAAAGTTTTGTATTTTCACCCACTTTGGCGAATTGTCTTATTTTTTCAGGGGAAAAAAGACGACTTTTGATTTTGGCAGGAAGTGAATGGGTAATAAAATGTTTCAGAGATACTCCAATCCAATTTAGTTGTAATGGTGGAGTTTCTTTTACTAGACACTCAGCCGCATAAGGGATGATGATAGGAAATGGAATTTTCTCTTTCTGAGAAACTTGAACATCAAAGAGATGTTTTCCTCCGTGTATTTGAGATTCAAATGAATGTGTCCGTTCGGTGAGTGTGCGTGCTAAAGTGTTCTGGAGAGTTTATAATGACTAATTTGAACCATCGAAGAGGTCTCCATGAACGAATCATTACATA
>JANQHV010000592.1 GCA_028282505.1 SAR324 cluster bacterium | reverse complement strand
TGATCAAGTAATTCTTATTGTTCAATGCCGAAAAATAAGAACAAATTCAATATGAAACTCGATATGTCATTCAAAAGAGTAATCCTGGTGATTGCCATTTTATTGGAAATAGGCAGCATTTCGTTACAAGCCCAAACAGGATTCCAACAAACACAATCTTTTTATCTGAAGAAGTGTAGGGCTTTGGATCACCATCCTCACATCAAACGAGCACAAGAGGTTTTTGAAAAAATACGTGCCGTTTCAGATAGAACCGGAAAGCGATGGCCACAATTAGTCATGATTCAGAAAAAAAATGCGTTTTGCCAGGGCATTGCGGCACAAGCACTGCCCGATGGGAGCGTCTTAATCACAGAAGAATTGCTGGATTTGGTCTATCAGGATGTGACAACCTCCATTGGTGACGCCCGATTGGCTTTTGTGATCGGGCATGAATTGTCCCATTTGGCCAAAGATGATTTTTGGCATGCACAGGCCTTCTATGCCGTGAAAAACTTTACCCACGAAAAAAGTGAGGAAAACCATGTATTGCAATACCTTCTGCAATGTTGTGTCAAAACCGCACTTTCTTCTACTTCCCAGGCATTTGTCAGCAATGTTCTACAAGCCAGAGAACTTCAGGCCGATGCCTATGGCATCCTGTACATGACTATGGCAGGGTACAACCCTCATGTGATCCTGGAATACAATGGTCTCAGTTTCTTTGAGCACTATGGTCAACAAATGTCAGGACAGTTGGTCTATAGCCAATCCCATCCTACACCGCAAATACGAGCAAAATTTTTAAAAACTCAGTTTCAACATGTTGTCACAGAACTGTCTTTTTTTCATTGGGGAACACGACTCTATCAATTAGGTCATTATCCTCAGGCCATCGCCATGCTGACACATTTTTCACAGTACTTTCCCAGTCAGGAAATCTTTAACAACCTGGGATTGAGTTATTACCAGCAAGGACGCCAACAGCTATCTGGCTGTCCCAATTTACCTGCCCTGGATTTTCAATTAATGACGGTTATTCAAGAACAAACAAGTGCTGATGAATTAATCACGCGACGTAGTATGCCATTTTGCTATCAAAACCAGGGCAACTCCTTATTACAAAAAGCCTCTGATTATCTCCAACAAGCTGTCAAAATGAACCCTGCTCAGTTGCGAACTCATATTAATTTGTCCACCGTCTGGATTTTGATGGGACGCTACACTCAGGCTTTAGGAGAATTGGATTATGTCTTGTCTCAATCTCCAGAACATCCCGAAGCCCTCAATAATAAAGCTGTTGCGCTATATCTTTATGGGAAAAAAGAAGGATTAGCAACAAAAAACAGAGCAATTGCTCTGCTGAAAAGCATTCCCACTACCGCTCCAAATGGTCAACAGGTGCAGGATAACCTCACATTGCTCCATCCTGATCCAGAACCAGATTTGAACATCGTTGAAACAGGGGTCAACACACAGAAGAAGTCTTCCCCAAATATTGACATGTCTTTCCTGCCAGATAGCCCCTTGCCATTAGGAAAAATGAATACGTCAACGGCCAAACGATTGAGAGAGATACCATTAAAACGGGAGTTTGAGATGAATACTTTCCAGGGAATCCTCTATTCAGATCCTGCTCAAAAAATTTTGGTCACCATTGACGATCAGGGTGATTATCACATCGCTTTCTTGGAAATTTCGCTTCCCCAACCCTGGTCACAGGATTTTTTGCAAACACGTCTGGGAAATCCTTTACGTAAAGTCAGAAATATGCACAGCGAGACATGGATTTATGCCGACTTCGCCCTGGACATCCAACAAGGCCAGGCAACGACTCTACTCTATTTTTTGCCTGATTAACATAAAGAGAACACGCTATGGAACATCACAACATTTTCCAAAGAATATTTCTGTTGACTGGATTCGTTTTAATGGTGGCCTTACCTGTCTTTGGACAAATACCAAGAGGCATTGAAAAAATCCCAACTCCTCTGGGACACCACTCGATTCAAAGAATTGCTTTAGTGATCGGCAATAGTGATTACTCCGTAGGACGACTAAAAAACCCAAAAAACGACGCACAGGACATGGCAGTTGTTCTCCAGAACCTGGGATTTGAGGTGGCCTTGGGCATCAACCAAACCCGCACTCAAATGAAAGAAATCATAGAAAATTTTGGGGCTCAACTGAACAAAAAAAGTGTGGGACTCTTCTATTATGCAGGGCATGGGGTGCAAGTGAATGGGAGCAACTATCTCATTCCCCTGGGAGCGAATATTCAAAAGGCCGGTGACATCCAGGGAAAAGCAATAGAAGTCGATCTGGTTTTAAAAAAGATGGAACAAGCGAAAAACGCTTTAAATTTCATCATTTTGGATGCCTGTCGGGATAACCCATTTTCAGGCAATTATCGTTCTTACCCAATCAGTGGCCTGGCTGAAATGAATGCGCCCACTGGTACCTTGATTGCCTATGCGACTTCCCCAGGATCGATAGCCGCTGATGGAAAAGGGCACAATGCGCCTTACACGGGAAAATTGCTCAAGCACATCCAAACCCCTTTATTAACCGTGGAAGAAATGTTTAAAAGAGTGAGAAAGGATGTCCTCGAAGCCACTAATCATCAACAAAAACCTTGGGAATCCACTTCTCTGATAGGTAGCTTTTATTTTGTTCCCACTGAAAATGCTCCCCATCGGCAATTACTGGATCAGGTCACTCATGCGATTCGGCTTCATGCAGACGATAATCCCCGTGCTGGTCATTTAGTGGGCAAATATGTAGAAACCTATGGCTTAGGCAGCCTCCATGCCAATTTAGACATGAGTGCTGACAATCAATACAAACTCGGCAAGATTTATCGAAAAGGATATGGAATCGAACCAAACGCTCAACAAGCCCTCTTCTGGTATGAACAGGCAGCTTTGCAAAATCCAAAGGCCATGACAGCCACCGGATATATGTACTTCAAAGGGGTTGGTGTTGCCAAAGATGTAAAAAAAGCCGTTGAACTCTATGAACGAGCCGTTGAAAAAGGTGAAGCGGATGCGATGTACAATTTAGGTCTGCTTTACTATACAGGACGGGGTCTGGATAAAAATAAAAAGAGAGGATTGGAATACTTTAAACGAGCCGCTCAAAAAGGACATCGCTATGCGATAAAAGCGGTTGAAAAATTAGATTAAAACTCACATAAATGAATCCAAAATGACTAAATCGATTTTTATTTTACTCTTAGGACTGGCATTTATCTCGTTTGCCTGTTCTTCCGATGACAAATTTCCAGAAGCCTGTGAAGGAGGAGGCAACTGCGATTTTGAAACGGTAACTCTCGAAGAAGGAGGGATGAACATTGGTGGAATTGCCGGGGCTGCCGGTGTTGTCATTGCCGTTGGTGCTGCTGCGGGAGGTGGCAGTGGTAGTAGCAGTGGTGGTGATGGCAGCAGTGACAATAATGATTCAGCCGATTCAAATACCACTGCTCAAAACATCACCATCAATGGAGTGTTTGCCCTGGGTCAAGCAACTTCAACTGACCGTCATTTGTTTTTCCGAAAAATTGGCAATGTCGTAGTCTATCTATTCGACAATGAGGGTAATGAAATTGCTGAGACCATCACGGATAACTTTGGAGAATACAACTTTGAGACAGTGATTGATCCTGATAATTTTCCAGTATCGGTTTCTATTTCAACGGAAGGCAATACTTATTCTTCGACCGTCGTCACACCGACCTCTGAAATCACAAGTCATGTCAATGAAATCACCACAGCTATTGCCCATGCTTTTGAAGAAAGGCCCAACCAAACTCAGGCTAATTTTGACCTGGTTGCCACCCAAATCGTAGTGGAGCAGTTTGGAGTGAATGAACAGGGAGATTCCAATATCCCTGCTGAAATCTTTGTACAGGGCAATGAAGCCTCCCTCGACAGTATTGTTGATCCCATTTTGGAAGCAGCTGCCGAAAACGAGGTTGACTTAGTGGAAGGAAATGAAAATTTATTTA
>JANQHV010000582.1 GCA_028282505.1 SAR324 cluster bacterium | reverse complement strand
CACCATACCAAAGAAGAGATGCCAGGAAGTACAGAGCGACTTCCTGGTCAAGTTAGGGAGAATGGATTATCCTCCATCATAAAAGGAACGCAGTAACCGGCTTCGTGTTGGGTGGCGTAATTTACGCAGCGCCTTTGCTTCAATTTGACGAATCCGCTCACGGGTTACATCAAAATCCTGACCGACTTCTTCCAGGGTATGGTCTTTCTTTTCGTCGATTCCAAAGCGCATCCGCAACACTTTTTCTTCACGCGGCGTCAGTGTGCTCAACGCATATCTGGTTAACTCACTGAGATTGGAATAAGAGGTAGCATCACCAGGATTACTTGCTTTCTCATCAGCAATGAAGTCTTTCAATTGAGAATCTTCATCATCACCAATAGGTGTATCTAAAGAAATAGGCTCTTTGGCAATTTTTAATACTTTGCGAACCTTATTCAGTGGCATATCCATGTGTTTGGCTAACTCTTCCGGTGTGGGCTCCCGCCCATATTCTTGAACCAATGCTCTAGATGTCCGGGATAGTTTATTAATGGTTTCGATCATGTGTACAGGAATGCGGATGGTTCGTGCCTGATCGGCAATTGCACGTGTGATGGATTGACGAATCCACCAGGTTGCATAAGTTGAAAATTTATATCCTCGACGGTATTCAAATTTATCCACCGCTTTCATTAAACCAATATTACCTTCCTGAATTAAATCCAGAAATTGTAACCCTCGATTGGTATACTTTTTCGCAATACTGATGACCAAACGCAAATTTGCCTCTACCAACTGACTTTTGGCTAGCTTCACTTTACGCTCTGCTATTCTTAAACATTGAACTTCTTTCTTAAAATCAGTCCAGGACAGAGCAGTTGCGTAAATCATGGTTTCAATCCGATTGTCACAGGCTTGGATTTTTTCGTAAATACGACGAGCAATATTAAAGCGATATCCTGTCTTTTTCTCAATTTTGGCTTCAATTTGCTCTTTTCGCTCTTCCATAGAAACAGAAAGCCATTGATTGAATAACTTTTTGCCTTCTTCGACCGGAGCACGAAAATCTTTTGAATAGCGATGGAGCTGCTTGTATGTCAAATCGATTTTTTCTTTGTGATGAAGCATCACATTACACATTGTTTCAATTTGTCGTGAATTGAAATTGATACTCTCAATCAACTCTTTGATCTTGTTTTGGTGATGTTTGACGGATTCTTGCTGAGATTCTGTCAATTTTCCTTGTGAACCGTCAATGATTTCTCGGATCGTATTATAATGGGTTCTTGCCTGATTGAGATTTTTGATCACACGTTCTCCTGCCGCTGCTTCATCTTCGATGACATTATCATCTTCGTCTAATCCAGACACAACATGACGGGCCCGCAAGGTATTCTGTTTGAGCTTCTTGCCCAATTCAAACAAATAATTGATGATCAAATTGGACTGAGAAAAAATTTCAATCAGCTCAAACTGTCCCTCTTCAATCCGCTTGGCAACATCCACTTCTCCATCTCTGCTCAATAGTTCAATCCCACCCATTTCCCGTAAATACATCCGAACGGGGTCGTCTGTTGAATTATCAATGCCGGGTTCCAAATCCAACTCTTCTTTAATCTCGTCATCAAAATTCTTCTCTTGCTTGCTGACAATGATGTTTCTGGTCGAATCGACAACTTCAATGTCAATTTCAGCTAAAATATCAAAAATGCGTTCGAGCTGTTCTGGATTGGGGGTGTCTGTTCTTAGATGAAAATTGATTTCGTCCAGGGTTACAAATCCTTTCTCCTTTCCTTCTGCGATGAGTTCTTTAATAATTTTTGCCTGATTTTTAGGAGCTTCTAATACGGTTGCAGTCAATGCTTCTGCTGTTTGTTTGCTCATAAGTCTACCTCTTCTATTTTATCGGAATTGAGGTTAACGTTTTGAAAAAGTTGATTCAATAGCTGTTTTTGTTGTCTTACTTCTTTACTGGCATGTAGTTTATCTTCATCTGTGCGGGCTGCTGCTAGTCTTTCTTGCAGTTCCAGATCGAAATTTCGTTTTTTGACTCTGATAATGGAGCGTTTGAGTAATAAATCAGCTTCTTGTCCTTCCCCAGCAAAATCATCCATGTAAATTTCCATAATTTGAGGATACATCTCCGGAGCCCATTGCTTCCATTCTTCTATTTGCATAGATTGGAAATCTTCATTGGAGAATGCCAAAAATTTTTCATAGATTTGTTGGAAGTGAGGAGTTCTGAATTCCTTGGCATGTAGATGTTCTCGTGCGACTCTGATTGAATCTCGGGAAGTCAGTAAGGCCTGCAAAGCCCTCTTTTCATCCTGGTCCCCAGTATTGTTTGCAATAACCGACGGATGTAAATTGTGCAGTATAGCATTATTTTGTGTATAATGCAAAGATTTAGGTACTATTTCCAAAATAGCTGATACGGGCAAATTGATACTTTCTGCAAGTTGCATGAGAGCCAATTGTTGTTTTTGTGGTTCTTGAATATCACGAATCATGGGCAACAATTCTTCAACAGCCTTAGTACGACCTTGCACATTTGGACTATGTTTGGCAAGGCTTTGCTGTACCAAATATTCAAAAACTGGTGTATCTCTTTGTAATAATTCAGAAAATTTTTTATCACCTTGTGCTAATAAAAAGGAATCTGGATCTTCTCCGGCAGGCAAAGTCACGACAGAGGCATCCATCCCGCTGGACAAAAATAAGGGGCAACTTCTCAAGGCTGCCTGTTGGCCCGCACGATCTCCATCGAGAAGCAAAATAATTTTATCGACATACCTTTTGGCAAAGCGAACGTGTTCGATGGTCAATGACGTACCACAAGTCGCCACAGCTTGCTGGAAACCAAACTCATGAAGTCTTGTCACATCCAGGTAGCCTTCTACCAAAATCAACTGCCGGATTTGTTTAATGGTGGCCAACCCTTCATAAAAACCATACAATGTGCGTTTTTTCTGATAATATTTTGTTTCGGGGCTGTTGAGGTATTTAGGCTGGATATTGGGGTCAATACTTCTGCCACCAAAGGCGATGCATCGTCCACGCGGATCACGAATCGGAAAAATGATACGATTTCTGAATGTATCATAGGGACGGCCTGATTTAGTAGAAATTTTCACCATCCCTGCATGAGCCAACTCATTGGTAGTAAATCCTTTTGCCGTCAAGTGTTCTATCAATAATTGCCATTCATCGGGTATGAAACCAATCTGGAAGGTATCCTGAATGTCTTGTGGAACAGCACGTGCTTGTAGGTATTGCCGACCAGGTATGGCAGTTGATTGTTGTTGGAGACAAGTGTGATAAAATTTAACAGCAGCATTCAATGCCTGCAATACCCGATCTTCTGATTGATGAGAAGTTTTTGTTGTTTCCAGGGGAATTCCCAGGCGATTGGCCAGCTCAGTGACAGCTTCTGCAAAAGACAGTTTTTCGTATTCCATAACGAAATCAATGGCACTGCCTGTCTTTCCACAGCCAAAACAATGGAAAAAACCGCGTTGTGGATTAACTGTGAAGGAGGGGGTTTTTTCCTGGTGAAATGGACACAAAGCTTTGTATCGGGAACCAGCTTGCTTCAGGAGAACACCATGTCCACTGATAATGGAAACAATGTCAGCGGTTTGTTTAACTTTTTCAATGATTTCACGATTGATTGCCATATAACGAATCCAATATGTTTAAATTTGTTTGGTCTTTCATCATTCTGTGGTCTGTGCTGACGGGAGTAATATTAGCAGAAGATGAAAGAGTGGAAAAAAACACGGAAGATCTTATTATATCTCAACATGCTCCAGAATTGGTTCAGAATACACTTCAGGAATCGATTCGAATCAAACGGAATGAACTCAAACAAATGAAAATTCGCAAACAGGAGATTCAGTTGCATCTCAAGGATAGTTATTTGGCAGAGCAAGATGTTTTCAAGCAAACAAAAGAATTGTCTGAAGATATCGAGACTCTTCAGCAACAAATTGTTCAAACCACTGAAAAACAAGAACATACTAACCGTGTGTTGGTACGCCAGGCAAAAGAGGTTGAGCATTTACAACAGCAACTGAGGAAACACGAAACACATGCACAACAACGTATTCACTCCATATATAAGATTTTAAAAAGAAAGGAAACACAATCTTTATCTCATCTGCATCCTAATTTTTCTTTTAAAAATACTCGTTTAACAGAATTGATTTTGCATCATGAAATTGGGATGCTGCGAGATTTTTATGAAAAACACCAATCTTTGCAAGATTTGCTGGGTCCTTATCAACAAAGAAAAAGTACGCAAGAGAAACTCTATCAGGAAACCATAAAAATCAAGCAATTACTGGAACAAAAACAACAAGAACATCAACGATTGCTGGTTAACATTCAACAAGATCGACAAATTTATTATCGCTACCTGGAAGAATTACAGCAATCCATGGAAACAGCGTCAAATGAATTGCAATATTTAGAAAATCAGAAAGCATTAGCCCTGGCTTTTAAAGATGCACCAGGATTGTTGCCTCTCAAAGGACGACTGAAGTCTCCTGTAAAAGCCCGTATCATCCAACCATTTCGTGCCAAAAAAAAGAAGGTTGACAAGATTTTATACCACGGTATTACACTAGAGACACCAAAAGAAAGTGTTGTTCGTGCAATTGCACCAGGAAAAGTGGTCTTTGCTGATGAGTTGCCAGGATACCTGCAATTGCTCATTGTGGATCATGGCAAGGAAAACTTTTCTGTCTATGGAAAATTGAGCAGATCGATGGTCTCTGTTGGTGAATTTGTTGAAGCAAACACCCCGGTTGGAATGACCTCTCAAGAGCCTGTGACTGCTAAATTTCGTGCCTATTTTGAGATTCGTTATAAAGGAAAATCGGTTGATCCATTACGATGGTTGAAGCCTGGCACTTACCAGCTTAACAGAGGGAAAAGGGGATAAAACACTAAATAATGATGACAGTTCCATCATTCTGCACGGTGATGCGAGTATTCAAATCAACGCCTGGTGGTGAAGCATCTCCAAACAGGACCAAGGCACCACAAAAATTTTGATTCCACTCTTGAAAAACAGGTAAAGTGATTTCATCCATTGAGGAAAATACTTGTTTTCCTAAAAGCAGTTGAACACGTGCTGCCATAAAAAGCAATGCTTGAAAGCGTTGCAAAGAGATGGGAGAAATCCCATGCAATGGTTGGTGTCGTTCAGATAAATGGATTTGCAAACGATCCATTAAGTTTTGTACGTGGGTTCGTTTTCCCGCAATCCAGGGGCGTTCTTCAAACAATTTTGATTTTAAAGCATGATTCATTGTATCATTCATATTCAATCTGGAATTGATGCTTTGGTCTGAGGACCAGGTGACAGGATGCAATTCTTCAATAGTTCCCTGCTTTGGCTTGAGATTTCTCTCCAATAATCGCCAAAGTACATCATATTGTTCTGGACGGTGACAATGCAGTTGAATTCTTTCACCATAGTGAAGCTTCCAGGAAAAATCACGCACATCCCATGCTTCCTCATCGCATCTATGGCTGATATCACGGAAAGTCAGTAAAACTTTTTTATACATGGACAATTTATGTTTTCGATTGAGTTACGATCCCTTGATGAAACAGCGGCTTTTGGCCAATTACTTGGAGAAAATTTGATGCCAGGAGTGATTGTTCTGCTCTCTGGCAATCTTGGTTCTGGTAAAACCACATTAACTAAAAGTATATGCAGTGCTCTGGGCGTAGATACTGATATTGTCATTTCTCCCACCTATACCCTGGTCAATATTTATGAAGGAAAATGGCCCATCCACCATGTTGACCTCTACCGTCTTTCGTCTCCCGATGATCTGGATAGTTTTGATCGAGATGATTTAATCTGTGATGAGGGTTTAACCATTGTGGAATGGCCTGAACTCCTGGAGACCATACTGACCTCAGAACCACAATTACAAATCCAGTTGCAAATGCTGGAAAACGAAAAACGTATGCTGGAAATTCAAGCTATCCATCATTCTTTTGATTCACTTTTTGAAACTCTTACTCATTATGAACGTACTCGCCATTAATACCGCATTTGCTGACCTGGGAATCAGTCTGATGAAAGATAATGAACTGGTTGCCAACTATTATTCTATCTGTAAAAAACGCAGTGAACAACTGATTTTTAGTGTCCTCGATGATTTGTTAAATAATGCGAAGATGGGCTTGGATCAGATTGATTTTTATATCGTCGTGACAGGGCCAGGGTCATATACTGGTCTAAGGATTGGCATGGGAGTGGCTAAAACACTGGCACAAATCTATCACAAACCCGTCATTGGAGTGACTTCTTTAGAATTATTGGCTTCCATGGGACAATATCCTGAGCAACCCTTTTATGTCATGCTCAATTGTACTCGTACTGAAATCTTTTATGCCCAATTTCAATTTGATGAACATGGTCTGAAACAACTGACCGACATTCATTTGAATACATTGGAAGTTCTGCTGGACCAAGTAGAAAATCAACCGGTGATCTTAAAGCGTACTGTGAATTTTACCAACCCTGCCACAGAACCACTGTTTGAAAAACTTGCCCTCCTGCCTTTGCAATACCCAATTGCAGATGCTTATCCATTGTTACTGACAGGACAGAAAATCTACCATCACTGCAATAGAAATTTTCCAATCGTTAATCCCATTTATATCAAAAAAGATGCTTGAGTGGGAAGGCTGGATACCTAATAGACATCATCATGGTGACCAACATTGACTAATACGATTTCCTTGTCGGTGAAAAAAAACTCAAGAGAGGTCCTGTAGGATATGTTGATTGATACAGAATGTAGCTGACATTGAGCAATTGAAATTATCAAAAAATAGATTATTCTCCATCCTATTTCAAAGAAGGAGTAATGATGGAGAAACCGACAATATATCGTCTGGAT
>JANQHV010000579.1 GCA_028282505.1 SAR324 cluster bacterium | reverse complement strand
AGTGGCGGCGGCGGCGGCGGCGGCGGCGGCGGCGGCGGCGGCGGCGGCGGCCGACGTTAGCCAATGTTCTTGGCTAAGTCCAGTCTTTCTTTCAGAATGTCGCAAGTGCGTCTTCTTCCGTGCTGAAAGTAGTAATAATCTGGGCTAGTCGACTTTTCTCAAATTGCCAGCTCAAATCTCTATTCAATTGGCATACGGCCAGTGGAATTTTTTGATCCTTAAGGGAACGGAAGATAAACAAAAGGAGAGAGGCTCCTGAGGAATCCAGGTAGGTGGTTTTTTGAAAATCAATGATGAACCCTCGCAGGGTTTTATCTGCTAAAATCTGAGTAAAATATGCTTGAACCTTTGGAGCTGTATTAAAAATCAGTTCTCCATCTATATGTATGGTGCAAACGTGATCTTTGATACGGTGAGTCAGTATCATTTTTTATTCTTTTGCTAAAAAAGATAGCTCTTAATTGTAAAAACTACTCATAACATCTGCTAAATGATTGAGTTAATCTTGTTTCATAGCAAAAAGAAATAGTTTTGTATACAAAATGATTTTTTTATTTTCCTTTTCTTTATTGTTTGAGATTTGCTGTGGTTTGTGCTGAAATAGTAGGGTTCATTTGAACCTCTTATTTTGAGAACCTAAGAAGAGACTGTGAGGGGCATCCCTACAGTCTCTTTATTTTTTTGAGAGAAACTCTCATTATTTTTCCTGGTCAGACATCAATTCCAACTGTTCTGATTCAGTGAGTGAGTTTTCCACTTCTGTGGTCTTCTTAATTTCTTTGACCCGACGCACTGCTTTTGTTGAAATTCTATTTCCACGCGCCCCAATCCCCTTAACGGCTAATTCATTAAAGACATACTCTTCTTTAAGCTTTTTTAAACGAGGGGCGGGTACATACTGGATTTCCACAACAACCCCACTGCCTGTACTCAGATGAGCAATCTTTGCTCCCTTCACTTTTGGAAACAGGTCATATCCTTTATCCAGGATAAACCCCTTGACCACAAATCGTTTTGCATAACAAACCTTTGAGGAATCAGCAAAATAAATCAGATTGAATATCGTCTTGGAACTGACCTTGAACACATCTTGTACATTAGTTCCCACAAAGAGCTTTTCAGGCACACGGATAATGCGATATGCCCCATCTTTTTCAAAAACAACCATGCGATCATAAGGTGAGCAAACAAACTGAATTTCCCCTTTCACAGCCGTCCCCAAATATCCAGTATCAGGCTCCCAACCCACTTTTTGATTGATTAGTGCGATATCTTTCAGTTTGATTTCTTCAAATGTAGCAATTTTAGTTTTGCGAGGAAATTGAGCACCATATTTTTCTAACAGTCTTGTGAGGTAGTTGATTGTATATTGGGTGATATTCTTTAACTCACGACGAATACGGCGAATTTCTTTTTCCAGCGTTTTTAGTTCCTTATAATTTTTTTCTAAGTCGAATTTAGCAATACGTTGGATAGGAATATTCAACAATTTTTCAATATCTTCTGCACCGATAGCCATCTTAAATTCATGATGGAAAGGAACAAATGCATCCGTGACCGCTTTCACCGCCGTTTGATAATTCTCACTATTTTCGAGATGCCTATAAATCCGATGCTCAATGAATAATGCCTGTAACTTTTTTTCATGCCACTTTTGCTCTGTTTTTTTCAACTCTAGCTCTAGTTCAGCTTCCAAGATTTGCAAGAGCCTCTCTGTGTTTTCCTGCAGAACAGAAGTGACAGTCATTTGTACAGGATGCTGCTTGTCAATCACTAGGAAATTATTGGATAAAGAAACTTCACAGTTGGTGAATGCATACAAAGGTTGTAACAAACTTTCTGCTTTGATTCCACGTGCAGCCTTGACCTCGATTTCGACAACATCTGTTGTATAATCGGTGATGGAGGAAATTTTTAATTTTCCTTTATTGGCAGCTTCTTGAATAGAAGAGATCAACATGTCTGTGGTCATTCCAACTGGGGTTTCTCGTATCACCACCGTTTTCTCATCAACGACTTCAATATGAGCACGCACCTTGACTTTGCCATTCCCATCTTGGTATTGACTCACATCCATCACTCCTCCAGTGAAAAAATCTGGATACAATTCGAATGATTTTTTCTGCAAAAAGGCAATCTGGGCTTGCAGCACTTCATTAAAATTATGCGGAAGAATAGAAGTTGCCATTCCGACGGCAATTCCCTCCGACCCCATCAATAACACTCCAGGAATCTTGCTTGGCAACACTAGTGGTTCTTGTATTCTTCCATCATAACTGTCTTCCATTTCCGTCAGCTCTGGATTGAACAAGACTTCCTTTGCCAGTGGAGTGAGACGAGCTTCAATATAACGAGGAGCCGAAGCAGGATCGCCTGTATAGATATTTCCAAAATTTCCCTGTTTCTCAATAAAGTATTCTTTGTTAGCAATCACAACCAGTGCTGCACTAATCGAAGCATCCCCATGTGGATGGAGTTTCATGGTATCGCCAATAATGTTGGCAACTTTATGAAATTTGCCATCATCCATCTTCATCATAGTATAGAGGATACGGCGCTGCACCGGTTTTAATCCATCATCCAGATGTGGAATGGCCCTGTCCTTAATGACATAAGAGGCATATTCCAAAAAATTTTTTTCCATCAATGGCTTTAAATACTGCATAGTCCTTACTTTCTAAATCAAATTCTCCATAATATAACGCTTCCGTGTGTCTGTATTTTTCCCCATGTAAAACGAAAGTAAATCCCGAGCATCATGAATATGTTCTACTTCTACCTTAGTCACCCGCATGTCTTGTCCAATGAACTGTCCAAACTCATTGGGAGAAATCTCTCCCAATCCTTTGAATCTGGTAATTTCCAACTGCTTGCCCTTTTTTAACCGGGTGATTGCCTTTTCTTTTTCATGGTTGGAATAACAATACTCAGTGAGCTTCTGATTTCTCACACGAAACAATGGTGTTTCCAGAATATACACATGTCCATTGAGCACCAGACCTTCAAAATAATGCAGAAAAAAGGTCAATAACAGATTGCGGATATGAAATCCATCCACATCAGCATCGGTAGCAATGATGACTTTGTTGTAGCGCAAACCATCCAAAGATTCTTCAATCCCCAAGGCTTTCATCACATTATACAACTCTTCATTTTTGTAGATAGCATCACGTCCTTGATTCCAGCAATTCAGAGGTTTACCCTTCAAACAAAAAATGGCCTGTGTCATCACATCCCGGCAACTCACCAGGCTGCCTCCTGCAGATTGGCCTTCTGTGAGAAAAATAGTACTTTCGGCTCCTCTTGGGTGTTTGTCTCCCAGGTGATATTTGCAATCTTTCAATTTTGGAATAACCAATGCTGTTTTTTTTGTACGATCACGAACCGCTTTTTTGACATTAGACAGTTCTTTCCTCAATCTTTCATTGGTCTGGGCTTTCTTCTGAAGTTTTTCAGCAATCTCCGAATTTTTATACAAGAAATCAAGAACCAAACTTTTTGTTTCTGCGACAATCCACCCCCGCACATCTGTATTTCCGAGCTTATTTTTTGTTTGCGATTCAAAAACAGGTTCTTTGATGCGAACTGCGACGGCTCCCACAATACCATCTCGGACATCCGGTCCCTGATAGTTGGTTTTAAAGAACTCATTCACGGCTTTCAAAACACCTTCACGAAATGCACTAAGATGGGCACCCCCATCGCTTGTATAGTGTCCATTGACATAACTGAAATAATTTTCACCATAATCATCTGTATGGGTGATGGCAAATTCTATACGGTCTTTTTTACAATGAATTACCTCATACAAACGACTACTGCCAACTTCTTCTACTAATAGATCATAAAGACCACGTTTTGCACGAAATTTTTCCCGATTCAAATACAAACTGAGGTCAGCATTCAAGTAAGAGTAATTCTTCAGTAGCTTTTTGACATACTCATACTGGTAGGAATAATTTGGAAAAATTTCTGGATCTGGTTCAAACTCTACCAAAGTACCATCAGGCTCCTCAACAGTCTCTTGTTTTGCCGGAGAAACAAGAGTACCTCGATGAAATTCTGCCTCTACTTTTTTTGCCTGACGGTAAGAGGTAATTTTGAATGCGTGTGATAGAGAATTAACGGCTTTTGTACCAACGCCATTCAAACCAATGCTGAATTGAAAAACTTCATCATTATATTTTGCTCCCGTATTGATAATTGATACGCAATCCACTAATTTTCCAAGCGGGATACCACGTCCAAAATCCCGCACTGAAATCCGATTGTCATTCAATTTCACCTGGATACGTTTGCCATGTCCCATGATATGCTCATCGATGCTGTTATCGATAATTTCTTTGACCAAAACATAAATCCCATCATTTGGATGGGCACCATTGCCCAAGCGACCAATATACATTCCTGGTCGCAAACGAATGTGTTCCAGGGAAGAGAGGGTGGTTATTTTACTTTCATCATATACAATTGCTGTGCTTTCCTTAGCCATGACTGTTTCCTTGTGTGCTTGATGATTCTTTTGTGATGATTTGCTTTTTAGAAAGATCTTGCAGAATGCAAATTATAAGAGTTTTCTCAAAAAAATGAACAAATTTTTTAATTTATACTTGCATATTCCCTGATTTACGTTTTAATATAAATATTAGTTTTTAACTTATTTTTCAAGTTAATTATTGAATCAGGAGATCATCATGCAACAAGATTTTCGAAAACGCTTTGAATTTATTATTGAAAATACAGAAGGAAGCAAGACAAAATTTGCCAGAAATACTGGAAAGTCCCCTGCTCAGATTACTGATATCTGCAAAGGTCGAGGGAAACCCACTTTTGATTATTTATTAGCACTGAACGTAAAATACGGAATCAATATCAACTGGTTGCTAACAGGAGAAGGCAGTGCCTTTTTTCTTCCCAGAACACAAAAAACACGAAATGCCCATGTCACAGACTCCGTTGACAATGATACATCATCCAAAAATTTTGAACAAAATTTCGTCATGGTTCCTCGTTATGATGTACGTGCCAGTGCAGGATATGGAGCAATTATCAATAGTGAACAAGTTGTCGATTACCTGGCTTTCAAAAGGGAGTGGGTCCGTAATGATTTAAGAACAGATGCTCCAAATTTAGCTTTGATTACAGCAGATGGAGATTCAATGGAACCCACCATTAAAAACGGGGATTTGCTATTGATTGATTTGGGACAAACCAGGGTGAAAAAAGATTCGATCTATATCCTGCGCCTCGATGATTTATTGGTGGCCAAACGTTTACAGTGGATGTATGATGGATCTTTACTCATTCGAAGTGACAACCCTGCTTACACCGACCAGGTGGTACCAGAAGATTCATTAGAAAGCCTGCAAATTTTAGGACGAGTCATCTGGTTTGGTCGACAAATGTAGAAAAATACGAAAAACCGTAGACAGATCCGGAAAAACGTCCGACTCTTGTATCAAAACCTGATAAAATGGCATGGAATTTTTATATCTGTTTAAATTATAGCCGAGGAGACACAGAGGCACAGAGAATTTAGATGTATGTTCGTGCCCCGGTGTCTCACCAGTTCTCAATTCTTAACTAAAAATGTCATGCGTTCTTCTCGTTTTTGGGGATTATTGTGTTTATTGGTTTGGAGTCTTTTTCCTGGGATGGCAGCTGCTCAGGAAACAGCAACGATTTCCAGTATCGAATTGCAACGAATTGGTAAACAATTGAACGTCTTGCTATACTTTGATTCTCTGCCCATTTATGAGATCCATGACAACTTGGAGCAACAAGTCCTCTTGTTCAAATTCAAAAATACTCGGCTACAGCTTCCTGAAGCACGGGAAGAACACTTATACAATGATCCGATTTTAGAAGGCATCCGTTTTATTGAAGAGAACGAAGAAATATGGGCGCAATTCAAAGCCAGAAGCCCAGAACTCACTTATAATATCGGCAAAAATGCCCGCCCTGGCGTTTTGCGGGTAGAGTTACGGGAAAAAATAGAAATCGAAACCTTAGAGCCTCCCCCTGTCCCTCCAAATTTAGAATTAAAAGCAGTACGCTTCGGCAATCATCCTCCTGATTTTTCACGCGCCACATTTCATTTCGTTCATTCTAAAGAACCGCGCATGTTTTTTTGGCAGGATAAAGAGCAAAAAGTGACCACTATCCGTTTTTCCGACACACACCCTGCTGCCAACCTGGAGATTCCCGAATATGAAGACAACCGCATTCGTTTTTCTAAAATAGAAACGGATGCCAATCAAACCTTCATCACCATCGAATCCACAACTGGTGCTCTCGAGATCAAAGACATGTATCTACTGGATCCTCCACGCTGGGTCATCGATTTCTTTGGAGAGCCTCGTATCGAAACTCTCGAAGAAGAAGTTGCAGCAACAGAAACCAAAGAAATGACGGAAGCAGAAAAAGAAAAGGCCAAAGAAGCAGAGAAACAAGCACGGAAGGAAAGAAATGCCAGGATCAGGCGGAAAAAAGCGATAAAAGAAAATTATAACTTCGCCGAAGATGCATTTCGTGAAGGATTGGATGAAAATGCCATCAGTTTATTCCAAGAGACTTATAAATTAGGAAAATCTGGTCAGGCAGAATTTGAAGATGAAATGCACCCTCTGTCCATTCAGGCATTGTTTCGAAAAGCAGATACGATTTATAAAATGCTGAAAAACAGCAATGCCACGAACTACCACGCTGCCATTGATGCATATCGTACTGCAATTCGTATTGCCAATGAACACAATCTAGAATCAGACTTGCTCCCCCATGCCCATTTACAAATTGGACAAAGCTATCGCAATATGCAATTTTTTGATGATGCCAATCAAACATTTGACGATTTACAAAAGAATTTTCCAAACACCCTGGAAGCAGCAGAAGCAAATTTTTGGAGAGCGGTGGGGCATGTAGACCGCCGGGACTGGCAAGGCGCTATCCACTCGTTTCGAGAATATTTGAGAGCAGGAGCCAGTCCCAAACATCTAGCGGCAGCCCATTATAAAATGTCAGAAGCGTATTACCATTTAAAGCAATTTACCAAAGCTCGTGAAGGGTTTGAGCGTGCCAGAACTATCGATTTGCAGTATACAGAAAATGACCCTACTCTTCTATTTCATATGGGAGAAACCTATTATGAGAGTGCGGACCTGGCCACGGCACGTGAAGTGTTTAATGTCCTGCTGGAAAAATATCCCAATGCAGATTTTTCAAAACTGGTGGCATTGCGGTTAGGGGATTTTCTCAGAGAAGAGGGAAAAGAAGAGGAAGCATTGGAAATTTATCAGCAGGCAACGACCAGCTTCAAACCTGAAATTGCCTTACTGGGACAAATGAGAATTGCCAATATTTATAGCCAACGCCCTTATTCCAATGACTATCAAAAAGCCCTGGAAGTTTATGATCGTATTTCTAATCTGACAACTGACGCTTCCCTGCAAGAAGAGGCATTACTGAGAAAGGGCCTCACCTTGACATTATTTGGGCGCTACCAGGAGGCCATTCAGGCACTTGAAGAGTTTACACAAAAATACCCTAACAACTCTTATGTCCAAAGAGGCATCATTCAAGAAAATATTGATGAAAATTTAAAAGGGCTATTGGATCAGTACTACCAGCAACAAGACTATTTAGGATTAGTTGGTGTCTATAAGGATTATAAAAGCAAATACCTATCCCAATTTCGTTTTGACACAACTCTCTTCCAGGTGGGAGATGCCTATCAGAAATTGGGGTTATTTGACGACTCGATTGATGTCTACAAATTTCTCACAAACCGAGCAGACAGCCCATTGAAAGGGTTGGGTCTTTTTCAAGAAGCCATTGCATTATCAGAAAAAGGAGATCTGGATCAGGCAAAACAGACACTCATGCGTTTTATCATAGAATTTCCAAACAGTCTCTATAATGCTGATGCCAACAAACAGTTAGCCACTGTTTATAAACAAGGCAGAGAATATTTAGAAGCAATCAAAGTATACGAGCAAACCATTCGGCAATACACACGTGGAAAAGGGAAAGATCTATTACGTGCAGTGGTAGTCCCTGAACTTTATTACGAGCTGGGTAATCTTTACAATGAATTGGGGCGCTATGCAGAAGCAGAGCAAGCCTATTCAGCAGTTGCAGAAAATTATAGCCATCCGATTGTCGGGAAAATTGGAACCGATGTTCCTTTTTATGTAGCGGCCTCTCAATTCTTAAAAGCAGACATGCTGTTTGAACTGAAACGAGATGCCGAAGCACTGGAAAAATACCAGGGAGCAATGGCAATGTATGCCCCAAATACCCATGCCGACATTGTGGAACAACGCCATTGGGCACAGTACAAAATTGGCATTATTTATCAAAGAACAGGAAGAGAACAAGAGGCTCTGGTCGTTTTTCAGGAATTGATGGAAAAAGAAGGAAATCCATTATGGAAGAGGTTGGCTACAGAAAATCACAATTTGCTCACACGTCAATTAGCCTACAAAGATTATTTGAGAAACTAATCTATTGCTTTCTCCCTTTTACAAACTTTTTTATATACTCCAAAATTCCATCCCATACAAAAAGCATCCAATTCACAGGCCCTTTTCCAATCATCACAGGCTCGCTCCCATTGATGGAAAAAATAATGAGCCGTGCCGCGCTTATGATAAGCGTGTGCATAGTCTGCCCGTAAACCAATAGCACGGGTATACGCCTCAATGGCACGGTCGTATTGTTGGGTACGCAAAAAAGTG
>JANQHV010000362.1 GCA_028282505.1 SAR324 cluster bacterium | reverse complement strand
AGCAAAAAATGGGTGAAAAAAGAGCAGGAATCTTTGCAGCAGGAATCCGAAAGCAATCCCGACGATAGGCAATCCCCAAAGCAATAAATTGAATCCTGCTTTGGGGGGACTTCGCAAGATCCAGACACCGTAACGCTCCACAAAGTACTCACGAATCTCTTCATCAGAAGCGCCAGAGGCGACCATTTCGTCTATTTTATTGCGAATCTGGACAGAAAATCCAGCTTCAGAATCATTCACGGACAATCCCTGGCAGGTTGGGCAACGAAATTCATCATAGAGCGATTTTAAACGGGCTTCTGTGAGGGGGTCTGCGGCCCAGCCTGACGGAATAAACAAAATAAAAACAGTACTAAAAATGATGAGGTATTTCATAATGTGAGAAGCGTTTGGATTTGTTGTGTCATCAATTCTGGGGTAACTCCCCCGACCTTTTTAAATCGAATGATGCCTTCGGCATCAATAAAAAACGTCTCTGGTACTCCATAAATTCCATAATCCAAAGCAATACGGCCATCGGTATGATCAAGGGCAAGAAAATAGTTTTTTCCAAACCGATTGGCAAATGCCGTTGCACGTGTCTGTGTATCTTGAATGGCAACCCCGATCACCCGTATTTGTCCCTTTTCTTTATCATACTGCTGATAAAACGATTCCAATACATAGGCTTCTGTTTGACATTCGAGGCACCAGGATGCCCAAAAGTTCAACACCACTGGCTTTCCCCGCAGGTCGCTCAGTTTGAGAGAAGTAGTTCCATCCAGTGAAGAGACCTCAAAATCAGCCGCTGCCTTATGAATCAAAGGAGATGGTACCTTTTTGGGATCTGTGTTTAAACCGTAAGCCAGGATTCCAATGAATCCAAGAATAACGGCAATGGCCCCCCAGAACTTAATGGATTTTGTGAACATACCCCTTTCCTCTTATGTTGGACTACTGGATTCAGGTATATATTTGCCCTCCAGTATTGGATTTTTGGCTGTCAGCCTTTTAGGACGGTACATCATGGCAATGCCGACTCCTATGGTAAAGATGGGAAGGGACATCCAGGCCCATCCGACTAAAGGATTGATATGAATTTTCAGGGTTGCTGATTGGCCATCAGCCTCCTCGTTGTGGAGAACCAGATATAGATCTTCCCAAAAACTTCGACGTATGGCGACTTCTGTCAAGGGCTCAGGCTGTGTTGGATAAAAACTCCGTGCCGGCTTCATGACTTCCAGAAGCTTGCCATCCTGATAAACCTCAACAATGGCTGCTCGGTGAACAGCATTACGAACTGGAAATTCATCAATTCCCTTGAAAACCAAGTCGTAATCTCCAATTTGAACAGCACGGTCCACTTCCATTGTGATATCCTTTTCTAAATCAAAAATACGCCCCGCAAAGCCAATGAACATCATCACCACTCCCAAATGGATCATCAAACCTCCGTAACGTCGAGTATTGCGTAATATCACATAGATGAAGCCCATCAAAAAGTTGGTGGACATTTGACGACTTTTTATCCGGGTTGCTTTGAACAGTTCAATCACCACCGTCATTGTGACAAAAATAGCAATCCAAGCAATCAAGAGAGCTTCCAGATTGAATGGAATCACAAACGCAACACCGATGGTGCCCAACGCAGCAATCAACGCTGGCACCATAAAATTTTTCCGTAGATTTTCCAGGCTTGCCCGTCGCCAGGCAATTAACGTCCCCACCCCCATCAAAAAGAAAAGGATGTAACCCATCGGTGCCGTGATCGTATTAAAAAATGGAGCCTGGATAGATAACTTAGTGCCTTGAATGGCTTCTGCGAGGAGGGGAAAGGTTGTTCCCAACAGTACCGTAAAAGCGATCCCAACAAACATAACATTCTGGGCAATGAAAGCATTTTCCCGGCAGAGAACCGATTCCAAACGATGATCCGATTCCAATTGACGAATGCGTCTGAATAACAGTGTGAAGGCAAACAAAAGGACAACTGCTAAAAATACCAGGAAAAACGGTCCAATCTGCGACTGGGTGAAAGAATGGACTGAATTGACAACTCCCGAACGTGTTAAAAATGTTCCCAGGATACTCAAACCAAATGTCATGATAATCAGAACAATATTCCAAATTTTGAGCATATCCCGTTTTTCTTGGACCATGACTGAATGCAAAAATGCGGTTCCTGTCAGCCAGGGCATGAAGGCAGCATTTTCTACAGGATCCCAGGCCCAATAGCCTCCCCATCCCAGTTCTTCATAAGCCCACTGTCCTCCTAAAATCAATCCCAATGTCAAAAAATACCAGGAAAAGAGAGTCCAGCGTCTGGTAGTTAAGATCCACTGACTGTCCAGTTTGCCACGAATCAAACCTGCCATGGCAAAGGCAAACGGAACACTGAAACCAATATAGCCCAAATACAAAGAAGGCGGGTGGGCGATCATGCCTGGATTTTGCAACAATGGGTTCAATCCCCGTCCTTCTGCAGGCGCAACGGCCTGAACCACGAAAGGATTGGACCATATGACCAACAAAGCTAACAAGAAGGCCATGATTATATTCAATATGACAATGACATAAGGAATGAGTTCGCGATTGGTATCCTGATAGCGAAACGCCACAATCATGGAAAATCCGCTTTGAACTAAAGCCCAAAGCAGTAATGATCCATCCAGAGATCCCCAAAAACCAGTTACTTTATAAAAAATGGGCATATCTGTGCTGGAATTGGCCCAGACGTATTCAATTCGAAAATCACTGATGACGAAGGCATGGATCAGCACTCCTGTTGCCAAAGACACTAAAAGAAAATTAAAGATGGTCGCATACTGTGCAGAGCGAATCAGATTCCAATTGTTTTGTCGAACTCCTATATGAGGAACAATAGCACCATACATTGCGACAGCAAGTGCCATCACCATCGCGATAAAACCGATATCAGCCATTCACTTCTCCTTTTCAGTCCCCCTTAGCAAGAAAGGAAGTTGGTGTGCGATCAAAATATGCAGAACAGAGATTACGTGATGTTTTACGTGAGGAATAGATAGAATCTATTAAAATACGTCAAATAGGAGGTTTCTACAAGATTTTTTAGATTCATCCATGTGGAGTTATCGTGAAGCTGGAGTATTGAGAATGCTGTCGATTGCTTCTTTTTCTGTCATGCAGACATTAATAATTTGTCCAAGAAGTGTGTTTTGAAATAGTCGAAGATTGGCTGTGCTTAGCTCGCAAAGAGCCAATTTCACCTGATACGATTGCAATTTCTTTTCGATTTGCACCAATATGCCGGCTGCTGTGGAATTTAATTTTTCCATATTATTCAGATTGATAACAATGCCCTTTAAGTAATGAGTCAAGCATTCTTCAACATGTCTGCAAAGATCCTCTCGCACTTCCCCTATCACGTTAATGATGCAGAGGTCATTTTCAATGCGATGAGTGTAAATTGTTTTCATATTCTTTTCCTAATCTCACTTAATACTGCTAATCAGAAGTAAGTATTCAAATTCTTGTTATGACAGTCTTACTCTTAATCCTAATCTTACTCTTAATCTTTGGAAATCGGAGGATATAAGATTAAGCATTTGTGTACTTTATTGTGAACACTTGTACTTAGACAGTTCATTCCTGATGTTCAAATGGAAGAAGAATGGTAAATGTTGTTCCCTTTCCTGGTCTGGAATCAACCATAATTTGCCCTTTATGGTTGGTAGTCACAATAAAATAAGAGATCGAAAGTCCCAGTCCTGTTCCAATGCCCACTTCTTTTGTTGTAAAAAATGGTTCAAAAACACGTTTTTTGGTCACAGTATCCATCCCCATTCCACTATCTTCTATTTCAATTCTGGCCATTTCACCATTCTTCTGAAGCCGTAAAATGAGGGTGAGATCCTTCCTGGTGGATTCTTCATTTTGCACATGCATTGCCTGAGCAGCATTACGAAAAAGGTTGAGCAATACTTGCTGGATTTCACCAGGAGCACAACAGACCATTGGTAAATTGGGTTCAAATTCACGAATAATTTCGATATCACGAAAATCGTATTGTTTTTTTAAGTCATAATCGGAAGAAGCCAATTCTACCGTTTTATTAATCAATTCCGCCATTTCGACAGGAGATTTACCTGTCTGGTTGGGACGACTGAATTGCAGCATGTCATTAATAATGCGTGCCGCCCTCTCTGCGGCTTCCTGTATGCCTTGAATGAGTACAGGGATTTTGCGAAGTTTTAAATAGTGTTGCAGAGCATCCAGGTCGATTCCCGCTTCCTCTGCAGCTTTTTGATTGTGCTTAAAATCTGGTGATAAAAACCTCGTGATATTTTGTAAACTTTGCAGAATAATACTCAAGGGATTATTGATTTCGTGGGCCATTCCTGCGGCCAAACCACCGATTGTCATCATTTTTTCACTCTGCACCATGACTTCCTCAAAACGAACTCTGTCTGTAATATCACTAACTGAAATCAATACGCGAGATAAATCGGTTTCATGCCCTGGAACGACAGTACCACCAATGATTGCATGACATATTTGACCATCAACTGTCTGGAGTGTGGTCTCGCTGTGTATCTGGTTTTTTCCAGTCCAGAAATCAACCATTTCTTTTTGGAAAACATGATAAGTTTCTGTAGTAAAGACTTTATTTAAATTTTCCAACAATTCCGCCTTATTTTTTGCATGATGGAGTTGCAAAGTGGCTTGATTGATATCTAGAATTTTTACCAGTTGTACACAATAGGCCAATGCTTCCGGACGATTTTTGAAATAGTCATCAAGATCTGTCACCCCCTCTGCTCGGAGCTGTTGAAAATAATTGTTAATTTCTGATAAATCCTCTTCCCAAATGGAAACAGGGTTGTTTTCAAATAAAGTGCGGTATTTTTTCTCACTTTCCTGCAGGGCCAACTCCACTTTTTGTCGCTCTTTGATTTCTTTTTCCAACTGCTCTATTTTTTGTTGGATTTGTTTGGAGAAGTTCCACTTTTCCGTTAATGCACTGGCCAGTTGACGTACTTCCACGGATTCAAACGGTTTTTTCAAAATCACCAATTGCTCTGTAGGTCCAAAAGATTGGTTCATTTCTTCCCAGGAATAATCAGAATAAGCAGTACAAAGAATAATCTGCAAATCCGGCGCTATTGACCACAGTTGTTTGACCGTTTCCACTCCATCAATTCCTGGAGGCATGCGGATATCCACAAATGCCAAGGCATAGGGCGAATTCTCTGCCAATGCTGATGCTACCTTATCAATGCCTTCCTTTCCCTGGTATGCTGAATCCACCTGAAATTTAATTTTTTCTCGTTGATCATTCGTCTTTGTTGGTGAGGCGTCATCGAACAGTTTGGCCTCCAAATCTAACAATTTCTTTTGTTGAGAAGAGGAAGACAATATCTCCTGAAAATCCTGATGGATGGATTCGTTATCATCAATAATTAGAATTTTTCTATTCTTTGGGATAACACTCATCACATATACTCCATGTTTACTCTCTAACACAGCTCTGTCTATTTATTTCAACGATGAGGTTTTGTTATTACAAGATATAGAACATTTGTCAATATCCCTCTGCATTGACAATTGACAGGATAAGACTATAATCGCTTTCCCCAATAACCTCCCCTGTTACCATCGTTTGTATTTGGAGAAGGACCATGTATCTCAAAAAATTAATCCTGTTTTTTGGATTGTTGTTTTCGTTCGTTCCATTTGCCTTTGCAACAGATTTGACCATCTACACTTACGACTCCTTCAACAGCGAATGGGGACCGGGTCCAACCGTATTTAAACGTTTTCAGGAACAGTGCCAATGCAAGTTGAAAATAGTCGCTTTGGGTGATGCGGGATTGATGCTGAATCGAGTGATCTTAGAAAAAGCAAATCCCAAAGCCGATATTTTATTGGGAATCAACGATAGTCACCTGGGAAAGGCATTTGAGGCTGATATTTTTACTTCTTATCAATCTCCGTTACTCACCAAGATTCCCCAACATCTGCAAATGGATGCTCAGTACAGAATCACACCCTTTGATTATGGTTTCATGGCCTTTGTCTATGATTCCGAAAAAATCAAAAGTCCTCCCCAAAGTCTCGAAGATTTATTGGCCCCACGTTATCAAAATAAAATTGTAATCGAAGATCCCCGCACGTCTTCTCCGGGATTATCCTTCCTGCATTGGACGATTTCGGTTTATGGAGAAGAAGGCTATCTGGATTATTGGAAAAAGCTCAGTCCCAACCTGCTCACCATCACTTCTGGATGGTCTGCTGCCTATGGGATGTTCACGAAAGGAGAGACCCCTCTTGTGTTGAGCTATGCCACCAGTCCTGCGTATCATTTGGAATATGAAAAAACGGAACGGTATCAAGCTGCTGTTTTTGCAGAAGGACATTACCAACAGGTGGAATTTGCTGGTATTGTGAAGGGAACCAAAAAGGAGAAACGGGCTCAAGAATTTATCGATTTTATGTTATCTGCGGCATTCCAGAATGCGATTCCTTTGACCAACTGGATGTTTCCTGTCATTGAATACCAGCCCCTTCCAGATTCGTTTCGCATCGCAGCTCGCCCCGCCAGTGTGAAAACTTTGGATTTTGACAGGGTGTATCAGCAAAATTCGAAGTGGTTGAAATCATGGACAAGAGCTCTGGGCAACTGAAGCTTGTTTTCGGATTGGTCATTCTTCTCTTGATTCTGGGGTTCTACCTTCCACTACTTCATTTCTTTTTCGGCAGCAATCCCTTTCATCCTGAAGAACCACTGTTTGAATGGAGCTACCTGATCCAGTTTTTATCGGACCCCTGGAATCTCCGTGTTATTTGGTTTTCCTTCTATCAGGCATTCTGGAGTGCCATCCTTGCCGTACTTTTTGGTCTGCCCGGTGCATGGATTTTAAGCCGCTTTGATTTTCCTGGAAAACGGATATTCCGGATTTTGAGCTACCTGCCTTTTATCCTTCCATCAATTTTGGTGGTATTGGGAATGATTCTGTTTTTTGGCAACAATGGGTTTGTCAATCAATTCCTCCAGTGGACTTTTGCTCTGGAAGAGCCCCCATTTCAGTTTCTTTATTCGTTAAAAGGCATTTTGATTGCCCATGTGTTTTACAATTTTCCTATTGCCACCAAAACCATTGGAGATCAATGGGAACGTTTATCGACTAAATACAGTCAGGCTGCCCTGTTGTTGGGAGCGAACCTCTGGAAAGTTTTTATCCGAGTTCATCTGCCGTTGCTGCTTCCTTCGATTTTCTCTTCCTTTGTATTGATTTTTTTACTCTGCATGAACAGTTTTGCCATCATTCTGGTTTTGGGCAGTGGAGTCCGCTTTACCAATATGGAAGTGTTGATATACCAACTGGCACGCGTCGAACTGGACATTCAAGGGGCCGCTTGTGTGGCTTTCCTGCAACTTTTTCTGAGTATGGGATTTCTCTTTTCTTTGTTTCGTGGCGTCGACAAAACCATTGCACAGGAAATCATTGCCAAGAAACCTTTGTTTGCTGAAATAAAAAAAGGCTCTGGCAGTGCTCTGTTGTCTCTGGTATGGCTCACTCTAGTTGTGATTTTTGCCTTTGGTCCGCTTCTTTCCATTGTTGCGGATTCCTTACGCAAGTTTGAAAACAATCAATGGGTTTTCACTCTGCAATGGTATGCCAAACTATTCACCTCAGGTGAAGGCAACACATTCTTAAACTCGCTTTGGAATTCATTCAAGATCGGACTGAGCAGTGCGTTGCTGTCTTCTTTCCTTGGACTGGGAATGGCGGTGATGATCCACCAGACCAAAGGATGGCGACGTAAATCCTGGGAGGTGGTTGCTCTCTTTCCTATTGGTCTTTCAACAGTGATCTTTGGAGTGGCCTGGTATACCTTTTTCCAAGGAAAGGTTTTGGACATATTGGGATTGACCGTCATTTTGATCACCATCCATGCGGTCCTCACCTTTCCTTATTGGATTCGGGTGGTCTTACCTTCTTTGGATTCCGTGCCTCCCCAGTGGCTCATGGCTTCCCAATCATTGGGAAAAACACCCACTCAGTATTTTTTTCAAATCCTGATTCCCTGGTTGCGCCGAGCCTTACTCATCGGTTTTTTCTTCTCCTTCTCCCTTTCCCTGGGCGAATTGAATTCCACCATGATGGTTGCCGATGAAACCCTGCGTACCCTGCCCCTGGAAATTTACCGTGCCATTGCGGGATACCGCTTTTCCTATGCCTCTGCGGTGGGAGTCGTACTACTGCTGGTCACGGTCATTACCTTTTCTGTGGTTGAGGAAATTGTAGAATGACAGCAAGGTATGATTATATTTTCGGCCATTCCATTATACACTTTGGCAAGACGTTGGGCTTTTTGCCTTTGGTGACCCATTGCAGGGCTTTGTTGATTTGGAACCTCTTGAGAGCTTGAATCTGTATATCGCTAAACTCTTTACCTGCCTCAAAAAAGTGCTCGGGGGTCAGGATGTTTTTTCTCCAGTCCTCCAATCTGCATCCCGCATTATCCATTCTGGAGATTGTCAATTTCAAAAACCATGAAGATTTAGCAAAATTCATACATGTACGTGAGTTATTCATCATGAAGTGCTTGAACGGGCTTAACCTGTGCAGCTTTTCTGGCAGGAATGAAGCCGGCCAGGCATCCAGCAAAGACTAATAAGAGGAAGGCACCCAGGGCCACTTTCCAGTCAACTTCGGGGTTGCGGAAATAGGTAGAAGGAGGCATATAGTTTGAAACCACTTCCAACACCCCAATGCCCAACAAAAGTCCAACATACCCTGACAGCACTGTAATCAAAATGGATTCGGTTAAAATCAAATCAATGATGGACCAGGGGGAAGCTCCCAAGGCTTTACGGATTCCGATTTCCCGAGTGCGCTCTTTAACGGCAATGAGCATGATATTGCTCACTCCCACAATTCCTGCGACAATGGTACCAATGCCAATTACCCAGATAAAAATACGAATCCCCCCAAAGAGTCTCATGTATTTGAGATATTCCTCCCATCGGTTGCCAATATGAACAGCCCGTTCATCGGTCACATCGAAATGATGGCGTGTTGCTAAAATCTGCTGGGCTTGTTTTTCCATAGCAGCACCTTTTTCTGGGCTGACATCTCCCGTGGTGAAGCTGATGACATGGACCCGATTTCTCCCATTGAATATTCGTTGGGCGGTGGAAAGGGGTAAATAAATCAAGCGTTGCTGCCACTCATCCCTTTCGTCGGTGAAGGTACCAATGACCTTGAATGAAATGCCATTGATGCCTATGTATTCACCAATTGCTGGTTTTCCTTTGAATAAAGCCGCTTCGACCTGATTTCCAATCGCAGCAACTTTACGGTACTGCTCCACATCCAGCGCATTGATAAAGCGACCCTGCATCAACTGAGTGTTTTCTAAATATTGGTGATCTGGATGGGAAGAGATGATATTGAAGGTATCATATTCTTCTTTGTAAGTAATATTATTGTTGCCCCATACATAAAATCGGGAACTCATGTACTCGATTCCTTCAATGGAGCGCTTCAGCTCCTCATAATCTTCATTGGTGAATTGTATTTTTCTGCCTGGCTGTAATCCTTTGTATGGTTTGCTGGTTTGTCCTCTGCGAATCCAGACGCTATTGATTGCATCTCGGTTGAATTCTTCGCGAACTCCGTTTTCCAAACCTGTTCCTGCCCCCAGCAAAATAATCAGGATAAAAATCCCCCAGGCCACACTGAAACAGGTCAAAAACGTTCTCAGTTTATTCTTTTTGACTGTATCCAAAATTTCCTGGAATTTATCCAAACTGAATATCATTGGTCCTCTACGATGGCACCGTCCTTGAGTTGAATGATCCGCTCGGTTCTCTCGGCAATGTCTAATTCATGAGTCACAATAATGACAGTGATTCCCGTTTTTTGAATTTCCTGGAATAAACTGATCACCTCATAAGAAGTTTGGGAGTCCAAGGCTCCGGTTGGTTCATCAGCCAGAATAATTTTGGGTTCAGAAACCATAGCTCTGGCAATGGCAACACGTTGCTGCTGGCCCCCAGACAGTTCATTGGGCAGATGTTCTGCCCATTCAAGCAGACCTAACTTTTCCAAATATCCCAATGCCCGCTTATTTCTCTCTTTTCGGTTAACTTTTTGATAATAGAGGGGCAAAGCGACATTTTCCATCGCGTTTTTGAAAGAAATCAAATTGAAGGATTGAAACACAAAACCAATGAGCTGATTTCGCAACTTGGCGGCCCGCGTTTCATTCAAATCTTTAACCAGGGTATTGTCTAAATGATATTCTCCAGTATCGTAACTGTCCAGGATACCAAGAATATTCAGCAGGGTTGACTTTCCAGAGCCCGAAGATCCCATGATGGAAACCAGTTCACCGGCCTGAATGTGCAACTCCAGGTTTTTCAAAACATGAAGGGTTGTATTGCCCGTAACATAAGTTTTGTTTAAATGATGGATGCGAATCATGGTTCAAGAGAATTCTTCTTTATAGTTTCATTGCCTCTAAGACTGGAAAAAAAGTAGTGTAAAGAATAATTGTGGAATTGTCCTGTCAAATGAAAAATATCTCATCCGATAAAAATGGTTTTTTGACAAAACACACACAATGGATTATCTTATCAAACCCTAATATCAAGTGTTATTCACAAATATTTATCAGGGCAACTAAAAGAAGTATAAATACGACTGAAAGGATAATATGGTCAAAAAATTGATGATTGGAATGATGTTGATGATCTTTTCATGCCTGGTTTCAAATGCATATGCTGACTATCCACCGGCTTATGAAGGGCGGTTGCTTTTTACGTCTTACTGTTTGATCTGTCATGGCCCTGATGGCAAAGGAAATGGGCCCTTATCGGTGAAAATGAACATCAAACCTGCGGATTTGACGGTGACCGTTCGCACGAGAAGCGACACAATCTTGAAAAAAATCATCTCAGGAGCTGGGCGCCAAACCATCACGGGTCGTGATCGCCACAATCTGATCAGTCAGGCCATGCCTGAATGGGAAAACATTCTCAGTGAACAGGAAATCCGCTCCCTGATTGCTTATCTCCGATTTATCAGTACCTCGAAGCACAAGCTGATGGGAGATCCTGAAATGGGTTTCAAACTTTATGAAAGGTACTGTCAGGCTTGTCATGGTTTGGAAGGAGAAGGGGATGGGATCATGACATCTTTGATTAAGATGGAACCCATGGATCACACCAATCCAGCAACAATGAGTGGGTTGAGTAACGAAGAGTTGGTGCAAAGCATCGAAAATGGAAAAGGTGATTTCATGCCTGCCTGGAAAGGGATCATCAGTAGAGAAAAGATAGAGGCGTTAGTCAGTTATATCCGTCTACTAGCCAACTAATTGTTATTGCGAATTGTATTGTTGAATCATCTTTTGCAAGGCTCGAAAACGGTAGCTGTTCGGGTGGAGTTCTACGAGCAAATCTTCATATTGATCAATGGTTTCTGCTGAGACCAGGGGCAAGATATGGGTTGGCAACGTTTTTCCCACATAAAATCCTCCCTGTTGAATGCTCTCTACTAAGAATTCGGTGACAGTCTCGATATACGGCGGCGTGTTATAAGATTGCTTGACTGTGTCAATAAACAACTCATAAATTCGTGGATTGATACTCCCTCGAGTGGCCTCCATTAAGGTTTCCAGATGTGCAAAGGACGGGGAAAGGGTAGCCGCCAATTTGATGGAGGATTCTCTGACCCAGTCATTGTCTGTTTGGGACAGGGTTTGTGCGAGCAGATGACGGTCGAATTCTTCAACGCCCTCGACCAGCATTGTGACAAAACCCATTAGGTACAAAACATCCCAACCTTCATTAAAATAATCGTCTTGGGGACTACGGTGGGATGAGCAGGCACTTTCTTGACGGCGGTAACAGGTGCGTACCAATTCGAGATATCGGACGATCTTGGTAAATCCCACAGTCTTGTCCACTGTCAGGGTTGTCAGGATCTTTCTATTGTCCGTGGTATGAAATTCGTTTGCCAGAAGATTCAACAAATAAGTGGAGGGTTGAAATCCCAGTGGTTTGGACAGCGGAGCCATTTGAGCGACCAGGGGCTTTGTTACTGACAGTGTCTCTGGTGCCGTCGTTGTAGAACTCTCAGAATCTTTGAAGTCTGTGCCAGATATTTCTGTTTCAACGGGGGCTTCCTGTCTTGATTCCAACGAGGCTGCCTTCGGTGGTGAGATTCCGGGAACAGTCGGCGTTTCTCCATGCAACCCTTTTTCGATAGGAACTGGTAATGTGGCAGGCTCCTGATTGGTTTGCTGGGTCTGTGCGGTTTCTTTTTGCGTTGAAACGCCTGTTTGAAGAAACCACCAACTGCCAATAACCAAAAAACATAGCAACGGGAGTATTATCTGATGAATTCTCATCTATTGTTTTCTCCTGATCTATCGAGTGTCGATAATTGATGGTATATCAATATCGCTTACTTGACTTTGAGCATCGCTAAATGTTGGTAAACCCACATCTGTTTTCAGTTGTGAGAGGCAATTACCACAGCTTCCTGTTAAGATGGTCTCATAATTCACATCATTTTGAAAGTACGTGTCTGAAGGGTCAGACCAACGGCAGTACTTTGAACTGCCAAGGCCCGAATTATAAAGGGAATAGGAAGATCGAGCCAATTGTAGATAATAGTCATCTGTCCCTTCAAGCTCAGTGACGCAGCTCAGCTTTCCAGCGACCGCTAGCGATTTTACTTTCTCCCAGGCAATGATGTAAAAGTCCATGCCATAGACCATG
>JANQHV010000454.1 GCA_028282505.1 SAR324 cluster bacterium | reverse complement strand
GTTGGCAGATGCATTTGAAAAAACCAACACTTCCACGACATCAAACGCCGAGGCTCCCTCCTCAACAGCAAAAATCGACACACCCAGCCCATCTGAATCAGAGAATAACTCTTCTAAAACCTAATCAAATAAGAATGGAAAACGGTGAGTGATGAACAAACCGGTTTGTCTGCTTCTTACTTTCTGCATTGCGCTTCTGTTAACATTCGCCTGTGGTGGCGGTGGTGGTTCTGGAGGAGGTTCCAGCAGTATATCTGATTCGGAAACTGAAACTATGGAAACCACAGGTTCAGATGTTACCACAATTCCCATTTTTTCGGATGACATGGCCAGTGACAATGATGAAGGCAACACGGACAGTTGCGGCAATGACGTAGGCAATGGACTGGAGATTGTAGATGGTCCGGATGGCCCCATTGGAGAAGACTTTGATTCCGTTTTTCGTGCATTGGCCGTTCATCCCACAGACTCAGACATCATTTTGATAGGAACCGAGCGCAATGGCTTTGTCAAAAGCATTGATGGTGGAACCAGTTGGACCCGATTGAGAGCAGGACTTCGGCATGCTCCAACCGCCAATGGAGAAGTGTATCCAGAAATCTGGGATATTGCCTTTGATCCCAATAATCCTTCTGTCGTTTATGCAGCCACTCTCGATTCCCCTGGTCCTGTGACAGGGGACCACAGTAGTGCATCTGCTGGTGTTTACAAAAGTACCGATGGGGGAGAAAGTTGGAGCCGCAGCAATTGTGGGTTATCGAATTCTCGAATCACTTCCGTCAAAGTTCATCCGGCCAACTCAGAAATTGTGATCATTGGAGTAGAAGGCGGTTATGCCTCTACTACTGATTTGCAGGGACAGTATTTCAATGGGGGAATCTATCGTTCCATTGATGCTGGGGCCAACTGGACCAATGCCCTGGATTTGGGCAATGCCGACAAAAATGGTTACTGGCATATCATCCCTTTTGGCAGCACTGGCAATGATTTCATAACCTTCGGTATGTGGAGCCTCCAAAATGCAAGCAGCAATTTTGAGAGGAATGTTGGGTTCCTCAAAAGTATGGACTCTGGGGCAAGCTGGGAGATATTTGGTAATACACTCCAGTCTCTGCTTATTACCGGAATTGGTGTATCGCAGGATGGTCAGACAATTTATGCCAACGAACAAGATTCTTTTGAAATTCAGAAGTCGACCGATGGTGGTTTAACCTGGAATGTGACTGACAAAAATCAGGCTAATGGTCCCATCGCTGTCTCTCCAACAGATGCCTCACTGGTTTTATATGCGGGAACCCGTGATCTTTATCGCTCGACAGACGGTCTTTTATCAACAGAGCAGGTGCTCAGTGCAGAAAGGAGTATTCACGATATCGTTTTTGCTCCCTCCAATTCCTCTATTGTTTATGTAGCCACAGAAGGCTACCTTGTCTACAAAAGCATAGATGCTGGTGCCACCTTTTCTCTGATCAAAAACATTCGTGCTGATGTGCTTAACTGATGTTACCTGAACAACTTTTTTAGAAATTATATATGAATCTGAAGTTGAAATGTTGTGTCATTCCGGGGTCGACCCGGAATCCAGTGCATACTCCAGAGTTTTATAGTACTAATTTTAAAACAGAAATTTTAACTTCGGATTCGCATAGATTATCTATTCAATTAAGTTTCTGATTTTTGTAAGGTAGGCAGAAGGAATCTAAATCACTACGATATTGTGAAGAAAATATTGTTGTTTACTACAAGCTACGGAAGAATGCCGTTTTTTACTTTGTGCCTCTGTGCCTACTGCCTTTGTGCCCGGTGCCAAAATGAGGAACTCTCCTATAAAGACCAATCATCTTTAGCAAAATGTGTACACAAAGTGAGTTAGGTTACCCTTCGATCACCTTGATGGCATCGACATGATTCACTTTGAACAGGTGATTGTCAAGAGGAGGACCTTCAAACTTGGATTCAAATTGGTAGGTAAATTTTTGGCGAGGGGGTTTGAAGCGAAACGTCACCTTCCCAAAATCCTGCCAGTTGATACTTTCTGCTTTTTGTGGCAAACGCAGATAAAAATAATTCAGGTATGAAAACGCAACAACTCCCTGGGAAGAAAGTGTTTTCTGGGTTTGACGGCAGATCACCTGCATCTCCGTATTGATAGCAATTTGGCGCGTAGTGATAATTTTTAAACTGGGATTATCGGAAGTGAATCCCAGTTTTTCCCGGAGAGAGACCAGGTTGGATAAGGTCTCTTGGTCAATATTTTGTAATTTGGGCAATGTCGTTTCATAAATTTCTGGAGATTCAGCCAGAACGGCAATTTCCTGCTTCTCATTCAAACGAGACAGGCCCAGGAGCAACTGGGATTCTTCTGTTGTCAAGGAATAGCGCTTTTCAAAGGATTCGAGAATTTTTCTTCGGGTATTCTCATACAGTTGTTCTTTGAATTCCGCAATCTGTGGTTGATCGGGTGTGTAGTAGATATTCAAATTTCCCCGGTCCGTATCTTCCCAAAAGGTGGGGCCGGAAAACTGCAAACGTGCACAAGTGGAATCAATCACCCGATGGAAGATGGACTCTCCTAAAACATCCAGATCATCCAAAATATCAGTAATGATCTTCATCACAAAATCATCTTTTCCTTCCCGTGCATAAAACAAGGCCAATCCCATCTGCAATACACGCACGCCGTTGTTGATCAAAAGGCCACGGTCCAGATCTTCCTTATCATAATCCGGTGGATTGTCTACTAGCAAGATTTCTTTGAGTAAACCGTTCTGCACCTCTTCATCCCATTCTTTCTCGTAAATAGAAATGAGCACCTTCTTCATTTCTGCAGCAAAAACATCGACGATAAAATACATGGAGGGGCAGGCTCTGCCGTGCTTGAACACTTCCATCCCATAAATCCTCATATAGGAAAAGCAGTGTTTCACATGATCGATTTTTTTATGATCCACCAGTGCCTCAATAAAACGCCCATAATGGAATGCAGCATTGTACAAATTACGGGGTTCATTGTTTTTTACCCCATGCTTGATTCCAAAACGCAGAATGGTATT
>JANQHV010000439.1 GCA_028282505.1 SAR324 cluster bacterium | reverse complement strand
GCCCTGCGGGCAATATCTGGGGGCTAAGGATGAGATAAAGTGGGTCACTTGGGGGAAGTGGGGGGATGGGCTGCCTTATTTTTATCTCTATGGAAATCTACTGATCATACATGCCGAACATTACATGAGTTTTACAGAATCGTTTTCGTTATTCTTGGAGAAAACGCTTGGTTCTCCCTTTGCTGGCCCATCCAACTCAGTGCCATCTTGTATCTACCAGGCAGGTGAATCGGGAGTACCATTACAGCACAATTCATCGTAAAGAAAATCGAGACAACATGTGTGGTACTTGTTCTTGGCTTCACTTTTATTCTTCGCTAACCAACTGCTGAAGCAAGTACAGAGGGGAATTAGGAATTTATCAAAGATTCTCAAAATCGTGTCAAAATTTATGCCAATTTTATAACTTTTCACAAATTTGCCAGTATTTTCACAAATTTGACCACATAAAGTCTATATTTTTAGAACATTTTTTGTAAAGCTAGTTAAAAAGGACTAGGGGGTTCTACACGGCGTTTGAGGTAAATGTGAAATCACACCTCAGGATAAATGATTGGAAAACAAATATGAGCAAGACCACAATATGTTGAATCAAAACTCAAAATATTTTTTTATCATTATTCTCCTGGGTTTTACTTTAATCTCATGTGGTGATGGTTTGAACGACTCCACGGGGTTGGATAGTGACGATTTTGATCAAAAGATCCATAGCTTAGCCAGTCAAGATGCTATTGATTGTGGCCGTGTTGCTGTTGGAGAAGATCGAGAAACAGTAGATAATTGTGTTATTGATTCATTTACAGAGAGGCAACCTTTTTACGCAAGATACGATTTCCAGGGAATTGACTCCCAGGTCGCATTTGCCATTATTTTCCATTCTGATGGTCACACAGATTTCTTACAATTCGATAGTGATCCATTAGGCAGAGGTCGATCAGATAGTGGAATCATCTATAAATCTTCATGTCAAACCCCCGAACTTGATCATTTTTACGATCAGACAGATGGGCTGCCCATTATGTGTCAGGAAACGAGGTAAGACATTTGTCTCGCAAGTGTCTCAAATTGAAAAAATCTTGGTATTTTTTCAGACAGGTTCTTGGACAACTTATAGTCTTTTGATTATCTATCCCGTTTTAACACTCATCGCCGTTTACCAAACAGTGTGAAATTTATCATGAAAAGTATATGTATGCCCCGATTGTTTCGACTGTTTTCTATTGTCCTGATCATTTTCCTTTTCCATGCCTGTGCCGACTCTAACAAACAAAGGGAGTCAAACAATGAGGCCGAATTAAGCAATACACAACCTGGCCCTCTGATGATAGCAGATATTGTGCGAACGCTTGATGAAACAGAAGCTGCTGTGATCCCAGACGCAATTGATACAGATAAAATGTTCAATACTCGTTCTTACATCCTGCACGTCAATAGTTATCGGATGTTTACTTATGAATACCTCTCTAATAACGAGTTTGAGGAAATCTTTATCTCAGATTCTGGACACCTTGTAGGCACAACAAGTATGTCTGCAACAGTTGATTGGGCGGGCAGTCCTCACTTTTACAGACAAGAAAACATTCTTCTTCTATACGTAGGGTGCGAAGGATTGTTGCTTCGTTTATTGGAAAGCACGTTGGGTGAACCTTTTGCGGGTGGAGATTGTTATTTCATCGACGAATTAAATAAAAGCGAAAATGCCCTCACCAATGCCATAGCCCAAAATGACGAGACTCTGCAAACAGTTTTGAGCTACTTTGACATGGCGGAAATGTTTGAAAGCAAGGGGGCTCATGTGGAAATAGAGAGCCGTTATTTTGATATTACTTTAGAGACATACGCACGTTTGTTATCTATTGATGGTCACCGACTCCGGATTTATGAATATCAATCACTGGATGAATTAACCCAACTTCATATTTCACCATGTGCCAACTATCTGGGGATGAAAGACAATATTCGACACTTGACCTGGGGGAGTGCAGGCAGAGGGGCACCATTTTTTTATCTCTATGGAAATCTACTTATCCTATATGCTGAAAGGTACATTAAAAATAGAGAAGCGTTTATTCAATTATTGGAAGAAACATTAGGGCTGCCATTTGCCGGTGAGCACGCAGCTGTGCCATCTTGTGTTCCCTCCTATCAATAACAAAATGGATTTAAAACTCAGAATCTGTTTGGAAAAGATGGTTTGTTGTGAAAAATCGATCTCGTTGCGCAGATTTTTGAAAAAATTTAAGGCGAATAGCGACCCTATTTAACGAAAGTTTTCTCAAAACAAACGCTAATGAAGTGGTTTTGTAGCAAAATCAGGTTTTTCAAACAGGTTCTCAGATTAATCCCATTCATGATGATAAATCCATGAGGTATCAGCTATTTCAATTCTTAGGAATTGGTATCATGTTTTTTGCTATTGTTAGTTGTTCCCCAGAAAATTATACCTGTGAGATTGGAGCAGTTTGTGCGGGCCAGCCAGCACATGCTCGCTTGTCTTATTCTCCCAAACTGATCGAAATTGGACAAACATTTGAGTTGGATGCATCGGCATCGGTGTATGATGACATCCGTTGGTTTGCTGATGGAGTCCCCATTGGTGCTTGTCGTGGGAGTGACAGTTGTTTTCAAATTCGAGAAGTGCCGGGAACTTATGAATTCAGCATTAAAGTCAAAGTCCAGGCAAAGCTCTTTTGGGGAATTCAAGAGACCAAGGACAAGACGGTTCGTAAGGTCCGGGTTCTCAGATCTACATCTTGTGATGCTCCTTTTAATGTGACTGGTAATGGTTTTTTCCATAGCAGTAATGAAAATGGATGTCTGATTATAGAGTTTGAGGACAGGCGATCATGCCGTGCCCCTGATTATACAGAGTGTGTCACTCCTGAAGAAGCACAGACAGTATGTGATGGTGGCTGGAGATTGCCTTCTGAAAATGAGTGGAATAATATGGAATCCAGTTTTAAATTCATTTCGTTCTTTGATTTAGCAGGAAGTGCAACGAACAATTTTTGCGTTGAGAGTTCTGGAGAGTGTGAGTCAGATGGAACTCATCACCCTCATCGCTATATCACTGCTTCCACTTATCCTGATAACAAAGGGGTTGGTACATTAACAGAAAGTGCACTCGGTCAAATTACACCACTTCCCACTTATGATGGGATTATTGTTAGTTCCAGCCTCACAGATTCTTATTCTGTTCGTTGTGTTCAACGCTTTCCTTTTGATTAATTGTTCAAATCCCCAAAAATCTTCCCTCCTATACGATTGTCGTCGCTGCGTAGTATGACGTTAATAACCCTGATGAAGGTGCTTCTATTGTGACAATATTTAAAATTATTGTCGTTTCACATTGATTTTGAACTCAATACCACTTAAAGATATCTTATCTCTGATAGTTAAATTTTCATCAATTTTTAAAATTTAGCCTATCTCCTTCGAATCGCTAAAAAGAAACATTCATACTCTTCCCAACAACAGAAGAAATAATATGAAATTCACCGCTTGTCGTGTTTACCTGGCAGTGCTACGTCCGTTCCTATTCATATTTCTTTTTTTATTCGTAACATTTTTCTTCATCAGTTGTTCCACGGAATATTCTGGTAAAAAACGACCAACCGCAAGCAATGGAATTTTGGACTTAAGAGATTGGGATTTTGAAAAAGACGGTCCTGTTGCCCTGTCGGGTGAATGGGAACTGTATTGGAATCAACTCCTGGAAGGGGGTGACGAGGGCATTGGGAAAACGATTTTGCCAGATGGAATTTTTAAAATACCTCGAAGATTCGGAGGTTATCAACTCTCCAATGGAGAAGAATTGAATCATATTGGTTATGCCACCTTTCGTCTTAAAGTGATCCTGCCTCCCAAATACCTGGAGCCACCAAAAAATATCTTAAAACTCTACTCAGGAAAAGCCTTTTCAGCATCATTCCTCACTATCCTTGACGAGCAGGGATCATCGGTCAGCCCAGGAATTCAGATTGGACTCGTCGGAACTCATGAAGAAAAAACCATTCCTTTGTTACGCAAAGAAACCCAATTGATCCGTAATACAGGAGAGTTAACGGTACTCTGGCAAGTGAGTAATTTTCATTATCCGATTGGAGGCCCTGTCGCCAGCCCTGTTTTAGGGGAAGATCTACAGATTCAGAAGCGTTTATTCCAACAGATGTCGATGGATTTTTTCATAATGGGTTTACTGCTCATATTTGGTTTTTATCACCTGGTATTATTTATCGTCAATCCTCCGGATCGCTCTGCTTTATGGTTTGGGATTACCTGTTTACAATTTTCTTTACATGTTTTTGCCTTTGGTAATTACCTCGAATATCAATTCCCACATTGGCCAAACGTGGACACTTATATGGCTTATTGGAAATTTTATCTAGTCAACCTTTGGCTGGCGGTTCCTGTCGGGATTTTGTTTTTTCGAAGTTTATTTCCTAAAGAAAGCCACCGTCAGACATCTTTCATCCTGGTTGGGGTTGGAGGATTTCTGGTTTTATTAGTCTCTGTGTTTCCTATACATTCAGTGGCCCGGCAATATGTGAAAGATGCTTTTTTGATTTACGAAGGTATTTTCTTAATATGGATTGTCTATATTTTGATACGTGCTTCTTTGGGAGAGAAACGTTTGCAAGCTCAGGTGTTACTGGTCGGGTTTGCCTGTTTTGTGATCATAGCAGTCCGTGATCTGATGATAGATTTTGCCCTGATACCAGATACGGATTATTGGTTACCGATAGGGCTCGTTTTATTTATTTTCTCACAATCAGTTTCGCTTGCTATCAATAATCATCAAGTTCGTAAAGAAAAATATCTAGCACAAAAACAAATTGCGGAAAATCTACAGAAAGTCGATACATTGAAGGACGAGTTTTTGGCCAACACGTCTCATGAGCTACGCACTCCCTTAGCTGGTATCATTGGCATCAGTCAATCATTACTGGATGGGACGGGAGGTACCCCAACTCCTGAACAAGAGAAAAATTTGAAGCTGATCACACAAAGTGGAAAACGCCTGGCCCATTTGATTGATGACATCCAGGATCTCTCCCGGCTGAAGAATAAAGACCTGCAATTGAATCTCCAGCCTGTGGGATTGCAAGAAGTGACGGAGTTGATCCTGACCCTTTGCCAGCCTCTGGTAGGCAAAAAAGAACTTCATCTGGTCAATAGGATTCCTGAGAGCTTTCCTGATGTGGTTGCTGATGAAAACCGTTTGCAGCAAATCCTCTTCAATCTGGTGGGCAACGCTATTAAGTTCACCAGTCAGGGGAGTATTGAAATCCATGCGGAGGTAGAGGAAAAACAAGCAAAAGTTCATGTGGTGGATACTGGAATTGGCATTGCACCGGACAAATTGGATCGTATTTTTAATGCCTTTGAGCAGGCAGATGGTTCGATCTCACGACGCCACGGAGGGACAGGATTGGGATTATATTTAACCAAACAACTGGTAGAACTTCATCAGGGAACCCTGGCAGTACAATCTCAATTGGATGAAGGTTCCCGTTTTACTTTTTCTCTTCCCTTGCAAGATAGCGAACTGCCCCCCCTGGAATCGCAGGCCCAGCCCATTCCCGCTGCTCTCTCTGTTGTTGATGCAGAAATTCCACTTTCGGTACATGTCCCCGCAGGGAAAGAAAAAGCTCATATTCTGGTGGTTGATGATGACATCATTGTCCTGCAAGTGTTGGTCAATATCTTGAGTCAGGAAGGGTATTCGATTTCTACAGCAATCAATGGCAAAGAAGCATTGGAAGTCTTAGAATCAGATGGCCATCCTCTGGAAACAGAGATTAAACTCGTGATCCTGGATGTGATGATGCCAGAGATGAATGGCTATGAGGTCTGTCGGGCAATACGCAGTAAATTTGAAGCGACAGACTTGCCTGTCATTTTGTTGACGGCCCGGACCAGGCCAGAGGATTTAGTGATTGGCTTGAAAGCAGGAGCCAATGACTACCTGACCAAACCGGTGCTCAAAGAAGAGTTGATCGCTCGCATTGAAAACCACCTGGAATTGAAACAATCGGTAAGGCGTTTGAAAGAAAATGAGCGTTTGCGGGATGTGATTTTTCAGAAGGAAAAAGTCGAGGCCGAATCTTTGGCCAAACGACGACATTTGATTCGACTCCTTGATCAGGCTGGAGCCGCTCAGTCTTTACCCGATGATGATACCACTTTACTGCAAGAGATTCGTCACCTGCCTGAAACCCTGGATGGAGTCATCGATTTTGACCAGGCACAAAACCATGATGATGAGTTACGCCAGTGCCTGGTTGATACCATGTCTCTTTCTCTGTCTTATTGGAATCAGTCTCTTAATAAATCCAAGGTCGAGTTGGCTGAAGAAAGTCAAATCTGGAATATCTATTTTGATGCCAACGGTTCTCCCCGCACCCGTACTCTGGATCGTTATCTCAAAATCTCGACTCTACCCAAAAAACCACGCTGGCGTGACGTGCTCCAAACCGCTTATTATGTTCTCAAATCCTGCCCTGATTCTTCTTCCAGTCTCAGAACAGAACTAGAATCCAACGTTACTCGTTTAAAACAATTGTTTCAATAAGCAAGATTTCTGGAAACTGTGGTAGTACATAAAACCGGACACTAAATTAAGAGTTTTTTATGGAAAATTGTATGAAATTTGTGAAATCTGGTAAAATAGGGAATAAACGGGATTTTTAATTTTCTCCCAGCATCGTCATTGCCTCGTTCTCATCTTTGGCAAATGTGAGTAAGTCTAACAATCCCATATCACGTAAACTATCTTCCGCTTCCTTGGGAGCCTGGCACAAAATAAAAGATCCTTGCCTGGCACTGCTTTGTTTGTACCCCATGATCATCATACCAATGGCCAATGAACACAAAAACGAAACCTGCCCTAAATTAATCACCATATTCCGATGTTCCCGAGAAGTCAAAACTCTGCGGAATTTTTCTACTTCTTCATGAGTGATTAACTCGCCATTGACTTGGATGATTAAGGTGCTTTTACTGATCTCTTTTTCAATTAATTCCATAATATCCTCAATACTTGATCTATTTGATGTAGGTTCTTTCCAAGAAAGAATTTAACAGGATTGTGCCAGATTTTCTAGAACTTCCAGGCATCGCCTGGCACACATGGTACACTATGTAACCAGAGTGATAGAGCCGAAGGTCTGAAAAGAGACGGGGCCGGTACGCTGATGCGGCGGTCCGTCGATACGGCCCCTCGCCAGCAAGACGGGTAAAATATACCATTTTCATGTTGATTTTTTTGGACTCCCAAAAAAGTATACGGTTTATGTTCGCTCCTACTGATACAACCTTGACTACTCAATTATTCCATCGTATCATTCATAAGCTTCTTATACTTTCTTCTATAAATGCATATATAAAGTATTTTTCATGGAATTGTCTCACCGCATAGAAAACAACATCTGTATCATCTCTATCAATGGACAGATCACGAAGGATGAATCACCGAATATCCAAGAAAAACTACTGTCTATTGTCGAACAAGAAAACTACCGTGGAAATATTATTAATCTAGAAAATGTGCCGACTATTGACTCCAGCGGAATTGGCGTGATTGTGTCTATTTTCCGCGCCTGTCAAACACATGATGTGAAATTGTTGCTTTGCCGGCTGAACCAGAAAGTAACAAGTGTGTTTGAGTTAATTGAACTTGATAAAATTATTCCCATTTATCCCACAGAAAAAAAAGCATTAGCAAGCTTTAAGGAATAATCTCCATCTTAATGTTCATTGATGGTCTCATGCATGGTACTAACATAAAATTCCCCATATTTTTTTCGATTGAGGTCCTAACGGTCGATCTGTCCTTCGAATCAAACTAATTTCAGCAGTACGTTTCTTCAGACCATTGATCAGTAGTGGTTTCAAACTACCGTTGGCAATTTCCTCCTCAATCAAGTGAAGTGGCATAAATCCCCATCCAAAAAAAGATAAAAGCAATTGTTTTTGAATATAAAAATCGTCAACTCTCAAATAGTGTCCGAATGTTTCTTTGCTAAATTGAGTTAACCGCAAATCTTCAGTACTCCCTTTGACGACAATTTGTGTATAGCCAACGATGTCTTCATATTGAAGTTCTCTTTCCATGGCTGCCAAAGGATGGGCAGGAGTAGCAACTGGAATCAGTTCAATCGTCTTCCATGGAATGGCTTCCAGGTGACGGTATTCTTCCTTAAGTTCAGTCAAGACTAAATCAGCTTTTCCTTCCAGTAAAAGTTCCAGGGCTTTTTCTCCATATTCTACATTGACATTCAATTGGGTGAAAGGATGATCTGACTGGAATAAATGCAAAACGGTCATGGCTGCTGGCAAGGGACACAGAGCATTGACGACTACCGTAATTTCAGGTTCCATTCCACCTGCGAGACGTTTTGCAAGCGTTTTGAAATGAGTGGTTTGATTCACAATTCGTTGTGCCTCCTTATACAAAATTTTTCCTTGAGGCGTCAAACGTGGGCGTATTTTATCCCTCAAAAAAAGAGGTACTCCTAATTCTTCTTCCAAGTTTTTGATGGCAATACTAAGTGCAGGACGACTGCGGTGAATTGCCTCAGAAGCCGCTAAAAAGCTTTTTTGTTCAACTACAGCAATCAAAATTTCAAGCTGATCCAACGTCATGGGATTTATATGTCAGATATTTTTACAATTTATGTTAAAATTTTGTACTTTTTTTTAACATAGATATTGGTATATATCCACAGAAATTAATAAATATCCCTATCACATAACGGCATCTATCCGGATGCTGTTGCTCTTTCCAGCCAATCTCGGATCAATCTTCTACCGTCATTTCTTTGTTATAGCCAGGATCAATAATATGACGTCAATAGCCAAAATCCTTATTGTGGATGACCAGGCTCAAACAATACAACATGTTCGAGCCCTTCTTCACGATTATGGATATTTGACTCAATTCATCACCAAGCCAGAATACCTCTTTCAACTGTTGGATAAAGAAGCCATTGATCTCATCTTGCTGGATATCAATATGCCCCAACTCGATGGATTCACATTGCTGGAACAATTGCAAAACCATCCTCAATATTCTGATATCCCTGTCATCATGCTGACTGCTGACCAGAGAGATTCGATCCTTTCTCAATGCTTTGAAAAAGGGGCCAGGGATTTTGTCACCAAACCAATCAGTCCCTTGGTATTACAAGCCAGGATACAATCAGCATTAGCCACAAAACATTATGCTCACCACTTAGAGCAAAAAGCACAGGAAAAAACTCTTGAGTCAGAGAGGATCAACGAGAAATTACAGCAAGAAGCTGAAGAGCACAAAAAAACAGAAAAAGAGTTAACAAAACTGGTAACAGCCATTGAACAGGCAGAAGCATCCATTCTCATCACAGATAAAGAAGGTAGAATTGAATATGTGAATCCTTATTTCGAACAGTTAAGCGGCTATCGACTGGAAGAAGTGAAAGGAAAGAATCCGAACATTTTAAAAAGCCATCAACACGATGTTCCATTTTATAAAGATTTGTGGGAAACCATCCTCAATAATAAAATCTGGAGAGGTCAAATCATCAACAAGAAAAAAGATGGAGCCTTCTTCACGGTCGAAATGACAATTTCTCCTGTCAAAGATGATTTGCACAATATTACCCATTTTATTGCTGTCAATAAAGATATCACTGAAAAACTGGCTTTAGAACAACAATTACGCCATGCGCAAAAAATGAAAGCCATCAGTGTGCTTGCTGGTGGAATTGCTCATGACTTCAATAATATCTTGTTCACCATATTGGGTAATGCCGAATTGCTCAAACATTTGTATCATGATAAAGAGGAAGGGAAAGAACATATCGACGCGATCATGGAAGCTGGCAGACGTGCCCAAACGGTGATTTCCCAATTACTGACTTTCACTCGCTCCCAGGAAACTCCCCATCGGCCGGTGGATATTGTCTCAACTATTGAAGATTCTTTGCAAATGGCCAGAACCATACTTCCTGCCAACATTGAAATTCGACAGAATCTAGACTCTGATAGCCCCTTTGTGCTTGGAAACAAATCACAGTTGCAACAAGCCGTCTTTCATATATACATCAATGCCAAAGAAGCAATGGCAGATAAGCAGGGTTTGCTGGATGTTACGTTACAACCTGTTGAGTTCAAAACAGCGCCTGACAATATTTATGGAATTTCCCGAGGTTCTTACGTTCATGTTGCAATTCGGGACACTGGTAAAGGAATTCCCGTACATTTGCAAGAACATATTTTTGATCCTTTTTTTACGACAAAAGGAGTAGGGGGGACCGAAATCGGACCATCGAAAGAGGGGACTGGATTGGGCTTAACAGGGGTTTACAATATCATTCGTAACCACAAAGGAGGAATTACTGTAGAAAGTGAAGTGGCTATAAACGGAATGCATGAATCTTCAGGAGGAACGACTTTTCATTTGTATTTTCCTACAATTGAAAATGGTCTCCCAAAAATGAATCTTCCCATTAAATCTACTGGCAAAATCCAGAAAATCAGCACACCATTAGAAAACAAATATCACATTTTAGTGGCAGAAGATGAAGTCCAACTTGCTAAAGTGTATCGTTCCACGCTGGAGGAATATCAAGTAACCTTATGTCAAGATGGTCACGAAGCACTGGAAATGTTCCGTAATTCTCCAAAAGCATTTGATTTGTTGCTGACTGACCAGGAAATGCCTAAATTGACAGGAATTCAACTCAGTCAGGAGATATTAAAGATACGTCCTGAGTTTCCTATTATTCTGGTGACTGGTTATAGTGATCAGATTACAGAAGACAACTTCAAAGAATACGGAATACAGCAGTTTTTTTTGAAGCCTCTGGATTCAGACGAACTCTTGGATGCAATCCAGAGCATTGTATCCAGCAAAGAGGAATAAACAGGTCAAACTTCTTTAAATTGCAACTCAGCCAGCCTGGCATACAGTGGAGACGATTCTTGTAGTTGCTGATGTGTTCCCAAAGCAATAATTTTTCCTTCTTCCAATACGGCAATTTTGTCGACATTTTTGACAGTAGCCAGGCGATGGGCAATAATCAAAGTAGTACGGTCTTTGATAAGTTGTTCCAGAGCTTTCTGAACCATATATTCACTTTCTGCGTCCAAGGCGCTGGTGGCTTCATCCAGCAACAGGATTTTCGGATTTTTTAAAATCGCACGGGCAATTGCAATTCTTTGTCTCTGTCCACCTGATAGCCTGATCCCAGATTCTCCAAGATATGTATCATACCCCTCCGGTAATTTTTCAATGAACTCTACAGCAAATGCCGCTTCTGCAGCAGCTTTGATTTCCTGTTCACAGGCATCGGGATTGCCATAACGAATATTTTCCCAAACACTGGTACTGAATAAAGCGGGTTGCTGGGGAACAATGGCAATATGTTTCCTCAACTCCTTGGGGTCCAGGGTTTTGATATCGATTCGATCAAACAGGATACGACCGGTCTGAGGATCATAAAACCGTAACAACAATTCAAAGATGGTGGTTTTTCCAGCTCCTGATGGCCCGACTAAAGCCAACTTTTCTCCTGGGTTGACTTCCAAATTCAACTGATTAACTGCAGGCGTTTCTAGCCGGGAAGGATAGGCAAAGGTGACATTATTAACAGACAACCTTCCTTGAATCTGCTCCAGGAAAGAATGTTGATTTTCAGGAGCTAAAATCAGATTTTCCGCATACAACAAATCCATCAAACGTTCAGTCGCTCCTGCAGCACGTTGTAGCTCGCCAATCACTTCACTAATTGTTGCGACTGACGAACCCACGACGACTGCATAAAAAACAAATGCGACCAGTTCTCCAGCCGTGATACTGCCATTCATCACATCCTGACCACCTACCCAAATCATAAAAACGATGGCAGAAAAAACAAGCATCATCACAGCACCAATCAACCACGCTCTCTGGCGTATTCTACGAATGGCCACATGAAATGCTGCTTCCACCTGTTCGGAGAATTGCAATACATCCACTTCCTGATGGTTAAATCCCTGCACCGTTTTTATATTTTGCAGAGCTTCTCCCACATATGAACCGACATGGGCAATTTCATCCTGAGTGATCTTGGATAATTTCCGCACTCTACGACCAAATATTAAAATAGGTGTGATGACCAGGGGAACGGAAACCATCACCAAAAGAGTCAGTTTGACATTGGTGATGAAAAGCCAGATCAATCCGCCACAAAACATCAAACCATTGCGTACAGCCAATGATACGGACGAACCAATCACCGTTTGCAGAAGGGTGGTGTCTGTGGTGATTCTTGATTGTATTTCACTGCTTAAATTGGTTTCAAAAAAACTGGGATGGAGTTCAATCACATGGTTGAAGACGGCTTTTCGTAAATCTGCTGTTACCCTTTCTCCAATCCAGGAAACCAGGTAATACCGGGTGAATGTGCCCAGTGCCAATAGGCTTACCATCACAAAAATAACGCCTATTATTTCTGTCAGGCCATCTGATGATCCTAACACAAACCCTTCATCGACCAGCATTCGAAATCCTTGACCGATGGAAAGGGCCACTCCTGCTGTGAAGACCAAGGCGATCCCGGCAGCGATTATCCGAAATTTATAAGGAATTACAAATTGTAAAACAGAAAGTAAAACTCGAATGTTTTTACTGGAGGTACGTTCTGTCAAATCACACTTTCATAAAAATTTTTTACTAACACTGAACAAACTGAAACATTTTCAGAGATTTTCGACTATTTCAAATCCATGTTTTTCCAGTTTTTGAGTGTATTTATGAATTCGTCCTGACCGATATATTCTTTGATGCTTTCTTCTTCCAGCGTATATTCTCGTTCCATCGATTGCTCCACCAGAGAATCAAACTGAGTCATTTCTTCAGACTCTTTTCTATGATTTTCATAATATTGCAACATTGATAAAATCGCCGCATTGATGAAGCGATTCTTGGATGTCTTCAGGAAGCTACTCGTCTCTTCCAGCCGTTGCAAAGTATTTTCATCGATTCGAATAGTTAAACACTTTTCTTTTTCAGTGCGTACATCCAAGAATTCTTCAATGTCATGAAAGGAAACCATATTGGATGATAGAAGTTTTCGTAGTTTATCCTCATTTTCCTTCAAAAATACCAATAAATCTCGGTACTCTGCTATTTCACTGCTGATATGTGTATCTTTTTTTTGCTGTGAACCACTCATTTTCTTTCCCCAACTTTGTCACAAATTCACTGTAACATGAGATGAACCTGGGCGATTTGCTCAAATTTAGTTCTTTTGAACACCCTGGCAATTTCATCACGGACCCCTATTAATTTGAGATTTCCACCACTTTTCTTCACTTTGCTGGAAATCATAATCAGATTTCCAATTCCAATACTACTGATACTTTCCAAATCCGAAAAATCGATGATAATTTTGTTTTTTCCCTCATCGACCATCGTTTCAATAAACTGGCGCAAACGATTCACCTCATCGAGGTTTAATTCTGCTCGTGCAATTTGGATTACACAATATTCCGTCACATTCCAACTCACATGCTCTCCTACAAAATATGAAAAATACAATCGACATTGTGTACATCATGAATAGCAGTTTATCAAGGGCATTTGACTTAAACAACTTCTTTATTTTTTTCATCTATTGCTTGTCATTTCCAGAGAACTAGATACAATGGAACCCTTTCAATTTAATCAAGGAAGAAACAACAAAAGGATTGTTGGTCTAAAAAATGATAGAAAACAGCGACATTGTTTCTGTAAAAATTTATGGTGCTTTACGGCATTGTAATTTCATGGAAATGGACTTTCCCAAAAAAAAACTTATTTCAGGAAACATGATCTCCATAGAGGATCATCCTTATCGAATTGTGTCTATCATCGAGACAGCCCCCAATCAATATTCAATCAATGTGATGCTGCAAGAATACAACTGATTCAAAAGATCGGATTGTCTTTTGATCTCTTTTACTCATCAGACCGATTGATATACCATTAACTTTCCATTGATAAAAGGATTTAGAGGTGGAAACCAGCACGATTGTCACTACCATTGCATTGATCAACCTGGCAATGATAGGAGGAATACCGTTATTTTATATGATTGCTGCAGGATGGAGTGGAATCAATGAAAAAGAGAATGGGAAAAAATAAAATGCAGTTTTCCCATCAAACCGTCAACACCATCTTGTTTTAGACGTGCGATCTCTGCAGTAGCGACTTGATCATTTGCCACCATCACTTGTTCTAGCTTTTCACAGTATCCTAGAACTTGCTCTCCAGGTAATTGTTTTGGCACATAAAAAGGTTCTCCAAATGTGCTCACTGCAATGGTGAGTGGTTTGGGAATTTTATGGTGATCCCAACTTTTCTCCACAATATGTTGATCCAGTGCTTGAGCACTCCAGGGGATGATTGGCATTCCTGTCATTTTAGCAATCATGATCACTCCTGACTGTACTTTATGGAGTGGGCCCTTTGGACCATCAGGGGTGATTGCAACAGGATAAGGTCCTTTGAGGTACTTGATCATCGCCCGAAGCGCTCCGGTTGCTCCCTTTGAACTGGATCCACGGATTGGAACAAAATTAAACTGTTCCATCACTCTGGCGATCATTTCCCCATCCCGGCTTTGGCTGATCATCGAACCATAATATTGATTTTTCAACATGCAACAACTCAAATAGATATTGCTATGCCAGGTAGAAAGAATATAATTTTGTTCTAAAGGAGCCAGGACGTCTTTATTCAACTCGATTATTTTGGTGGTCAATCCTGTGAAACGAATCATCCACGTGAGGCTTTTGATGGTGATGATGTCTTTCATAATGATTTTTTTCTACCATTTCATGCGAAGTTGCCTTTAAAAAAGTGACAATACTTTTAGTTTTTCTCCCTGCGGAGAGGATTCAAGTGAGGAGATGGTGAGGCAGCGCGTGACGCAAGATCTCAGAAGCGTTCTTTTCCCGTGATCATATGTGGACAATTTTTCAGATTAACGCTATATATTAACCATAACCTAAGTACAAATACTCACAATGAAGTACACAAAATTCTTAATCTTGTTCTTACTCTTAGAACCTGTTTGAAAAACCTGATTCTGCTGCAAAACCGCCTCATTGGCGTCTATTTTGAGAAAATTTTCGTTAAATAGGCTGGCTATTCGCCTTAA
>JANQHV010000438.1 GCA_028282505.1 SAR324 cluster bacterium | reverse complement strand
TTAAGGCGAATAGCGAGCCTATTTAACGAAAATTTTCTCAAAACAGACGCCAATGAGGCGGTTTTGCAGTAGAATCAGGTTTTTCAAACAGGTTCTAAGATTCGATTTGGGTGGAAGCAATCAATCAGTGACGCAAGCTTTCCAGGTATTCCTCCCATTCCAGAGGCAACAGGTACTTCTTTTTATTATTACATTCTTTACAGCAAGGCACGATATTGCTTTTTGTGCTTTTCCCTCCTCTTGCCAATGGAATCAAATGATCCATAGTCAGGCTTCTGGCAGGAAATGGCTTTTTACAATAATAGCATTGATTGCAGGCACGTTTATTCTTCCACCATTGTGATTTTCTAAGCGTTTGTGCTTTTCGTTTTTCTCTGATGATCTCTTCTTCATCAACAGGGATGAAAAAATCAGGAGGTTTATTCGCTCTCATAGAATTTGATACGTTCCATGGCTTGGTCCCGGTATGGGGAGTCATTTTGTATAATATTCTGGTAAATTTCTAAGGCTAAACCAATTTCTCCCGACTTTTCCAGAGATTGTGCCAATTTCCACTGTGCATCAAACACACTAGGATATTGTGGATTCTGCTGGGTGAAATCATGAAATTCGATGGCCGCTGATTGATAGTTTTGCATCGAATAATAAGCGTCTCCAATCAAAAAGTGTGCTTCAATCGCATTGGGGTGATTGGGATGTTCTTTGCGTAATTTTTGAAGAATTTCGATGGCTTGTAAATATTGCTCTGATTTGAATAAGCTCCATCCCGACTCAAACAATTGATCTACATTGGAAGGCTCAGGCTTGGGGACTGGAGCTGGTTTGGGTGTAGTTTGAGGTGGAACCCGAGAGGCTGGAGCTGGTTTGGATTTGGCTGCAACAGGCTTAGTCGCAGATGGAGGCGGAGTGGCAGTACTTCTTTGTGTGGAAGGCGATTTATCCAGGGCCAATCGCATTTCTCGATAGTTTTTATTCAATCGCTCCATCTCTCCGTCCTGCTTGCGCATTTTCAAGTTGTATTGCTCAAGTTTTCTTTCCATCTGTATCGCCCGTTCGTCAAATTTTTTCTCCATCTCCAGCAACAATATATTTTGGTTCCGTTTGAGTTGTTCGGACTCATCCAATTTTTGCTGCAGCTCTTCCATTTGCGATTTCAATTGACGCAGGGACGTGGAATGGGTCCTCAAAGCTTTCACCATCCGCGCTTCTAAATTGTTCGATTCATTCGTTTTGGGGGTGGTCGGGCTGGAGGTTGCACACCCATTCCATACTCCTACCCCAATGAGCAGGAAAATTGCGAACCAAAACCTGTTCAGCAAGGTTTTTTGAAAATATCCAGAAAAAAAACTTCTACGGTTGCTCATGTTTGCTCCTTACAATCAAAATTGGCGAAGTGTCCAGGATGGTGAATTTTCTTCATATCCTGCAGGAGTATTTGTAACTCGTCTTAGTCCTGCTCCGTCCAGAAAGATAATGAATAATTTATAATTTTTTCTGCGTAGAGCCGAGAAAACAATTTGCCTTCCATCTGGAGACCAGGCGGGTTGTTCAGAATGATAAGAACTCCTGGTAATGGCACGTTCATTTTCTCCGTATGCGTCCATGACGTAAATCTGATCCCGTCCCCTGATATATTTGGTATAAGCAATGAGAGACCCATCGGGGCTCCAGGCGGGGTCAGTATTGCGAGACCCTGTGAAGGTTAAACGAGAAACTTCTTTGGTAGGCATGTACATCACATAGATTTGCTCAGAACGAGAACGGTCTGACACAAAGAGAAGATACTGACCATCTGGAGAAAGTGCTGGTGACGTATCAATGGAAGGGTGACGGGTAAGGCGCTCCAGCCTGCGGGTTTTCAACTCCATTTCATAAAGGTCAGCGTTGCCGTCTTTGCTCAGTGTGATGATGATTCTTTTCCCATTTCCATACCAACTGCCTCCACTGTTCACTCCTTTATATTTTGCCAGCACAGAGGTGTTTCGTTTGAGATCATCCAGCAAAATCGAAGTTCCTTTTCGGCTAACCGTGGTATAAGCGATTTTGTCCCCATTCGGGCTCCATTTGGGAGCAATGTTGGTTTCCAGATTATATGAGATTGCATCAGCATTTTGTCCATGTGTGTTGATTCTTGCGATCACTTTCTGCCGCTGAGGTTGTTTGAACGAAAAAGCGATGGTCGAACCAAGGATACCTGGTTGTGCGGTAATTTTTTCAGTAATGTAATTAATGGCCTCCATGACTTGACTCTCCAACAATTTGTTTTGAGCCAGCTGCACCTGTGTGTCAAATAAGGGAATACCAATATTGTCTGTGATAATGAACTGAAGCCCTTTCGATTTGCCATGTGCGGTGATTTTTAGATGGAGCTGAAAATCATGGTGCCCAGTCGAAATCCGGCAATAATTATTTTGAGGATGGTAGAGTTTAAAAACCCCACTCCAGCATAAATTTTTCTCAATGTTTTTTAACCAGGTTCTGGCTTTGAAATGTGCCGTGAAACTGGACAACGGTTTCACCTGCAAAGTGAATCGAGAGAATTTTAACCCTTCAATGGTAACAACATCGGGTGAATATGTTTGTCCCATACTGATGGCAGGGAGCCAAAATAATGAACCGTATATTAATCCAATCGTGAGATAGCGTAACAACATATTCAATCCTTGAAATTCATATTGTTTAAAGTTCGAAATAATAGACAAGCTAGGGAGAAATTTCAAATACAACAATGTATGGAGGGCTCTTGGCAAGTTCTTCTGGCAGTTCATGAAAATTAGTGGTTTTGACTGCGTTGAGGGCGGCCAGGTCAAATGCGGCAATGCCGCTGGATTTTTGAAGCTTATATCGTACTAATTCTCCCTGCAAGCCAATTGCCACTTCAATCTGTACGACAAGTTCTGTATCAAAACGTTCTGGGGCATACAGGTTTTGTTTAATGGCAGCAGCAATCAAGGCATTGTATTGATCTCTCACATGACGTGTATGTTGAAGTGTCATGCCTGGCAGAGACGTATTGCCTGGCAGAGTAGAGCGTCCTGGAGATGCTTGTGCAGCAGGTAGAGAAGTGCTCCCTGGTGCCTCTGGAGCCGATGGTTCTGCATCAATGATGGGCGTGGATGGTGTCGACAATTCAGGAGTAACTAAAGGTTGTTTCAGATCTTCTGGTGTGGGTGAGCTCTCCTGAATTGTTATTTTAGGCGCAACATAATCGGGTTGAATGGAAAATTTTGGTGCCTCTGGAGCCGGAAATGTCTGGGGCAGTGTTGGATTGGCAATAGCGGGTAGTTTTTTATCCAGAGAAGGTGGTTCTGGTTTAAGTTCTAGCTTGGGTAAAGTGGATGCAGGCAGTTTGCGCACAGGAAGCTGCGGCTTGACCGGTGTTGGTTTTTTGACCACAGCCTTGGGTTGTGGTTTTGTAGGTTTAGAAAGAACCGGCTGTTTTTTAGGATTGAAGACAGGTTTTGCTGGAGGAGCTGTATTGACTTTTGCTTTGGGAGCGTCGATTTGTTTAGTGGGCTTCGGAGGTGGTTTAATGGGTTTGACGGTTTTAGGCGCAGAGCTTTTTTTGATTTTCGGTGGAGCAGGAACGCTCATTTTTTTAGCAGGAGACACAACGGCAGCTGGTTTGCTTGGGATGGTTGCTGTTTGCTTTGTCATGTATTTCACTCCCACTCGGGCACTGGTTTTTTGTAATTTTGCTTTTGTGGGGGCTGGATTGAATGCAATAAACAGGAACAATAAAACCACGTGAAAGATGGTCGAGATCACAAAAAAGAAAGAAAATCTTTGTTCTTTATCAAAATTTTCTGTCATTGCGTTGTCGCTCTTTTGAACAGTGAATGGTTATCCAACGAAAACGATTTAAAAAATGACATCATTGTAGCAAAAATACGACCTTTAGTCTCATCTTTTCTTTATTTTGGCACTATGGATGGTGAATCATGAAACTTTTAAGTAATTTCCAAGGCAGAAAGATAATTTTCGCATGGAAGCTGTATCGTAAATTTTGTACCCCGACCAGGGGTCGAGTCAATGATAATTTGCCCTTTATGATTGTTGGTGATGATGAAATAAGAAACAGAAAGACCCAGACCAGTGCCCGCTCCAGGGGGTTTGGTTGTAAAAAATGGTTCAAAGACCCTTTTACGGATTTTTTCATCCATGCCCGGACCATTGTCTTCTATTTCGATCTGGGCCATGTCCTGCTCATATTTTGTCCGCAAAATGATCTGAGGAGGGGCAGAACGCTTATCCTTCTGTTCATGCATTGCCTGTGCTGCATTACGGAGTAAATTCAAAAGCACTTGCTGGATTTCGGAAGTATTGCAGGAAACATGAGGCAGATTCGGAGCAAAATCTTTGATAATCTCAATATTTCGAAAATCGTATTGTTTCTTCAAATCGTAATCAGTGGCCGCCAATTTGAGAGTGGTATTGATCAATTCGATCAGATCCGCAGGCTGTTGCCGGAAAGTGCTGCTGGGACGGCTGAATTGCAACATATTCTGGACAATTTTTGCTGCTCGCAGTGCCGCATCTTTCATGCCGTCTATGAATTCCCAAATGTTTCGTTGTTCCAAATACTGATGCATTTGTTGCAGTTGGATGCCACATTGTTGAGCAACTTGATGATTTTTGGGATATTCCGGAGAAAGGAAGCGTGAAATGTTTTGAAGCCCCTGAAGAACCACACTCAACGGATTATTGATTTCATGGGCCATGCCTGCGGCTAGTCCTCCGACAGACAGCATTTTTTCAGTTTGTACCACAACCTCTGCCAGACGTTTTTTTTCCGTAATGTCCTGGATTTGGGTCAAAAAATACAGAGGAATGCCTTTGTCATCTCTCAGGATAGTAGTGATTAAATGGATGTGAATAATCGTGGTATCTTTACGAATGTACCGTTTTTCAAATTCTCCTTTTTTTATTTTGCCAGCAATGAGATTATTTATAAATTCCAGCCCAATGTGATGATCTTCAGGATGGGTGATGTCATTGAAAGTCATGCTCAAGAGTTCTTCTTCTGAATAACCGGTGATATTGCAAAAGGTTTGATTCACCCGGTAGAAGTGATTATCTGGTTTGACAAGTGTCATCCCAATGGGGGCATGATCGAAGGCATTCATCAACAGATCCCGCGTTTCTTTGAGTTGTTCATTGGTTTCCAGCAATTCCTCTGTTCGTGCCTTGACTGCTGTTTCCAATCGTATGTTTTTATCAGACAGCAGTTGTTCCTGAAAGCGGTTTTCAAGAATGATAGCCAGCATTTTCACAGAATTCCGGATGAGAGGAAGGTGATCATCAGGGAATGTCTTTGTAGTGCTTTCAAGGCAAAGGGAGCCAAACGAATAGCGAGATGTTGAAATTGGGATGGTTGTGTCAGTGAGAGGAGTTGCTTTAGACAAAAGACGAAACTGCGTATCATTCCAAATGGAATTCATCGCTTCCATAAAAAACTGTAGAATGTAGTCAGAATCTTTGAGCTGGGTCAGGTTGATCATTAACAAGAAAAGATCATGCTCAATATGTTCCTTGCTCTTGTTGACCATTCCTTGCCCTCATGAATGGGAAATAAACTTTGGTGCATTTTGGCAAAGCCACTCATCAGGCTCCTGGTAGTATGGATTTATCATCTCATCTCTTTCGGCTTCGGTTTCATACAATCCACAAACATGAACGCCCCAATTGCATTGATGATTCCCAAAACCCAATTCAAGTACAGGCTGGTCTGAAGTTTTCATATACATGGTTTCCCTTCATTGGATGGCCCCCATTCTGTTGAACAAGAATAATTTTCCGAACTATTTCTAGAATACTAGCAAGTGAATTCCTAAGTACAAGTATTCACAATAAAGTACACAAATTCTTAATCTTAATCTTTTTCTTAATCTTAATCCTACAATCTCCAAAGAGTAAGATTAAGATTAGGATTAAGAGTAAGACTGTCACAACAAGAGTTTGAATACTTATTTCTGATTAGCGGTACTAAGTTTACTCACCTTTCCAGAAAAAGAAAATACGAATAAACGGATTGGTTATTTTTCACGTAAAATGACTTGAATCTTGCTGATTTCATGGATTTGAAACACATTTTTAACAAAATTCATCACAATTGGCGAATCTATTCCGGTAATCCTTAAGTGAAAGCTTGACTTCTCTGAAGAAGAAAGATAGACGAATCTTGGATGTTTAAATCACATCTCTATATGATTATTGTTTAGGTTCAATACATAAAGTGGAACATCAACCAATTCCACTTCTTTGACATATACGCCCTATTGAATCAAAGTTTCTTTTATTAAGAGGCAACAAGGGAGAAAAAATGTTCTAGATTCTTTATGCCATGAGGCATGAAGAAATTATTAACCATTATATCGGAAGGAATCATAATGACAAAAGCAGAGTTGATTGCAGAAATTGCACAAGAAACTGGTAGGACTAAAGTAGATGCGGAATTATTTCTGAACGCAACATTGGGTGCGATCGAAGACACTTTGAGCAAAGGTGAATCAATTCCCTTAATCGGTTTTGGTACCTTTTCTGTTTCAAAGCGTTCTGCTCGCAAAGGTCGTAATCCTCAAACTGGAGAAGAAATTAGTATACCCGCATCGAATACGGTCAAATTCAGTGTTGGAAGTAAATTGAAAGCTGCGGTCAATTAATTACAGATCCCTGTTTTTTATTTCCTTAATCCTAACCCGCATAGCCGGAACCAAAAAATATTTGCCACAGAGACACGGAGACACGGAAAAAATATTTTTTAAAAACAGTAGTCTCTGGGCCTCAGTGGCCAAATTTTCCAGCTATTTTGAGAAGAATTTCACCATTCAAAATACCTTCATACCATTTCGTAGCTAAATCATTTCAATGATTGGTTGATTGCAAATGGTATATTTGAGAGATCACCGGGCGTTCATAGCGATCTACCGTGTCTGGATCTTCCCAGACTTTGCGATATTTTTGTTCGATTTGCTGCAAAAGTGGCTGATATTTTTCAAAATGGGGTTGTTTCAGCAGGTTCACCCCCAGCCAGGTCACGCCCAGTTCTTGATAGATTTCCAGCATGTCCCAATCCAAATCCGAAACATACCATCCTTTCAGATTGGAATAATAAACCAATTGATTTCTTTTATTCGCGCCAATATCAAACGCCAATACCTTCTCTTCGGGAGATTGACTGAGGGAGGCAATTTGTTTGCCTGTATTGTAGGAACCAATGTCGTCTCTGGCGTGATTGTAAGTGTAAATGGCACTTTGAATAAAAAACAGGGCCAAACAGCTTCCAATCAAGGATTTGCGTTGTGAGATCTGCAGTTTTTCCCAATGCCACATGCGTCTGATGCCAATGGCCGCAAAGAGGGTGAGTCCTGGCACAAATGGCAGTTGGTAATAGTCATGCACAAAATTTCCTCGCTGCACAATGAAGAGGTAAATCAAACAGGCGATAAGCCACGCCAGAGGAGGATGGTATTTTCGTTCCTGCAAGCGAACCCTGAACAATCCAACCACACAGCATATCCCAATGAAAGGAGTGAGGATTTGATCGGTCAGCCGGGAGAAAAAGATCCTCTTATAAAACTCCCAACTCCAGAGCAGTTCCGGGTGTAAAATCTGGTTGATATTGGAAAACTCGGTTTTTCCCTCCTCCAACCCCAGGGCATAGTAAATCCAAAGGATTGCTGGCAGCCAGGCCAGAATGGTGAAGAGATATAATTTGGGTGACAGAAGCAGCCGGTATTCTTTTCTCCAGACAATCAGCAAAAGGTAGCCCACACCGATCACCAAACCATAACTTTTGAAAAGCCCGGCGGCAATGGTCCAGCAGAGGGAGTACCAGAGATATTTTTCTTTTTTGTCTTCTTCCAACCACAGGTAAAAATAGTAAAATCCCGCAATCATCGCCGTGACCATGCTGTTGTCCGACATGATGGCCTGGTGATAAAACCAGTTCAAGGGAGAAAAACCAGCCAGCAGAAGCGTCACGATGGCGATGTTTTCTCCAAATAAACGTTTGGACAGCAAAAACCAGTACCACAATCCGATCAATCCATAAATGATGCTGATCAGACGGCCAGGCCACTCTGCAACGCCAAAGACCTGATACAACAAAGCAATGGGCACGTGATAGAGCAGCATTTCCTGAGCATAGACCGTGCTGATATTGTACGGAGAGGCATAGAGATCCACCTTTGGACTTAGAAAAGTGCTCCAGTCATAAGAGAGATGTTTGGCCATGGAGGCTGCTGACACCTGGTTCCAGCTATGATGATCCACCAGGGGGGCATTGATCTGGTAAAATCGGCTGCAGAAGAGCAGGATCATCAAGGCGATAACGTATTGCTTTTTAGTGGGATAGTCGTTCATATACTTTATACCATTTACAACTTCAGACAGTTTTGGGACGCGGATACACACAGATTACTCCCCTGATTTCTCTTTCAAAACTAGAAAGGAGAGGGTCTCCTCCCTTGCCAAGAGAGCGGGGCCGACCTTCGGATGGGAGGGGTTCGTAAGATATTGGTTGTATTAGTGTCCCATCTTAAACCTAAGTACCGCTAATCAGAAATAAGTGTTCAAATTTTTGTTGTAACAGTCTTACTCTTAATCCTAATCTTACTCTTAATCTCTGGAAATTGAGGGATTAAGATTAAGAAAAAGATTAAGATTAAGAATTTGTACACTTTATTATGAATACCTGTACTAAGGGCTTGAGTAGATAGCTAAAAACTCTTGTGTGTAGTAAAGCAAATTTTACCAGCAAAGTAAAATCCCTCTTGGCAATGACTTGATTCCAGTATGCTTTTCCAGTACGTTTTATAGTAACTCATGTGACGTGAACCATTTTTGCTTGAGCAGTTTTTTCTCTGAAGGAGAAATTTATATTAGCCCAGGGTCAACGAAGTGCCACCCTGGGGTGAGAAATCTCTAAAATGCCCAACTCTGAAAGAGTTGATTAAACCAAGGAGAAACAATGCAAACCCTAACAGCAACACAAGCGAGAAAGAATTTTTATAGCATACTCAAAGAAAAGAAACCGGTTGAAGTTCGCTGTTCGTTTCTCACCGCTTAATCCACCCTGCCAGAATATTTTGGCCAATCTCCCAAAGTAGAACTAAAATCCCCATAATAAAAAATAGTCATGACAACCGATCCTCCTCCCAAAAAATGCTCGTATGTATTTAAAGATTCCTCTGGAGAAACACCATGCCAGCATCCCGTTTACAAACATCATTCGCACTGTGTGTTTCACCATGACAATGTGGCAGAAAAAGAGACTGATTTCCGAACGGCAGTAGCCGAATTTATGAAAAAAACAGAGGCTGATGAAATTATTGAATTCTATGATTTCCGGGGATTTATTTTTCCTCCTGTTGATTTTTCAAACACTGAATTTAAAAAATCTGCCGATTTCAGTTCCAGCACCTTTTCTGGAAATGCCCATTTCAGTTCCAACACCTTCTCTGGAGATGCCAATTTCAGAGAAAGCACCTTCTCTGGAGATACCGATTTCATTTCCAGCACCTTCTCTGGAAATGCCGAGTTCAGTTCCAGCACCTTCTCTGGAAATGCCGAGTTCAGTTCCAGCACCTTCTCTGGAGATGCCGAGTTCAGTTCCAGCACCTTCTCTGGATATGCCTATTTCAATTTCAACACCTTCTCTGGAGATACCAATTTCAGAAAAAGCACCTTCTCTGGAGAGGCCTCTTCCATTTCCAGCACCTTCTCTGGAAATGTCTATTTCAGTTCCAGCACCTTCTCTGGAGATGCCTATTTCAATTTCAACACCTTCTCTGGAAATGCCCATTTCAGAGAAAGCACCTTCTCTGGAAATGCCCATTTCAGAGAAAGCACCTTCTCTGGAGATGCCGATTTCAGTTCCAGCACCTTCTCTGGAAATGCCGATTTCAGAGAAAGCACCTTCTCTGGAAATGCCCATTTCAGAGAAAGCACCTTCTCTGGAAATGCCCATTTCAGAGAAAGCACTTTTAAAGGAATCACCAGCTTTGAGAAGGGAATTTTTGAGCAGCGAGTGGAGTTCAAAAAGGCTTTGTTTCATGACGAACTGAGTATGAAAGATGCAAACTTGACATTTCTCAAGAACCTGGAAGCCTATCGCGTCGATTTTGAAAATGCCGTGTTGGCTGAAACTCATTTTTTTCAGATAGAACACATCGAACATTGTTCGTTTCAACATGCCTTTCTCCTCTCCCTCAACTTTTCGGGAAAAACTATGGTGGATTGTGATTTCACTGGAGCAGTTTTCAAAGCAGTGCATACCCAGGGTTGGCAACTTGACTCTGCGACCATCCAAAATACCAAATTCATCTACACCGATTACCGTGTAGAAATAGTGGAGCAAGAAGGACAAACTAAGCAGCAATACCATCCAATCGGAGAAAGCCGGGTGCCAGCAGATGGATTTTTTGGAGAAGGCTATAACGAAGACTTTACCATTGTGACATTTTTGCACGAACCCATCAAATGGAACAGAGCGATAAAGATTCCTTCCTATCTCCGTTCGGCTGTGGTCAGTTATATAGGTTTTTTCAATGAGTTCATTCAGGTCACCGAGGGCATTCGTGTTGAAATTCGCACTCGAAAGGAGGGAGAAAAGCTGCGAGTGGAGTTTTTAACGGATTCAGAAGAAGACAAACAGGCAACAGAAAAGGTGTTTCAGGAATATCTCAAGGTGGTGGGACAAACAGAGCTGGAAAACCTGAAGATCACTTTTAATAATCGTCAGGCGAGTGAGTTGGATAAAAAGTTACTGATCATTGAATTGAACAACCAGATCAATAATCTAAAAAATAAACTATCGTTAACCCAGCAACTGGTAGAAACTCATAAAGAAAAAGCACGCATTTCAGAAGAATATAATGAGGTGTTAAAAAATTTATCTCAGACTTCTCAACCTACAGCGAAAGCTATCGAAAATATAGAAACCGGTGGTTATGCCGTGATGAAAGGCGATCTGAAAGGATTCAGCAGTTACATGGAACAAGGTGTAGAGGTGGAAGTTTCAGATGCTGTCCGTAAAATCGTTCAATTGCACGCGAGTGACATGATTTATCAAGAGGTCGCCAAAGGAGATAGTGTGATGGTCATTGATTCCAATGCCCAAAGATTGGCCTTGACTGCCGCTCGAATTTCAGAGGACATTGAAATGAAAATTCAGGGAAATCCTAGAATCCGTTTTGCGATTGACTATGGAGAAATCAAGTATAGAAGGACCACGTTGTTTGAGCCTAAAGGGGGTAGTCCGCTACGACTGTCAGAACGGATAGAACCCTTTGTGAGCCCTGGAGAAGTTTGGTGTACGGAGGCTTTTGCAGAACGATTGAAGCATGAAAAGGGACCCTATCAGGCAGTTCCCATTCGAGAAGAACTGCCCAAATTGGGGGTTCCTAATGAAAAAGGGGAATACAACGTCAAAAAAGAAGGCTCGAAGGAACAGGATATTTGGATGACTCTGTTTCGTGTCACAAAATCGAGTTAATCGCCACTGATCTAATCAACTCTTTCAGAGTTGGTTCTTTGAGATTCTTCAACCCAGGGTAGCACTTCGTTAACCCTGGGCTAATATAAATTTCTCCTTCAGAGAAAAAATGTTCTGGCAAAAATCGTTCACGTCACATGAGTCATGATTAAAGAATGTCGAAAGCATTCATGAGATTAGCCTATGATCAGGGAGCTTGCAGATCACGGATAATTGTACAACTTTGTGGAAAGAAGAATGCTGAAAGCATTCATGATACTAGCCTATGGTCAGCCAACTTGCAGATATCACGGATAATTGTACAACTTTGTGGAAAGAAGAATGCTGAAAGCATTCATGATACTAGCCTATGGTCAGCGAGCCTGCGAGCGCCACCATAGGAAACATGCATCGTGTAACAAAACGAACGCTGAAAGCGTTCATTAAATCGTGATTAACTATGCCCCAATCTTTATCAAAAGTTTACCTACACATCATTTTCTCAACAAAAGATCGTTTTGCTTTTTTGGGAGATACTAAGATTCGTCAAGAATTACATTCCTATTTGGCAAAAACATTACAAGATCGTAATTGTCATCCACTTCTTGTGGGGGGAATGTCCGATCATGTGCGCATCCTGTGCACACTATGTTCAACAGATAGTTTTTCTAAAATCATTGGCGAGATGAAACGATATTCATCCAAATGGATTAAAACCAAAGGGAGGTTATATGAGAAGTTTGCATGGCAAAGGGGATATGGTGCCTTTTCTGTGAGTCATTCTGATGTGCAGAGGGTACGTCATTATATTCTCAATCAGGAGCAACATCACCATAGAATGAGCTTTCAAGAGGAATATCGAGAATTTTTAAAACGATATGAGGTTGAATTTGACGAACGATATGTTTGGGATTGAGCGGATTAATGAACGCCTTCAGCGTTCAAATTGCTTTGGGCAATATATCCTAGGGTGGCGTTCGCACGCTCACTAACCCTAGGCTAATTTAAATTTCCCTTTCAGGGAATGTAAGTTTTACGCCGTTTGCAACTTTTTCTTGTAAGTGATTGATATTATTATAACAGAGCATATCATACTGGACTTGAGACGGTGGGGCCGCCATCGGACCCAGAAAACGTGTGTAAGCTCCTAGATTGCGGCCGGACTAGCATTCCAGGCAAGCCGACATGTCGTACCACCGGAATGACAAAAAAAGTCGCACATGACGTTAAGTTTTACAATTTAGTGGTTCTTCGTGTCATTTTGTGGCTAAACCTTATAGAGGTCTTACAATTTAGTGGTTCTTCGTGTCGCTTCGTGGCTAAACCTTTACATTAGAAAGACATCATGATGGTTCCTCAACAACTAAAGGCAGGCGACTCAGTAGGCTTGATTGCCCCATCCAGTCACCAAACCAAGGACAAGCAACACCTGATTAAAGAAGCAGTGACGGTATTGGAAAACTGGGAATTGGAGGTACACGTGCAGCCGAGCTACGAAAACCGTCACTTTTATTTGGCAGGAACCGATCAGTACCGGCAGAGGCAGTTTGAACAGTTTTATACGAATCCTCAAATCAAAGCATTGTTCATGACAAGAGGGGGGTACGGCGCCTCCCGTTGGTTGTCTTTTCTGAATCGAGACGTCATTGCCAAACACCAGAAAATTGTCGTGGGGTTGAGCGACGTGACCAGTTTGTTGCTGTATTTACAAAAGGTTTCCAAGATGGTGGTGTACCATGGCCCCAATCTGGCAGGTATCCAATTTCTCGAATCTTCTGAAAAAGAACGAACCCGGCAATCGCTGCAGGAGTATTTATTTCAGGCGGATCACTATCCCACTCATTCGGTCGAGACCCTTCAGGCTGGCACTGCCACAGGCATCTTGACAGGAGGGTGCCTGTCCCTGGTGGTGGCCTCCCTGGGCACTTTCTATGAAATTGAGACAGACAAAAAAATACTTTTCCTGGAAGATGTCCAGGAAGAACCCTACCGCATTGACCGAATGCTGACCCACTTGCGGAACGCAGGCAAATTAGAACGGCTGAAAGGTTTAGTCTTTGGAGAAATGGTGGGGTGTCATGGCAAAGAAGGAATTTTATGGGAAATGCTGGCTGATTTTTTTCAAAACGATCCCTTTCCTGTCGCCTTTGGACTTCCTTCCGGACATGGCACCTATAGTGTGACCCTGCCCCTGGGAACCCTGGTCGAGTTGGACACCACTCAAGGGACTTTGGCTTTCCTTCCAACTCGCTGAAATGAATTGAGTGTTATTTCGTCGCTAAAGTTACGCTGCATGCCTTTTCATATGCAAAAACTTGATTTTAATTTTTTTGAATAAATCTTTTCCCCCTTCAAAAGAGAGAATCCCAATGGAGGTTAAAAAGATTTCCCTTTTGAAGGAGATAGAGGAGATGGTTTATACCACCAGGCTTTGTGATGGAGTACTTTGCTTTTTATTGAACAAACAGATCATACCAAACACACCAACGGCTGTTAGCTTCACCCAGAGCAGTGGAGAAAATAGAGTAAAAGCGACACAAATCAAAACAACCCGAAAAATAAAATGCAACTCATGAATGAGATACCCTGTCATGGCTGTGGCAAATAAGAAAAGACCCAGAATGCCAAATGCAAAAATTTCCAGTTGCTCAGGAAGCGAGCCATCAATCAGAGCCGTGTAGGCAAACAAGAGGGGCATGATGTAGAGCCCTTTTGCCAGCTTCCAGGCAACTAGCCCTGTGGCCATTGGAGGTGATTTGGCAATGGCCGCACCAGCAAAAGCGGCCAGGCAGACAGGTGGTGTGACATTGGAATCCTGAGAAAGCCAGAAGATGATCATATGAGCTGCCAGCAGAGAAACTCCCATCTGTTGCAAGGCTGGAGCAGTGAGGATGGCCAGCATCACATAAGAGGCGGTAACCGGCAACCCCATTCCCATCAAAAGAGAGGCCAGTGCGATCAAGATTAAAGCGACGATCAGAATACTATTGGACCAATCAACAATCAGTTGTGAAAAGGTAATCGCAATACCAGTCATGTTGATCACACCGACAATGATCCCAGTAGCTACCAATAATAAAGCAACACTGACCATGTTTTTACATCCGAGTTCCAAGGATGCAATGATATCTTTGATGTCCATCCGATGTTCCTTACTCAACCAAGACGCAACAATCACAGATACGATAGACCAGCCTGCACAATAAGTCGGAGTGAACCCATAAATGAGCAACCCCACCAACACCATAATCGGAATAATAAAATGAATGCCTTCTCTCAAAATTTCTCCAAGAGAACGGTCCTGTGTGAGATTAACAGGTTTCAAATCTTGTTTCCTGGCTTCCAGAAAGACATAAAAAGCCACCGAGGCGAAATACATGATTCCTGGTAAGAGAGCAACACCAATGATGGTGGTGAAAGGAAGTTGTGTCCATTCTGCCATGATGAATGCTCCTGCTCCCATAATCGGAGGCATCAACTGACCACCTGTGGAAGAGGCACTTTCCACTCCAGCCGCAAACTTGCCACTGAACCCTGCTTTTTTCATCATAGGGATGGTGACACTTCCGGTCGAAACAGTATTGGCGATGGCACTTCCTGAAATCGTTCCCATCAAACCAGAAGCCAAAACCGCAACCAAACCAGGACCTCCTGTAATGCGCCCGGCCAATTTTTGGGCGATGCTGATGATGAAATCGGACCCTCCCGATTTTAAAAGAAATGCCGCAAAAATGATGAACATGAAGACGAAGGTTGAGGAAATGTTGGCGATCATGCCAAATAACCCCTCATCGGTAAAATACATGCGATAGAGCACTCTTGTTAAATTCATCCCCCTGAAATGAAAGATGCCTTCAACGTATCTTCCCCACCACAGTAAGTATGAAAGGACCGCAATGGCTAATCCCGGAATGATCCAACCACTGGTTCGCCTGACTAACTCAATCGTCAAGATAATGGAAATCCCTGCAAATATTAAATCCCGTGTAATCGGAACCTCATAACGTGCATGCAAGGCTTCTTCAAAGAAAACGAGGTAAAGACCACAGGAAAAGATGAGTACACCCAGCAGTACATCGATACTCAAGACCACTTTATTGGTATCGCCCTTTTTCCAACCTGGGTATAAGAGAAACCCCAATAAGCCAAATCCTCCCAGGTGAATACTGTTTCTCCACAAATCACTCATGGTGCCCATAGTATTTTCCCAAATATGAAATAGCGCTATCCCCACACACAGTATGGTAATGATAATGGCAAATGAACCCTGGGGCATGCGAATACCCGTTTTCGGTTCGTCTTCCAGCTCAACCCGGTTCGATGTGTGATTGAGGTTTTTACTCGTGTTATTTTTTCCCATGGGTCTCCTCCTATTTTAACATGGTCCTCTCCTCCCACTTCAAAAAGCAAGGCAGCCTGCATGTTCAGCAAAGTGGGAGAAGGTGAAAATTAACGAAAAATTTTGTGGTAAATTTTGCGACAGCGACTAATTGTTGGCAAACAGATTATTGGGAATGGTTAACCCTTTCTCCTGATAAAACTTAATAGCCCCTGGGTGCAACGGAACGGGTAAACCATTGATGGCTCGGTCCAAACTCAAAGCTTTGGTGGCTTTGTGAATGTTGTGTAAAAAGGGAAGGTTCTCATAAATGGTTTTCACCACCTGGTAGACGACTGCTTCATCAATATCAGGATGGACTGCTAAAAAGTTGGGTTGGGCAATGGTATTGATGGGATTGGTTTGTCCTGGATAGGTGCCGGGTGGGATGACAAATCGGCTCCAGACAGGAAATTCTTGATTGACATCTGCCAATTGGGCATCTGTGAAATCCAATACTCTCAAATTCTTGGCACCAATGTTGGCAAATGCTTGAGTGATGGCACTGACAGGAGGGCCTGCCGGGATGTTCATGCCAACAATTTTCCCATTTTGCAGGCTTTTGGCCGAAGGTCCATAACCTTGATAAACTAAACCAAAATCGGTATTTGGTTGAAAGCCCAATCCCTCTAAAATCACACGACCCGAACCTTCCGTGCCAGAGCCTCTTTTGCCAATTGAATATTTTTTACCTTTGAGGTTTGCCAAATCTGAAACATTTCCCGTCTTGACCAATTCACTGTTGATTACTTGATGCTCCACATTCTCCCACAACATCGTGACGGATCGCATGGTTTGATGAGGATTTCCCTCATATTTCTTTTTTCCTTGCCAGGCCATCGAACCAAAGAGCCCCTGTAGAATGGCCAAATCGACTTCTTTGTTCTTGAGAAGCTGCACATTCTCCCCCGACCCGGCTGAGGTGATTGCCGTCATGGTGATCTTTTGACTTTTTGCCAATTTCACACTGGTCAATGTCGCCAAGGCCACTCCAACCGGGTAGTACGTCCCACCTGTTGTGGCAGTTGCTAAAATCAAATCTGATTTTGCTATGGCCGTTTGTCCTACAAAAAAAAGCAACAGTGCGACAATTATTATTGTTCTGATCGTTCTCATAAAGCCTCCAAAAATTATGTTGATAGAAATGAAAAATAAGGAACTGAAATGTGAGTTTTCAGGAACCCACAAATAAATTAAAACACATTCCACTGAGTGATTTCTTTCTTTTTTTCCTGAAGGCAGATGGATTTTTCTTTAATCCTTACTGAAAGATGTTCATTGTCAAATTACTCTGTAATAACAGTGATTTGCCTTTTAAAAATAAAGAAGGAATAATTTACGGGAGTGACGTTTTTTTACGGGAATGAACAATATATATTACCGTGAATTAGGTTTTGTTTGGCTTCCTCTTTGCCCATGAGACAATCTCCCGAAAACTGTCATGCTGAGCGTAGTCGAAGCATCTCAGAGACCCTTC
>JANQHV010000437.1 GCA_028282505.1 SAR324 cluster bacterium | reverse complement strand
TTAAGGCGAATAGCGAGCCTATTTAACGAAAATTTTCTCAAAACAGACGCCAATGAGGCGGTTTTGCAGTAGAATCAGGTTTTTCAAACAGGTTCTAAGTATTACTAAAATTCATCAATTATTTTGGGGTATTTTTAAAAATAGTGGCCTCCCTGCTCAAAACATGATATAAAAAATGTTTTTTAAAAAATTGAAGATAATTCATGCACATTAACATTTGTAGATAAAACTAGGAAAGAAAGGCCGGTATGGCAGTTAAATGTGAAATTTGCGGAAAAAAACCAATGGTAGGCAACAATGTCAGCCATGCACACAATAAGACACGCCGTCGCTGGTTGCCTAATTTGCAAACCGTTCGGGTTGCTTTCAAAGGTGGAAAGAAGAAGATACGTGCTTGTACACAATGTATCCGCTCTGGAAGAACACTCATGGCATCTTAAATAATCGTATCTGGTTATTTTTCTTTTGAATCCCCCATACAATGCATAAGTTTACCTACCAATCGATTTTTACGTTAGGTCCGCCAGGAACCTTCAGTGACGAAGTTGCCCAAAAAGTCAGATCTGCTTCTACAACTATCATCTATACACGGACTTTCACAGAAGCACTCATACAACTATCTCAAGATGCCAGTACAGCAGCAGTCGTACCAGTTGAAAACTCGGTTGCAGGCATTGTCGCCCAGGTCCAAGAGTTGTTAGTCAGTGAAGACTTAATCATTGTAGGAGAAATCAATTTGAGGGTGTGCTATGCGCTTCTTGCTAATGGGCCATTGGATGAAGTAGTAACACACTACGCTCATCCACAGGCATTGGAGCAGACCAGCAATTTTGTCGCACATCACTTACCTGTCTCACATGTGGAATTCAGCCACAGCAATGTTGATTCAGGAGTACAGTTTCTCAAAGCTCTGGAACAAAAGAAACGTGTTGCTGCGATTGTTCCTCTTTCCTTTGCAGAAAAGCATTCTGAATATATCCATTCCACGGATATTCAAGATTATAAGAACAACACGACTCGATTTCTTATTGTGCAAAAGAGATCACCCAATGATTCCTTTGATTTTACACAAGAGAAAACATCTTTATTTGTAGAATTTAAGGAAGACCGGGCAGGTTTATTATACGAATTGCTCAGTGTTTTCAATAAATTTGATATCAACTTGTGTCGTCTAGAATCCAGACCTTCGAAAGAGACTCCTTGGTTTTACGTATTTTATGTAGATTTTACCAACAATGAGCAAACCCAATCGTGTATAGAGTCCTTGCAAAACTCATTTTTCCGATGCAAAATTCTGGGAAGTTATAGTTTGATTCCATCATGAAATGTCCGATTCAGATAATTGGGGATTGAAGTATGATTTTTTTTAAGTGGTGTGGGTTGATTATTGTTCTCTTTTTACTGATTCCTTTTGCCAGTGCACAATCACATCCAACTCCTCAATTACCACCAAATCCTGAGAGTGCTTCTTATGATCCTTTGCAAAATTGTGTAGTTCCTCAAGACACAAGCCCTTATGAAGAGCGATTGGCAGAATATGAAAAGGCCATTTCAGAGGATCCCAAAAATCCAGAATTCCATTTTCATCTTGGCAGGTTGTATGCCCGGCTTCAAAGCTGGCAAGAGGCACAGAAATCTCTTTTTCAAGCATTGACCTATAACAAAGGAAATAAACAGCTTGCCGCTCAAATTTATCACCACCTAGGAAATATTTATGCTTGTCAGCAGCAATTCGACAAAGCAATTCCACAATACCGACAAACCATCCGCAATAATCCTGAAAACGAAGATGCACGGTTTAATTTGGCATTGACGCAATTGCTGGCTCAGCAACAGGAAAAACAACAACAGGAGAGACAGCAGCAGGAGGGTGGAGAAGGGGACACTTCACAAGAAAATCCTCAAAAAGATACAGGACAGCAGCAACAGGACGGACAAGAACAAGATTCGACACAAGGAGAGCAACAACAAGCCGATGCTCAAGAAAAAGGGGAAGGTTCCCAAGAGCAGCAGACAGCAGCACAACCTGAAAAATCAGAGGAAGCAGAAACGCCCTCAGACGACCAACAACAGGCACAATCACAAACTCCGACTAACGAATCAGAAGATCAGACAGAAGACCATTCTGTAGCTGTAAGTCAAAATGCCGACTCTGACAAAGAACCCTCAGATGAAGAAACCGCACCTGGTTACTTATCACGTCAACAGGCAGAACAGTTAATCAATACGGTACCTGAAAATAGACGTAAATTCCTCCAACGTCTTCTCCAAAGTCAAACTCCTCCATCTGAGGCACCAGGAAAAAATTGGTGAGCTATAAAGCGATTGCCTCCAGAGAATATTTTTTAGCCCCTGTTATTCGAACATCCACCAAATCTCCTATATTTGCGTCACTATTCAAAATCACAACAGGATGGTGTTCTCTTGAGCGACCAGAACGAGAACTGGTATCGCGTGGGTAAGTCCCTTCTACCAGAACTTCCAATTGCTTTCCCATCAATTTTTGATGTTTTTGTGCAACTATTTTTTCTTGCAGGGCAAGAAGTCGGTTGAGACGTTCTGCTTTGACAGCTTCTTCTAGTTGTCCATCATAATTGGCTGCGGGGGTGTCAGGTCGTGGAGAATATTTGAATGCATATATCTGGTCGAAACGTATGTTCTCTGCAGCTTCTATTGTTTTTTCAAAATCGGACTCCGTCTCTCCTGGGAAACCAGCAATGATATCTGTTGAAATAGAAGCGTGTGGCAATCGACTGCGCAACAATTCTACTTTTTCTAGATATTCCTCAAGAGTATAATTTCGCTTCATTCGTTCCAGAACCGTGTCAGAACCTGCTTGTAAAGGCAAATGCAGGTGTTCACAAACATGTTCCAAATCTCGAATGGCATCTGCGAGTTGCTCGTGGAAATCTTTAGGATGTGGGGAGGTAAAGCGAATCCGCTGAATGCCATCTATTTCATTCAAGTGCCCGAGCAACTCCACAAAGTCCACACCTTCTGCCTTGTATGAATTGACATTTTGTCCTAAAAGACAAATTTCTTTAGTTCCCTGAGCAATCAAAGAAGCGGCTTCTTCCAATATATTTTCAGGCTTTCGGCTCACCTCCAACCCTCTGGTCTTTGGTACAATACAGAAACTGCAAAAATTATTACATCCCTTGGTAATCGCAATATAGGCTTTCAGGCCAGGTTTTGAAATATTTTCAAATGCAAAATCAGGAATGAAGTTACGGACCTTTTGTTTATAGGCTTTCCGTTCTGTTTGGACAATTCGGTTGCCACGGTGAACTTCCTCGATCATTTCCGGTAAATCAAACAAATTGTCTGTACCAAATACCAGATCAACATTATGAGCACGATTCAGAATACTCTTCCCTTCTTGTTGAGCAACACATCCCCCCACCCCGATAATCAACTCAGGATTTTTTTCTTTCAGTGGACGTAATCTCCCCAATAAACTATAGACTTTTTGCTCTGCTTTTTCTCGCACAGAGCACGTATTGACAAGAATTAAGTCGGCTTCTTTGCAATTATCAGTATAGGTGTAGTTTTCATGTCGTAAAACTTCCATCATCTTGTCAGTATCGTACTCATTCATTTGACAGCCAAATGTCTGAATGTTGACTTTTTTGGAAGTTAGCGTGGATGGGGTTGGTTCTTGTGTTGGAAGCGTCATGGCAGTCTATCTATCATTTAAAAACCAAAGTTCCCTATAGAAGAAAGGAACCAAAAATAAAAATATGTTCTCCATACTATAACAAATGCTTATCAAGAATATAAAAAACAAATATTGGACTCTTCATGAAAGGCTTGTTACAGTTTCATTGTATGCAATAATATCACATACAAATAGGGAAAAAAAGTATCACTGTAGGAAATTGCTTTAAGAGATTCAAAAGAATTGGCATTTTAATTGCTGTAAGTATGAGTTTTACCTGTAGCAAGTAGAGACAAAGTAGTCACACTCGTTTCAGAATAGACAATGAAAACTATTTTTATGGGAACACCAGAAATTGCGGTTCCTTCCCTACATGCACTCATGAACTTCCCAGGTTGTGTGCTTCAATCCATCTACACCCAACCTGACCGCCCCGTTGGCAGAAAGAAAAAATTGACTCCTTCTCCTGTCAAAGTTGCAGGTGAGGCGGGTAAAATACCCGTCAAGACTCCAACAAGCATGAAGAAAAGAGAAGCAATTGAAGAATTGCAAGAGATACAGCCAGATTTAATCATTGTTTGTGCATACGGACAGATCTTACCACAAGCACTGTTAGATATTCCTGCGATTGGGTGCTTCAATCTACATTTTTCTTTTCTGCCTCGTTGGCGTGGTGCCAGTCCAGTCCATGCGGCAATTAAAGCTGGCGATTTGGAAACAGGAGTGTGTTTGCAAAAAGTGGTATTGAAACTCGATGCAGG
>JANQHV010000392.1 GCA_028282505.1 SAR324 cluster bacterium | reverse complement strand
TTTAACGAAAATTTTCTCAAAACAGACGCCAATGAGACGGTTTTGCAGCAGAATCAGGTTTTTCAAACAGGTTCTTAGCAAGTAGACTTTTTTCCTGACAAATTTAAACAAAATTTTATGAAATTTTGTGATTGTTATCACTTGTATTCATGAAATACAACAACGAAAAAAAGAGAATCGCTTGTTGCAAACAGATTAATTTTTAAAGATCTGTTTCAAGGGAAAAAACTTGTTTCAGATCAACTAATAATGTATAAATTTAAGTTTTACTATAGTAATTTTAACTAGTTTATCTCTTCCATAAAGAGCATGGCATGATACAACAATTACGAGAACATTCTAAAAATATCTTTTTTAAACTCCTCCTTGGTTTTATCGCCATCACCTTTGTCATTTCCTTTGGAGTAGGCACTTTTTTTGGTGATCGTAAGGAAGTGCTTGCCACAGTCAACTCGCAGGAATTGCTGCTACAAGAATACCAGCGATTTTATAACCAACAACTAGAGACCTTCAGAAGTCGCTTTGGTGCCAATGCGGACCAGTTAGCGGAACAATTGAACTTACGACAACAAGTGCTCCAGGAGCTTATCAATCGTTATCTGTTGATTGATGCTGCAACAAAAGAAGGGCTTCAAGTGACAGATAGAGAGCTCAGTGATCACATTCACAGCCTCGCCTATTTCCACAAGGATGGTAATTTTGATTTTGAGACATACCAACAAATTCTGAGACAAAATCGTCTCACGACTACAGAGTACGAAGATCAGTTACGCATCGACATGTTGGCACAAAAGTACCAAACAGCATTCTTACAGGGAATTGTAGTCAGTGATGCAGAAGTTGAGATAAATTACAAGAATCAAAACGAAACATTTGACGTGTCCTATATCTATTTTGATCCTGCCTCCTTTATCGATCAAGTCACTCACACCCCAGAAGAATTAAAAGAGTTTTACGAGGCAAATCCGAAAACCTTTGAGCAGCCCAAGCAATACCAGATAGATTATTTTACGCTCACACTGGATCAATTCAAAGATACTGCTGTTATCAAAGAACGAGCGATCACACGCTATTATGAAAAAAATCTAGAGCAATACACAACTCCTGCAGAAGTAAAAGCTCGACACATTTTGTTTAAAGCAGGAACTGGTGAATCTGAAGCAGAGAAATCGGCTAAACAAAAACAAGCAGAAGAGATCTGGTTCCAGCTGAAAGAAGGAGGAAACTTTGAAGAACTGGCCAAACAACATTCGGAAGATCTGACAAAAGACAAAGGAGGCGATTTAGGCTGGTTCAAACCAGGAGAAATGGTGTCCAGTTTTGAAGATGCTGCATTTGCCCTGGAACCTGGACAAATCAGCGATGTGGTTGAATCTCCTTTTGGTTTTCATATCATTCGAGTGGATGACAAAAAACCAGAGAAAGTGCAAGAACTCAGTGAGGTTCGATCAGAAATTGAAGAAACTTTAAAAGAAGCACGTGCTGAGAAAAAGTTAAATCTCGAATATTCTCGTTTAGAGGAACGCATGCAAGAAGAAAACGACTTAATGACAATTGCTAAAAGTTTCAACACAACAACAACAACAACCGATTTTTTTGATCAAACCAGCATCGTTCCAGAGTTAGGTTCTACCAGAGCATTGATTGAGCAATTGGCGTTAAGAAAAGTTGGAGATTATGGACGTTTAAAAAGAAACCCCGTGCAAGGTTATGTTTTTTACAAAATATTAGAAATCAAGGAGCCGACCACCAGGCCTTTTGATTCTGTAGAAGAAGAGGTCATTCGGCTTGTTAAAGAAAGGAAAGCTCGATCCTTGGCGGCAGAAATTGCACAAAGAGCAGCCAATGCGTTAACAACAGAAAGCACCTTAGAGTCAATTGCACAAGCCCATCAACTGACTGCACAAAAAACATCTTTCACGGCAAATGCTACTGAAATTCCTGGAATTGGACGTGATCCTGAATTTCAAAAAAAGGTACTGGCCTTGAAGGCTCCACAGAAATTCGGAGGAAGCCAATATCAGGGAAAAACATATTTATTCCATTTGAACAAACGTTACCTACCAGAAGATGGGAACATCGACAGTAAAAAAGCAGTGATTCGTCAACGCCTATTGAGTAAATTACGACAAGCGATCAGTGCCAAGGATATGCTAAGATTACGTGCAGCTGCAAAAATTGAAATCCTAAATCCTTATTTCAGGGATACGAACACAGTAGGAACATAAGGTGATCTCCAACAAAGAATTTGGCACAAAACAATTGGTATGAGTTATTTAAAGCAACATATCAATCAACCTACGATAACATTGATCGGTGTCATTGTTTTCTTTTTTTCTTCAATCACCTTGGTGTATGCAAATTTACCATGGGGAAAAAAAACCACAAAAATCCCCTCCTTAAAAATTTACGCAGAGTTTGACAACTACCAGGTTGCTCCTGGAGACACCACAACATTAATCATTCGAGGATTCTTAGAAGCAGGCTGGCATATCTATTCCATCCAGGATCAAGGGGAAAACGGTCCCATACCAACAGCCATCACATACAATCCAATATTATATCAGCTTGCCGCACCGCTACAAGAAAGCCCTCCCTCAATTATTGAGGACCAAGCACTACAATTAAAGCTTGCTGTTCACAAAGAAAAGTTTGTTTTTAAACAAAAATTTAGAATATCCCGTTCTGCATCGGTTGGTGAACAAATGTTTGAAGGAATATTACAGTATCAGATATGTGATAATCATATTTGTGCACCCATTCAGCGTCATCCTTTCAAAACACCTCTAACGATTTTACAATAAACTGCCTGAAAACATCCGATTCACGGGATGGAAGAATATTATGGAAAAGAAAGAGCACTATCATAAAGCACCACCGCCTCATGAAGCCATCTTGCTGAGCCAGGCAATTGTTGAAAAACAACAAATCAGTATCACCTTTCTTGATGGTGATATCTTAATTGAATATGTGCGCTGGCATACACCTGAATATATTGGATTGAAAGATGGGAAAGTTGTCAATAAAAAAGCCATTAAATATTGGCAAATCATGGAATAAATCTAGCGAATAGAGATAGGACGCTGTTTATGCCGATACCATCGGTATAAAAATAAGAAAGAGTCCAAACGCAAATATTGCAAAATTTTCCGAATATAGAACTTCAGGTACTTATACCAATAGACACACTCCACTTTCCAAAAATTATCATTGAGATGATGACAGATTTGCCTGACTTGATCTGCGTAGACGATGAAAGCAAGATCGGATGCTCCTCCTAAATGATAGTAACAGGCCTCTTGATCAACAGTGATGATACCATAAAGGTCGTAAACTCTTCTGATAAAATGGTAATCGGCGGCTAAAGAATAACACTGGTCATATTCCCCAAATTCTTCATGCAACTGGTGTTGATAAAAAACTGCCTGGTGACATACGGCATACCCCTGACTAATACGACTCACATCAGGGATTATTTTCAATTGCTGACTTGGATAAACCCAAAAGTAACAACAAGCAGCCATTGGAAATGGATTTTCCTGATAATATTCACCAATCCACTGTAAAATGCCTGGTACAAAACGATCTCCTGCGTTGAGGATATTGACCAATTCTCCCTGTGCCTGACGAAGTCCTTTATTAATTCCATCATAGATTCCTTGATCTGGCTCTGAAATCCAATAGGTCAAATACTTTTCATATTTTTTGATAATTTCCCGTGTTCCATCAGTGGACCCACCATCAATGATAATATATTCCAATTTAGGGTATGGCTGGTCTAAAACACTTTGGATGGTCGATTCCAGGGTATCACGAGCATTAAAACTTACGGTAATCACTGAAATCAAAGGCAAAGAATGAGAAGACGTCTTTCGGTCAAGTGGTGGCATATTGCTGGATCAGTTCATCCATACACATTACCAACGTTTCCATGTCAGGCTTGGCAACCTGTGTATCGGCACCAACTGACTGGCATTTGTGCACAGTATTTTCATTGATCAGAGAAGAGAACATGATCACCGGAATCGCTTTGTAAATGGGATCATCTTTTAAATTTTTTACCAGTGACAAGCCATCCATTTGAGGCATTTCAATATCAGAGACGAGCAGCGTTATTTTCTGATACAAATTTGCTTCTGACAACTGAGAAATAGCTTCCCAGGCGGCTGCTCCATTTGAGAACCACTGTTGCTGTGTATAACCAGCTTCTTTCAGTCCAGCAGAAACCACCTGCTGAATCATTTTAGAATCCTCTGCGAGCCATATTTTATAAGCAGAGCGATCAAACACTAATTGTGACTCTTCCTGGGGTTCCTCTTGTTTAGATGCCCCATCTTCAGACTGTGTCCCTTCTATTGTTTTAAAGACTGGTGCAATCTCTTCCATAATTTTTTCAAAATCAACCAGTTGAATCAAATCATTTTCCCGTCCAGGTTCTACCACCACTCCCACAACCGGATGATTTTCAAAACTACAGGGAGGAGGAATAATATTAGTCCATGATAGACGAATGATCTTAATCACGCGCTCCACTAAAAATCCTAAGACACGCTCATGAAAATGCATGACAATGATTTGAGGATTCTGCACGGTCATGAGTGGAGCACCTAAAATTTTAGGTAAATCAATGATAGGAATGACTTTTCCTCTGAGATTAAAGAATCCCATAAATTTCTTGGAAGTTTGAGGAATAGAACGATATTCTGGTAAATAACGAACTTCTTCTACCTTCGCCACATTCACACCATATCGAACATTGTTGATATAGAACTCCACAACCTCCAATTCATTGGTTCCTGATTCCAGTAGAATAGATGATCCGGCATTGTTTTCTGGTTTCATTGGAAAACTCCAAATTCTTATCGCTGCATATTCATTTGGGATTACTGGTTCAAGGAAAAACCTTTCCATTCATATAAAACATCATATATTTGCCCTCTTTGTCAAATGCAATGTCTATGATTTTCTCAGAACCTGTTTGGAAAAGATGGTTTGCGGTGAAAAATCGATCTCGTTGAGCAGATTTTTGAGAAAATTTAAGGCGAATAGCCAGCCAGCTTATTTAACGAAAATTTTCTCAGGCCAGACGCCAATGAGGTGATTTTGCAGCAGAATCAGTTTTTTCAAACAGATTCTAAAAATCAGCTAAAAGGATAACTCCAATAGAAAAAATGAAATGGAATGATCCACTATGTTGCAATGAATGATACAATCCTTTAAACTAAATGTGAGTTTAGAGACTCAGTAAAAACAATACATATTGATAGATACTCTTTTTACCAAAAATCAGCACAATGATATACCGATTCAGGGTTTTCTTTTATATTGTCTTCATCATCATACTGTATAGTTGTAGTAACGATACTCCATGCCCTGGTCTGGACCCTTTCTGTGATCGATCAGCAGATGCCAAATTGTCAATCAGCCCAGGAAAAAATGTAAATATGGGTCAGCTCGTTGAATTGGACGCTTCTAAATCAATATTTGACGACATTGACTGGTACCTTGACGATCAACCCATTGGTAAATGTAACGGCAGTGACACCTGTTTTCTGACGATGGAGAATTCTGGTATATTTGTGGTTGAGATTCGTGTCAAAGTCAATGGGTTTGGTTTCAATGCTTCCAGCGAAGATGATAAGGAAATCACTATCATTGTTTCTAACAATTGTCCCCTGGGAGAATCTGCTTATGATGGTATTGCTATTTCTACCTCTTCCGATGGAAAATGTTTAGTCATGGAGACTTCTGATAGAGGTGAATGCCGCTCTGATTCGATCCCCACCTATACAAATTGTAAACTTTGGGCCGCTGCCTCCACGCTTTGTCCAGGTGGCACCATTTCAGGAAATGATTGGTATTTACCGACTGAAGACGAACTCAAATCAGTGTTTAATTATGCCACAAACAACAATTTTTGCCATGTCAACTCAGGATCTTGCGTCTCCAACCCCTCTTCTTTAGATGTCTCCAATCCTCCCAGTACAACTCCTTATGACATCCCCTATGCCTATTGGAGCCAGACTCTCATTAGTAGCAACCAGCATGTTGCTTTAAATTTCGATACAGGCTCGACTTTTAATGGATATAACGAAGACGCCCAGCTTTCCGTGAGATGTGTCAAATGGGTTGATTGAATTTTTTCAAATCACAATTTTTTTAACCTGAGTGATCCCTTCATGGCACTTTAACTCTTCTATAACCGATTCTGGTATATCATCATCAACCCGAATCAAAGACATCGCCTCCCCTCCTCTCACATTCCGAGAAAGTTCAAACTGAGCAATATTGATGCGATGCTCTCCCAAAATGGTACCAATGACACCGATCATACCGGGATAATCCTTATTTTTTGCGACCAAAACAATTCCTTCGGGAGCAATTTCAAAAACAAAATTATTAATCAAAGTGATCCTGGGGTGAATCCCACTAAACACCACACCGCCAATTTCAAATTCCTCTGCTTGTGCCATCAAAATAAATTTAATAGCACTTTCATAATCAGAGAAGCCTGGATCTTCTGCACCAGAGACATGGAGCCCAACACTTTCAGCAATTTGGTCTGCATTGACATAGCTCACATAATCCTGGGAATATTTCAGGAAGCCTTTTAAAAAGGCCAGACGCAGTAACGAACAATCTTGTTTTGCTAAGCTTCCCCGGTATTTTATTTCAAGATGTGTTGGATTGAAATCTATGTACTGTGCGGTAAATGATCCCAATTTTTCTGCAAGTACACTATAGCTGCTGACTTGTTTATCATCCAGCATTTGGATTTGGGGCATATTGATTGGAAAATCAACAATTTCCCCACGTAATGCTCGTGGTACCTGTTCAGCAATACTTTCTGCAATACGAATCTGGGCTTCTACCGTAGAAGCGCCAATATGAGGAGTCATGACAACCTGCGGAAAATCCTGAAAAATATTTTCTTCAAGCGGTTCCACGCTCCATGTATCAATCCCTGCTCCGGCGATATGTTTTGACTTGATGGCATCCAACAATGCCATTTCATCCACAATTTCTCCACGAGCGGCATTGAGAATAATGGAACCACGTTTCATTTTAGCAATCTCTTTGGACCCAATCATACCAATGGTTTCTTTATTTTTTGGAGTGTGTAGAGAAATGATGTCGGACTGAGTCAGTAAATCAGCCAAAGACATTTTTTGTGCACGATGACGTTGGAATACTTCATCTGTGATATAGGGATCATAAGCAACGACATTCATGTCAAAGCCACGAGCAAACTGAGCCATACGATGCCCAACATTACCTAAGCCAATAATTCCTATCGTTTTACCCATCAATTCGAATCCTGTAAATTGATGGCGATCCCATCCACCTCGTTGCATATTCTGGTGGGCCGGGGTGACTTTACGCATGACATCTAACAACAATCCCATCGTCAATTCTGCTGCGGAATTTGTATTCTTTCCAGGGGTATTGATGACCAATACCCCTTTTTCAGTAGCATAATCGACATCAATGTTCCCAATCCCCACAGCAGCACGCGCAATCACTTTCAAATTCACTGCTTTTTCAATTAATTCTTTTTGAACAGGAGTCTCCGAGCGGCTGATAATGCAATGATACGGTTCAATAATCTGAATCACTTCCGGTAAGGGAAGGTCTGGCCGAAAATCGACTTCTAAATCCGGTTCTTGTTCTAATTGTTCAATTCCTTTTTCATGAATAGCCCCAGTGACTAACACACGATACATAACAACCACTCCCTTGTCTTAATTGAAAAAATTAAT
>JANQHV010000349.1 GCA_028282505.1 SAR324 cluster bacterium | reverse complement strand
TGTAAAAACAAAAATACTCTCCTTGTTTTAAAAGCCCAAGCATCAACTGAATACTCAGTATTGACGATCTGAAATAAGAGAACCCTCCTGGGCTCAGTTTGTGTGTCATCACCAGGTCTTGAATTAATTTTTGACCTTCTAAAAAATATAAGGCAAATTTTTTCTCATCATCAATCAGGGTATATAATTGGCTCTCAATCAACATATTTCATTCCTTTATGCATCATTTTACCACAAACAATCGGAATTCAGCTTCCTTTTCAAATACAACTTGGTATAGATCTCCAGAAAAGTTTTTTCCAAAATCCCCCTGGCCCCCCTTGCGAAAGGGGGAATCTCCGAGAAAAGACTTCTCTAGAGATCTATATGAGATGCTGATTATGGTTGTGTAAATGTTTGACCAAAAGTAAAAGCCTCTTGAGTGGGGCCGTATTGCCGAATGTGTTCAAGCTTTTCTTTAGCTTCTTGTACTGTTGGGATATGGCCATGTGGAATCCACCACAATGCTTGATGAGCCATACCCATTTTGTTAAACCAGGCTTCACGATCTTGAATTAACTCAACATGCAAAGATTTATAAACGAAGGTTCTCAAGGCTTCGATACTTTCCCAGACACTTATATTCACTAACAGCAATGGGTCATCAAAAACCCTGAGGGCTGTTGCATCACCTTCCTCTGTTTGCAAACGCCAAACAAAGCCAGGGGCTTGATCAGCAAGGGCATTAATCTCATCCAAACGTGCAACAAAACCACTCATCGTTTCTGTATCCATTTCTGCTTTTGCCTGAGCCACATTGACCTGGGCTAACTGATACTTTTCCATTTTTGTCCCTTTTTATTTTATAGGTTAAATGTTTTTAATTAGGTATAATGACGCATGAATTGTTTTTTGCAAGACTTGTAGAGACATTTTGTCTTTACTCAAAATTTCACCACAAAATGCGAACGATGACTATGAATGTATCTGTACTCAAAAAATTAGAGAAAATTCTGGGTGATCGTCTGTCCACATCTCAATCAGTCTTAGAACAGCATGGCCAGGATGAATCATACCACACTCCCTATCCTCCAGAAGCCGTTGCCTTTGTCCATTCGACCAAAGAAGTCTGTGAAATCGTGAAAATATGCGCTTTGCACAAAATACCAATCATTCCTTTTGGGACAGGCACCTCATTGGAAGGACATGTTGCCGCCCTGCATGGAGGAATTTCTATCGATCTTTCCCAAATGAATGAAGTTGTCGAAGTCAATGCTGCTGATCTGGACTGTCGTGTGCAGGCTGGAGTGACCCGTCAACAACTCAATCACCATTTACGCAATACCGGACTCTTCTTTCCTGTTGATCCTGGGGCTGACGCCTCGTTGGGAGGAATGACTGCAACCAGAGCATCGGGGACGAATGCAGTACGGTACGGAACGATGCGAGAAAATGTGCTGGGCTTGACCCTGGTACTAGCCGATGGACAAATCATCCACACAGGCAGGCGGTCACGTAAATCCGCATCAGGGTATGATTTGACACATCTTTTCTGTGGATCTGAGGGAACATTAGGCATCATTACGGAAGTACAACTCCGTCTGTATGGTATCCCGGATGCCATCTCTGCTGCGATTTGTTCTTTTCCCAATCTCGAAGCAGCAGTGGATACGGTCATCCCCATTATTCAATTAGGAATTCCGGTAGCCCGGATTGAACTGTTGGACGAAGTATTGATGGATGCTGTCAATCAATACTCTAACCTGGATTATCCAGTCCAACCCACTCTCTTTTTTGAATTTCATGGCACAGCACAATCCGTTGCAGAACAAGCTCAAATGGCGGGAGAAATTGCGGCCGAACATGGAGGCAGTGGTTTTTCCTGGACTGCTCAACAGGAGGAACGCAATCAACTCTGGCAAGCACGCCATAATGCTTATTATGCCGCAATTGCTCTGCAACCAGGAACCAGGGGCTGGCCCACTGACGTTTGTGTGCCGATTTCCCGCCTCTCTGAATGCATCCTAGAAACCAAAAAAGACATCGAAACCGTAGGGCTGCGAATCCCCATCCTGGGGCATGTGGGAGATGGTAATTTTCACTTGATCTTTAATGTTCCGTCTGAAAGTAACACGAGCCTGGAGCAGGCAAAGTGGGTCAACCATCGTATGGTGATGAGGGCTCTTGACATGGGAGGAACTTGTACAGGAGAACATGGTATTGGTTATGGGAAGTTACAGTATATGAAAAAAGAGCACGGAAATGCCATTTCTGTCATGGCCACTATCAAGCAGGCGCTTGATCCCAATAATTTGATGAATCCTGGCAAGGTCTTGCCAACGGACATCTATCATGCTGATTGATGCCTCTTGCCCTTTCCCAAAACTATATTCTTTCTCTAAAATTCATGATAGAGATATGTTTCTCTTGATGAATAATTTTCCGAATAGAGAAGAGATCAATTTATTTTTTCAACTTTTGCTTTCAAACATCACTTAAGATATAATCCATATAAATCAAAAGGTGATTATGGAAACAACAAAAATGAAAATACAGACAAAGGATTCTCCACTCACTCCAGAAGAACAAGAGTTGGCTCGTAATAAGGACTTCGTCAATGGAATGTTGAAGAATCTGAGGGATCTGAAGGAAAAACGACAAAAGTTCAAAATTGAAATCAACGAATTTCTTCAAACTTTATGAGCGTTGAAACCCTCCGATTCAGAAAGCAAGAAGAATATCGTCGTCTTCGAGAAGAAGTAGATTCAGGAGAATCTGTGATTGAATCTCTGAAAGAATCGATAAACCGCCTCAAAGCACTTCCTCCGCAAACCCAAAAATATGAGATTTACCAAAAAACTTATGAAGGCTTACGCACTTTAATCACTAATGCCTTCGACGATTGGAGTCGCTTGGATGATACCTTAGAAGAGCTTGAAAATTACATGTCTCGACTCCAAAGTTTTTCCGATTGACCCGACCTTACTTTGATATGAAAAAAGCCATTTCAATTAGTGCTATAACTTGCGTGAATCCAATACTTGTCTAATGATCCGACCAAACTGATCTCTTTCAAGGGGTTTTTTAATGAACTCGCAAATATTCATTTCTTTTGCTCGCTTTTCATCGATCGTGTGACTAAAACCTGTTGTGAGGATAATAGGAAGTTCTGGCCGGATCTGGAGCATTTCTTGTGCCAACTCCCCCCCTGTCAACCCAGGCATGGTCTGATCAGTAATAACCAAATCAAACTGATCGGGATTGGAACGAAACATTTCCAGGGCCTGTTGGCTGCTGGTTGCAATCGTCACAACATACCCAAAGGATTCCGCCATTCTCTTTTCCAGTTGGATAACCATTTCTTCGTCATCGACTATTAAAATATGTTCACTTCCTTCAGAAGAAGGCAGGGAGGATGCTTCTTCAGGTCTGATATCTTCCTGAATGGTCGGAATATACACTGTGAATGTGGAACCCCCAGGACATTGATCCGATTCAACTTCACTTTCGACAGTAACCATTCCTCCATAGCTTTGAACAATGCCGTGCACAACCGACAATCCCAAACCAGTTCCTTCCCCTTTGGGTTTTGTGGTAAAGAATGGCTCAAATATATGCCCTTGGATTTCTGGAGGAATACCACTACCGTTGTCTTGCACTAACAATTGTAAATAAATACCTGGCTTCAATGTTAAGTGAGAGGGAGGGTTTGCCTCGATTTCTATTTCAGATAAAACCACTTTCAACACCCCTCCAGACTTCCGCATAGCGTATCCAGCATTGACACAGAGATTCATGATTACTTGATGAAATTGAGTATGATCGGCCATGATGTTGCTACAATTCATATCAATTTCCTGGCGAAGCTCTATAGTGACCGGCAAAGACGCTCGCAAGAACTTTAAGGTTTCTTTGAGCAATGGCGCAATTTGTATAGGAGCCAGCTTTTGCTCCGTGCGACGGCTGAAGGTCAGGATTTGCTGAACCAGATCTTTAGCACGATTTCCTGAAAGCATGACAGATTCCAGCAAATTTTGAACTGGATTATCATCGTCTACATCTTCTATGGCCATTTGGGTATAACCCAAAATGACAAAAAGCATATTGTTGAAGTCATGTGCGATTCCACCGGCTAATGTCCCAATTGCTTCCATTTTTTGAGCCTGCTGCAATTGTCGTTCTAGTTGAACTTCTCGGGTGACATCATATTTGACGGCTAAATAGTTGACAATCGTTCCGGCTTCATTTCGGATGGGAGAAATTCTCATTTCCTCATTATAAAGGCTGCCATCTTTCTTCTTGTTGACAATGTGACCGTTCCATTCCCTACCACTGGTTATGGTATTCCACATCTGTTGATAGACTTCCTGATCTTGTTGATCATGTTTGAGGATATGGAGGTTTTGACCAATCACTTCCTCACGAGGATGGCCTGTTATTTTTTCAAAAGCGGGGTTGACATACTGGATCATTCCTTCAAAATCCGTGATCAAGATCGCTTCAGAAATTTGCTCAATGCCCGTGAAAAGCAAATTACGCTCACGCTGTGTTAATTTTTGCTCATTGATTTTTGCTTCTAGCTCACTGTATGCACGTTTTAATGAGGTTTCTGCTTCTCTACGCTTCCGTTCTTCTTTGAGACCACGCTGAATGATATAACCAGAAAGCAGTGTGATTAGCACCAAAATACCCAAAGAAATCCAGGACAGCTGATAGGTGATTTGGGCAATTTCCTCATTGACATCTTCAATATAAATTCCAGTTCCGATGATCCAGTGCCATGGCTTGAATTCTTTCACAAATGAAACTTTGGGAACAATTTTATTGGCATCATCCTTCCATTGCCACATATATTCCACATATCCCTCTCCCTGCGCTTTGACCAGATTAACAAATTCCACATAAAGATACTTGCCATCTGGATCTGCTACGTTCGAGACATCTTGCCCTTCCAATTCACTACGATAAGGGTGCATGATCACACGGGGATGCATGTCATTAATCCAGAAGTAATCTTTCAATTCGGGGCCATAGCGTAAGTTCCGAATCAACACAATAGCTTGTGATTGAGCCTGTTGTCTTGTCAAGATTCCTTTGGATTCCTGGCTTTCCGACCAAACCAGAATATGCCAGGCATTCTGGGTCAATTCCCGAATCATTTCCCGTTTTTTTTCCATCACGCTTTTTTCTACGCTGGGAAGAATGATCCAAAAAATAACAGCAAAAAACAGGATAATTGTTAACACGGAAGGTAAAATGAAAGGAGTGGTCATCACGATCTGGGATGGCTTGGTGGGATTTGAAGCTCGCATAGACATTTCATCAAATCGTTGCTGACCTTCGCTTCAATCTGCCGACTCTTGGTCACGTGCTCATGAGCAATGAGAAGAAGTAATCCGTTCGTAAACTACTTTGATTTTACATGAGCTATCTTAACCCGTCCAATACAATCTGAAAATTTATCATAAAATGTGAAGGATGTGTGGTGGTAGCCTAAAATTTGTCACAACTATTTACCCTTGATTTTAAAGAAAAAGAGTTGTTAGCTCTCTAAAATCTTCTAGCAATAATAACCTTGCGACTCTTCAAACAAGCTCTAAGTTATTCCAATAAATGATAATATGGCATTGCAAATAAAAACTTCAAAGTTGATATATGGTTGGGAAACTTTTGTCAAATACTTCTCGGACGATTGTTCCTAATTGATCGCCTTCAATTGGTTTCATCACTATTTTATGAATACCAATTTTTTGTGTGTTTTCGAGATTAATTTTATGACTAAATCCGGTCATAAGTATGATAGGAATATTGGGCCGAATTTTAAGCAACTCCTGAGCAAGCTGGTCACCAGTCATTTTAGGCATCGTTTGATCGGTGATGACTATATCAAATGAATTAGGAGAATGGAGAAAAATGTCCAATGCTTGCTTACCATCATATGCAGTTTTGACTTTATATCCCAGTCCTTCTAATAACAATTTTTCCGTTTCGACAACTATTTCTTCGTCATCAACCAATAATATTTGCTCAGTTCCTACCAAAGCAGGAGATTGGGTTTCATCCAATGATTGAATTTTTGCTTCAACAACTGGAAAAAATACATCAAACTTTGTTCCTCCAGAATGCCATTCTGCAGATGTGGAAGTGTTGTTTTGATTATTGACAACACTTTCTACAAAAATGGCTCCTTTATGGTCACGGACAATTCCATGTACCACCGACAAGCCCAATCCCGTGCCTTCCTCTTTAGACTTTGTAGTAAAAAACGGTTCAAAAATGTGCTCCTGTACGTCTGGTGGTATCCCAGTTCCCGTATCACTAATTGTTAATTTCAAATATTTCCCTTCTTTTAAAAATAGATTAGCAGCCTTTTGATTACTCAATGTTGTCTCTTCCAATTTGACTGTCAATACTCCTCCTGTTTCACGCATGGCGTATCCGGCATTTGTACAAATATTCATTATAACTTGATGTATTTGAACAAGGTTACCTGAGATATTCACACACGAGTTTGGCAATCTATCCTGAATTGTAATAGTTGTGGGCAAAGTGGATTTCATCATTTTAAGCACTTCTTTCACAATAGGAACCATTTGAATAATCCCATGTTTTGTATCTGTTTGACGACTGAAAGTCAGGATTTGTCTTACCAGATCTGCACCTCGTCTACTGAATTCGAATGCTTGTTCCAAATATTTTTTTTCTAGACTAGCCGAAGGCAATTTCATTTTCACTATCTGGATGGAAGAAAAAATTCCTTGAAGGATATTATTAAAATCATGAGCAATTCCTCCAGCTAAAGTTCCTATTGCCTCCATTTTTTGAGCTTGGCGAAGCTGGGATTCTAAGTTTTTTTCGTGGGTCACATCGTACTTAATTGCCACAAAGTTGATAATTTTACCTTCTTTATTATGAACAGGAGAAATGGTGGTGTTTTCTTCATATAACGTCCCATCTTTTTTCTTGTTGGTAATATATCCGCTCCATACGTTTCCACTCTTGATTGTATCCCATATCTGCTTATAAAATGTAACATCGTGCGTACCACTTTTTAGGAAACGAGGATTTTTTCCAATTATTTCATTGAGAGTATATCCGCTAGTTTTCTCAAAGCTAGCATTTACATATTCGATATTTCCATGAATGTCAGTAACAACGATGGACTCATATGCTTGTTCTATCACAGTAAATAGTTGAATTCGTTCTTCCTCTTTTTGTTTGATGTTTGTTACATCAATATCTGTCCCTGTCATCCGCAAAGGGTTGCCGCTTTTATCCCACTCTACTATCTTACCAGTATCAATCACCCAAATCCAATTTCCAGATTTTGTACGCATTCGGTGTTCAGATCTATAATCTTTGCTCTTACCTGTAAAATAGTTACTGAGTATTTCCCTGATCTTTGGCTTGTCTTCAGGGTGCAATGTACTTTCCCAAGTTTGGAGATGGCCCTTTATCTCCTCTGGTCCATAACCAGGCATTTTTATCCATTCTGGACTAAAATAAACCTCACTTGTTACAATATTCCAATCCCACACCCCCCCATTTAACGAAATCATTGCCGATTCTAAACGATTTGTCTTTGTTTTTAATTCCTCTTCTGTTCGTTGAAGATCCAAAATTAACTTTTCTAATTGTTGATTTGTTTGAATTTGCTGATCAACTCTCCATTCGATTTCAATTGTGTTTTTTATTTTTCGATACAAATAGAAAATCAATATTGTTGTCAGTAATAAGGATCCAATTAAAATCGTCCAAGCTTGCCAAGCTTTATGGGAATCCAAATAAAATTTGGATGGATGGAATAAAATTTTCCACTGTCGATTTGCAAATTTAAAACTCTTACTCCAATGCAGTCCTTGTTCAATAGTGTTTCGTTTCATCGGAGCTTGCATCGTCACAGAGTCCTTGGATGGACGAAAATACAAGAAACTATTTTCATCCATAGCAGAGATATCATAGAGATAAACATCAATTCCTTCATTGGGAAAATTACTCAAGGCTGTTTCTACTACATCCCCAATTCGTAAAACTTCTACTGCTACTCCCTTTCTGTATTGACGTCGCTTCTCTAGTGTGTCTAAAGAAACACCTTGTTGGTAAATAGGCAAGAGTAGTAAAGTGCCAAACTGACTGCCAGTTTCCTGAACGAGGGTAATCCGGCCAGTAACTGCTGGTGTCCCTTTGTTGAATACATATTCAATCGCTTGTAACCGTGTAGAATTGGAAGCGATATCAAAACCCAAGGCGGGTTTATTTGTTTCTAAAGGATCAATATAATAAACTACGACATATTCTTTGCGTTGGCCAGCTTCAATCAGCCTTCCTTCTTTTGTACGTTCTGTAAACTTAAAGTCATGAAAGCCTTCTTTTTGTGCCAACGATTCATAATTGGCACGCTCCTCTGCCTTTACAAGTGGATTCCATGAAAATGCTTTTATACCTGGATATCGGGATAATGGGTTCTTTACATAATTAGAGAATTTCTGACGGTTCATTTGTGGAGAATTATTCAAAAAATCTCCAATAAATTGAAGGGCTCTTAAGTATTCTTTCAGATTGCTCTCAATTGCATTTGCATATCCCCTAGATCGAGACTCAAACTCGATACGTTGTTTTGTTTGTTCCCAGTTTTTTACGGTTACGAAAAGAATCAAAGATATGATCATCCCTATGAAAAATACGCATAGAACAGGGAAAAAACGTCGTGTAGGCATCCTTCTCAAGGATTGTATCTCATTTTGATTTTTCATTTTAGACCATACTTACGATGGGGATTTTGACCCAGACAGGGGAAGAATGGATTTTGTGCCCAGCAACAAAGACTTTTCTATTTGATCTTTAACAGACGGAGAGAGTTTGTCAAAGCATTTTTTAAAATGGCTCGACCTATAAGATTTTATTTGTGAAACTCATTAAAATCTTTGTATCCCCTG
>JANQHV010000327.1 GCA_028282505.1 SAR324 cluster bacterium | reverse complement strand
TTAAGGGGATGGATGAACTATTTCGGCATTTCAGAGTATTATGGGCCAATCGGTGAATTAGATGGATGGATTCGCAGACGGTTGAGGGGGGCCGCCTTCGGATGTGTTATTGGAAACAATGGAAACGTCCAAAAACCAGAATCCGTAACCTCTTAAAACTGGGAGTCCATAAGAAACAAGCCATTTTGACAGGGCTTAGTAGCAAAAGTTACTGGCACTTGTCGAAAACTTTGGCCACTCAGCATGGAATGACGAATAAGTGGTTTGACAACCAAGGATTACTGAGAGTCAAACAACTATGGATCAATGTCCGCTTCAAAGCAGAGAACCGCCCTGTGCGGAACCGCCGGGCCGCGCAGGCATGCAGGGTGGTGTGGTGAGGTAGCAGAGAAAAACCGCTACCTACCCGATTAAGAGCCGCTTCCTGATAGTTCAATTTGTTTACTCCACACTTTGAGTGCCACATAAAATGCAAACACCCCACCTTGGAGAGAACGAAACTTAAAAGTCTTTCCATTTGACAATTTGATCAATAATTCTCCCAAGGTAGATGATTGGAGAAAGTACAATAGATTCTGGGATTTTACTATTTCAGGGAATTGAATTTTAGATATTTGTTGTGACTCAATTATTTTTTTCCAAACTGGGTAATATACTAAGATTCTCGATTCTTCAATTACAATTTTTCTTATTACAAATAACGGAAAGATGAAGGAACATAAAGCGATACCAGAGAAAATTAAAATGCTGATTCCCTGGAATTTATTGAAATATGCAAAAGCTAAAAAAATAATAGTGAAAAAATAAGCACTCAAAAATGCAATATAGCTATGGTGTTGGTTGTTAAATTCACTTTGAAGAGTTGTTTTTTCAAGCGATAAAATTTTTCTCGTGATCAGCTCTCGCAGATATGGAAAATTCTCAAGAAAATATTCTAACTGGATTTTATTTCCTCCTCTATCGTGTATCTCTAAACGATGCAGAATATCCCTGGATTTAATTTCTTTGATATCGTTCCAAACAAATCCAATAATTTGTTTTTCTCCTTTCATATGTCGAATGCCTTGATCATCAATCTTGAAAATAATTGATTGCTTCTGGATAGAATCAAAAATCAACCAACCACTCAAAATTGTCACGATACTAAACATGACTAAGCCGACTGAATCCATAATTTGTTCAGAAGAGAAGGAGGTAATAAATAGGAAAGTAATTGCTAAACCTACAACAAACAAGAATGTACAATAAATTGGTAAACTTTTAGGATATCTAAAGATGGATTCTTGCTTCATACTGGAATCTGCATGACAATATTGTCTCAGAAGTGAGAATTTAGACTCTTAACGTTATTCTCACCAGCGCGTGGTTAGCATCTGGTGAAGAAACTTGTTAGTTTTTATTTTCAGTAGACTCAGTAGCTGCACTACCAATCCGTCTTGTTTTCTTAGGAATCCTACTAATTGCACGCAATTGCACCATTAATTGATCTCCATACGGAGTAAGTGTCCAATATGTTGCTGTATCTCGAATACTACGTTTTTTGTCACTTTCTTTAATCAAGCCAAGGGCGCGAAGCTGGATCATACAGGTATAAATATCATCACTTTGAAATGAGAAACTTTTTAATGTATGATCTTTTAGATCTTTATGTTCATTAAACTCAGCTTGACTGATTTTAGTAAGTGCTTGCCTGAATGCCCTTTGTAAGGATGCTTCATTAGCTTCATTGATTAGAACAGGGGCAACACCTGCAAATATTTCGTTCCATGTTGGACTTATTGTAGCTGTGTAGCCTTTTTCATCAGAATAGCGTCCTCCAGGAGGTCTACTTTCAAATGCGATAGGAATTGAATAAGTATCTTCACCTTGCATCAAATCTTCTGTTCCGGTTGGTGGCTCTGATCTAGATTTATCAAGTTCGTTTTCTATTAACCTGAAAAATGACAACTCAAATAGTTTGAGTTCCTTCTATGATTAATACTAAATTTTTCAGTTAGTACTCTCACACGAGAATAGTGTTCTGTTTTAATATTTTTTATCAAATGAATTATGAGTGCCTATCCAAAACCAAACATAAACATTTTCATCCAAAAAATAAGTAGCACGATATCCCATGCCAATACTCACCTCGTAAATTTTGAATTTTTTGTTTCTGGTTGAACCAATTAGTTTTGTCCTTAACGACGGATGTGATGGATTGTTTTGAAATATTTCATATTGTTTGCGGGCATTCTCTTTAATATTTTCAGGTAATTTTTTGAAAAATTGCCTGAAATTTTTGGTTCTCTTAGATTTTATCATTAGAAGATATCTATATCTTTAGTTTTACCACTTCGATGCTCATTTATTGATTCGGAAACAATATGTTGAAACTCCTGACTATTGTAGAATTCATTATTAGTTTCTGGAATATACTCATATTCAACTCCAATCTTAATATAATGTATAATATCAATGAGTTGTTTTATAATGAAATCTGGAAGGTTATTGATTTCATTTATTAATAATTCTTTATTAGTCATTTATTTTCTCCATCTAAAATTTTAGCGCTTTCCCAGCTTGACGGACATATCTTCTGCTCAAATTGTATAAGCTATTGATTTATAAGAGAATTTTAAAGCTGGAATGAATTGTAATTTCCCTATAAAATCAATAACTTAAATGATTTATGTCAGTCAACCAATAGCATTCTCACAGAGAAACATCAATAGAGAAATGGGAAATGGTGAGGAATTCACTTTGTATCTTTTTTCTCGTTTGTTTTCTCGCAAGATTGTTCCTGTGCTTTTCTGAATTTGGCATTGATTTCTTCCAATCGCTCTTTCATCCAATTGGCAGAACGCTTGATGCCACTTATTGTTCTCTCTCCGATGACCTCGTCTTGGGAGCGAGTAAAAATAGAGGCGTAAGCGTCACACAAAAAACAAACATAATCGCTGAATTCGTCCAGTTCATCAGAAAACGCGATCCAATCAAAAGTGCTAGAATCCTGGGATTGATGTTCCTGAAGAGTGTCAAACATAGTTACCTCATTGGGGTTGAGAATAGATAGTAAATTGTGTCGTTTACGATTGTTGAGTTGGATCAAATCTCTCTCCAGGAGAAACCGTGACAGTATGAAGACGAAGAACATCATATTGGATCTCCTCGAATTGATGCTCCAGATACAAAAAGAGAGCTTCCATTGTGGAAATTACCTCTTCATTTTCTTCTATCTCCCCTTCCCCAAGACATTTGGTCAAGTGCCGAAGGGCTGAAAGAATAGTGGTATTGTTCTCTACCCTCTTACTGATTTCGGGTTTGGTCAGTCGTTCTTTTTCCATATTTTTCCTTTTTCTTTTTTATCTTTAAAATAATATTTTATTGATAATTTTAGATAGACAAAGAAGCACAAGCAATTTTCACTGATTGAAATATACTTCTGGTTATGCTTTCAAATTGAAAATCTTGCTTCTTTTAATCACCACCCTCCGTTTTCCTCATAGCAAACTCTCAATGAGTGCCGTTGTGTCTCAGATGATGGTGAAATCATATTTACACATCGTAACAATCATTACAAGTTTATTCTTACGATGTGTCACAATTGTTTTGTATTTATAATAATATCAATAAATGCTTTGCTGGCAATTGTAAATTGTGTCCTTTTCCATCTGGAAATCTGAGTATGATGCACACCTAACCTTTCAGCAAGATCTGAATCGGTATTACATTCAAGTTTCTTTTTCAGTGCTTCAATCAGTTCAATAGACTCTTGATTCTGCTCCCTCTTCGGCTTCCCTACCATCTGCCCTTCTATGTTTCAGATAAAAAATCTCAGAGTATCAAACTTTGTTCAACATTCCAGATTAATTCGTTGTCTCAATCCAGTGTTTGTTCATAACAATTAATGAGGCATAATCAGTATGGGTACGTACTGACATTGCGGATTTGCTGAGTTTCTTTGTGCTGCGAACGTCCAAGTCAGCAGCCGCCTTTGATGAATGTTTGAAAAAACGACTAATGCCACCGCACTTTACATGGAATGAAGAGTGTGGAAAGGCGGTCTGTTGGACTAGCTTGTTGTGCCAAGTTTTACCGAAAATGTAGTATTTTGATGATAAACATTGGATGAAAGACATTTGCAATACTGTAAATTATTCCAATAGCTTTAGCCTATTCTTTCACTTCATGCATATTTTCTAAAAAAGCTGATAATTCTTTGAGAGACTCAACAATTTCTTCTTTGCCCATTTCCTCAGAAATAGACAGCAGGGTCAGCAATGCTTGCCTCTTTTCCTTGCGTAAAAAAGAATTTCCCAATTCTTTTGCTTCTTCGAGTTCCTCAAGGTTCTTAATATTATTCAGTTTTTTAACTAAGGATAATAAATCTTCATTCATCATACATTCTATTAGAAAGGTTAATCATAAACACTGTGGTCTGCTTTATATCTCATAAATAACTTAATGATAATAGCCACAACACTGAGTCAATTGTTTTATGTTGCATCAAAGAATAAGCACAGGCAAAGCTTAGTTGAATATTTGGTTAGTCGTTTTTATTTTGCCTATTCTTCTTTTGCGGTCGATTTAGAAGTGTTAGACGGTGAACTATCTTTTGCCGGCTTAACAGGAGGCATAGGTACCTTAACTTTAGATGATGGTAAAGAATAGTCATTTCTCGTTTCTATTGTTTTTTTTTCAGTTTTATTTTGAATTGTAATTTCAGCTTTTTTTTCTTCACTCATAGTTACTCTCCTATATAAAAGTTTTTGAAATATTGGACTTTTTCTTCATCTGCTAACGTAAGATATTTTTTGTTTTGAGGTAAGGTTTCAGAACCAAGATTTTTCTTAATGAGTGTATTTTTTCTTTTTTTTAGATCGATCCATGATTCATGGATTTTTTGTTCTGTAAGCATACCTTCAGATATTGAGTACCATGTTTTTTCTGCATGTAGGAATAAATCTTGTAGATCAGAACTAAGACCTGCAATATTTTTTGCTCTTTTTTGGTATGGAAGATATTCTTTCACCGCATTCAGTAATTGTGATGCTGCTATGATTCCTCCCCATACCATAGGAAACTCTTGCCAAACAGCCCAGAGAGCAATACTACTACTTGATGCAATTGCTAGAAATATTTTTATCCCTCGATCTAGCTTCTGAGTCCCTTCTAAGTATAGTCCTAGATATATAATATTTGTCTTCAATTCATCCATCTCATTCCAATATTTTAATTGATATGTATGGGACATTTTGAAACTTTTGATCAAGTAATGATTCGATATTCCTAACCGGGATAGGAAAAACACATATTTCCTTTTTCCATTGCACCCGACGTACAGATTACATATTCATCAAGTTGCTGTTTTTGATAAGGGCTCAAAAATAAGAAAAGAGAAAATGTGACTATACTCAACATACCAATAAAACGTGGCTTTGTTATCTGTGGTTCCATCGGGCACAACGCCTGAATGAGGGGCTTGGAACCCAGTGATAAAATTTGTTAAAAAAGATGAACTTTAAATTTGTTAGGAAATTTTAAAAAAACGCAGGGTTCCAAGTCACTTCTATTCTCTTGTTAAATTTCCTGTTTTGCTAATTTTTATAATGGACTCAAATGCTCTGGTTAGGCAAAGGGCGTTGACGAACTTTTGATCTTTCTACTACAGTAAATTTATTTTGTAGTGCGATTTCTTCTGACTGAATCAGTGCTTCCACATATTTCCCTGGTTCTTCTGGATTATTTGGAACAAACCTTAAATAAATCACTCCTAATGACGGAATATCCCTAAGCCGATAGACTAATTCTCCATAATCCCTATCAAAAGTCAGAATGATTCTTTGTTCTTTTGCTGCAAGCTCAAGGACTTGTTGATCTGCTATTCCAGGTGCTAACTCTGAAATGGAGCCAATATCATATCCCTTTTCTCCTAAATACTTTACACTCAACAGAGGGAAGTTCTCATTAGCTAAGAATTTCATATTTAAGCTGATTTTTGAGAAAAAGAATAGACCGCTTCTTCTTTCATACACTCGGAAACAAAAGCAAATAATGCCTTTAATGACTCCTTAGTCAATGTCGGATAATTTTCCAATATTTGTTCTTCTGTCCAACCCTGAGCCAATAAATCTAAGATAAAATCAATAGCTAATCTAGTTCCTTTAATAACAGGTTTTCCTACAAGAACTTCCGGATCAGAATGAATATACTCTTTCCAGTTCATTGTTTCCTTCCACTTTGTTAATGATTTTCGATTTAATGCCTTTTGAAAGTATACCCCTTTTCCTTTTCGATTCTCAAGCCCCATCATCTAATACCTTATTTCTGTTGGAAAACGAGCTTTCAGACAGGTCAAGGATTCTTCAATTTTATTGTAAGCAAATATCCTAAAGATCAGAATTGGATTAGGAAATGATGAAGAAATTTAACGTTATGCATGAGGGGCGTTTTCTTCTCAAATTTTGAGTCAAAAAATAAGAAAATTGAGTTTGCAATTACTTCAAAAATTCATGAAAAGTCGCAAGAAAACGTCGCCTCAATGTTTTTGTTAGCCTTGCTCATTGTCAGTACCTGACTCATCAGCTTCTGAATCATTAGATTCTTGATCTGAATCTCCTTCTAACACTTCAGCTACTCCCGGCCCCATTTCCTTAAAAGCATTGACTGATTTCTCTAAAACATCTGCACCAACTGTATTGAGAAGTGCAAGACCAAGACTTACTAACTTCACATTATCTTGTATAGGCCGATCACGAAGTTGTTTAACCTCGTCTGCTAATTCTTTCTGCTTGGTTTCTGACAATCCTTGAAGCATGTAAAGACATAAAGGAGGAAGATCTTTAAAAGCATCATTAACATCAAGCCCAACCATTAAGCGTTTCGTTATGCTCAATCGCTCCGATGCTCTTGCTCTATCCACTTCATTATCCGCTGCCCGAAGAATTGGTTCTAAAACAGTCATCAAACTGACATTAAGGTTTCCCCCTGCCACTTGAACAGAAAGTCCTATACGAAGAATTGCACTTGCGCCCAACCCTGCAACAAGTATCTCTACTAATACTTTCTTTCCTTCAGTAGTTCCTTCCCATTCTATTAAGCTAAATTCTTGCAGAAACAGCAATGTTGCGATAGAAGCAATAGAATTTACTATGGCGTATATTGCTGTTGCGTAGTTTTTTAATGCTGCAATAGGTGCATCTGGGTATCTTCGTACCAGTTCTGCGATACCGATTGAAGCCCCTATTACTGCTACGGTTATATAGGAGAGCATGAGGTATCACTTCTTATCTAGTTCGTTAAAAAAAACTTTGTTAGAAATTTCTTTTGAGCGTAATTCTGGCTTGCTGTAAATTCCTGACATAGCAACAGTTACACCAAAAGCCAACAGAACAACACCCGATATAAGGAACATTAGTATCAAGTTGCTGGGTAGGTGACCAAGATATGCTATGAATGCCCCAAACCCTAACAATCCTAACCCAGCAATACCTAAAATGAAAAGAGTCGCCATTCTAATACGATAATTCTGCTTTAACCGAATAATTTCTCTTTCATGTTGTCGTTCGTTTTTTAGATCAAGCTTTGATCGATAAGCAACTTTTTCTTCCGAATCAGAAATGTTCATGTTGATGACCTTTATCTTGTTTTTTGACTATAATTATCAGGTTTCCATCCAATTTGTAATTTATCACATAATATCAGAGTTTTGAAAATGAAATTTTCTTGCATGGTACTGTAAACTTTACTGATTTTAAAATTAGTTTCAGTGATTTTCTGCTCCAACGGTTACTTCGCTAACGTCTGCATCAGGGGCCTTGACCAGCGAAAAATTGTGAAAAGGTGACTAAGTTACAGTTTGCTGAAAACATTGGAAAAGGCGCTGTGGTCAAGGTCCCTTGGATGCAATTGTTAGCGAATCTCTTGTGTTGTAGTATTAGATATAATTGACAGTTCGTAGTCGATAAATAGATTAACCTTCGTTCCACCTGATTGAACAACACGAACAGGTTTCTCAAGGCCACTTACCGTTATCTTTTGAGAATTTTTAAGAACCGAAGCAGTTTCCTGTATATGGCTTTGAATTTTCTCCAAAAGTTCCTTTCGGTATTTTTCCGGTTCCATCACCCCCAAACTGATGCTCTCAATATCAAGATCTGTATCTCCTGGGAAACTAAGATTTCTGATAACGCTCTCAAGTTTTGCAGAAGCATCAAAAATGTCTGTATTATCATTAATTTGAAAAAGGACATACATGGTCAAACTACTTTTCTTTCCCGAAGAGGAAAATGAAAATTTTGAATAATTGTAGTTCGGTTGAAAAACAGGGCCACGGTAAAGAATAATTTTTGGTTCTTTTTTGACTCTATTCTCTAGGAGTCGAACAGATTTTTTGAGTTCATCATATTTCAGTTTAGTGTCGCTTCTGTCATTGGTTAATGTAATCGGTAGTGCGACATAATCAGCTTTTTTTTCCAGTGTCGTAGCGACAATCTCTTTGCCAAAATCAGATACTATTATTAAAGCTTTTCCTCCGCCATAGGCTGGAAACACAAGTAATGTAATAAAGATGAAAATAAACCATGATTTCATTAGGACACCTTTTAATGTATTTGTTCGCTAACATAGCAATAAGTAGACTTTTTCCATGCTATTGGAGCTTATAGATGGCTTATTTTTCCACTTATTCTGATATTAGATGAGAATAGATGGAAATTCTATCTACCTATTGCTTTTTTACTTTAATTTTTCCTCTTATTGCAATATTAAACTACATAAAATGGAAAATATTAGAATCTATAGAAATTCGATGACAAAATCCTGAACAGTTCAATAAGTGTGAGGATCATGAAAAAGGCAAATAAATTTCGTCCGAATCCAGAAGCCAGATTAATGGATCAAGTCAAAGAGGTTTTACGTTTTCACCATTATTCGTATCGCACAGAAGTTTCGTATTGTCAATGGATCTTACGGTATCTCCACCATTATGGAGGAAAAACTCATCCAAAAGAGATGAGCAGTCAACAAGTCGAAGCGTTTCTCTCACATTTGGTCAGTCAAAGAAATGTGGCCTCATCGACACAGCGTCAAGCCTTGAACGCATTGGTCTTCCTTTACCGGGAAGTTCTAGATATACCACTTGAGACTGAAATAACGCCAATCCGCTCAAAGAAAAAAGTTCATCCTCCAACTGTTTTGACCCAGGAAGAAGTTCAAGCGATGTTTTTAAAAATGAATGGAACCCATTTATTAATGGCAAAATTACTGTATGGGGCCGGTTTACGCTTGATGGAATGCATTCGATTGCGGATCCAGGATGTTGATTTTGGACAAAACAAAATTTACGTAAGAGGTGGCAAGGGAGGGAAAGACAGGTTAAGTATGCTTCCCAAGAATGTTCGGGATGAATTACATTCTCACATTGATCGGGTAATAGCTTTGCATCACCAGGATCTGGTGGAAGGATTTGGTGAGGTTTACTTACCCCATGCACTGGAGAGAAAGTACCCAAATGGGTCAAGAGAAACGGGTTGGCAATATGTTTTCCCAGCAAGAAAACGTTCGATTGATCCCCGCTCAGGTCGGGAGAGGCGCCATCATATTTTGGAATCAGGGCTTCAAAAAGCAGTAAAACGCGCAGTGCGGCAAGCAGAGATTCATAAAAAAGTGGGCTGTCATACCTTCCGGCATAGTTTTGCCACACACATGTTGGAAAATGGTGTGAGCATTATAGTTTTGCAAACTTTACTGGGGCATGCAGACGTAAAAACCACAGAAATTTATACCCATGTGATGAAAAAAGACATTGATGGAATACAGAGCCCTTTGGATCAATGGTGATCCATGAAAAAATGATTAATTTATCTGCATCTTTATATTTTGAAAGTTATTTTCTTCTTCCTCTCTAAAGACGGGTAGGTGTATTTGAGAACATGGTTGCTCCCCAAATTATTGATTTTGATTCTGATCACAATTGCGGCCTACTATCCTGCAAGTGAGGCGGGTTTCATTATTGATGATAAAGAGTTTTTTCTAGAAGATCCTGTACTAAACGCTTCAGATGGTCTGTATAGGATCTGGTTTCATCCTACCGACAACAATCGGGTTTGGCCGTATCTCCCCATCACCAGAACAACATTTTGGCTGGAAAATCAACTATGGGGATTGAATCCTCAAGTTGCCCATTGGATTAATATCCTCCTGCATCTGCTTGCGGCCGTGTTGTTATGGTTGGCTCTCGAACACTATCGCTTTCCTGGAGCCTGGTGGATTGGGCTGATTTTTGCGGTTCATCCGGTTTATGTCCAATCCGTTGCCTGGATTGCAGAGCGTAAAAATGTCACAGCCGCCGTGTTTTACATCCTTTGTTTGTGGTCTTATTTACAATCCACCAAACGTCATACCTGGATGTGGTATGGCGGAGCTTTGCTATTATTTTTAGGCGCTTTACTCAGTAAAACTTCAGTGGTGATGCTGCCCGTTGTCTTGATTATTCTGCATCTGTGGTTGCGATTGGGTTTCACCATAAAAGACTGTTGGAGACTGCTACCTTTTTTCTTGTTAAGCCTGATCATGGGCTATGTCCGCATTTGGTTTGAGTTGCATGCATTTGATGCCATTACCAGTACCGGTACTTTCTTAGAAAAAATACTGATAGCCAGCCATATTCCTTTTTTTTATTTCACCAAACTACTGGTTCCCTATCCTCTCATTTTTACTTATTCGAAATGGCAGATCAACCCTACTCAAATTTCTATGTATTTTCCCACAATCAGTTCAATTTTCATCATGTTTGTACTGCTGTGGAAATATCAAAGCTGGGGCAAGTATTTATTTTATGGATTGGCTGCCTGTTGGGTTACTTTATTTCCTGTTTTGGGATTTTTTACAAATGCCTGGACACAATTTTCATACGTTGCCGATCATTGGTTCCATTTGCCCAGCATTCCCCTTTTAATTTTGGGTGTGCAAGGAATCTATTGGGGAATAGCAAAGTTTCATTTCTTTGACCAAATATCCAGAAAATATATAGGATCTGCTATTGGAGCAATCGTTGTCTTGATTTTCAGCATGCTGACCTGGAATCAGTCTCTGATTTACCATGATTTGAAAACATTATGGCTGGCAACCATCAATCAAAATGAACAATCCTGGGTAGCCCATCAAGAACTGGGCAGGCTATTTAGAGAAGAAAAACAATATGAGCTTGCTCTCAAGCATTCCAATGCTGCACTTCAATTGAAAGCAGATCTTTTCCGTGCTTATAATAATCGAGGCAATGCTTATGCTGATTTAAAGCAATATGATCGGGCCATCGCAGATTACAATGAAGCCGTGAGGATTTATCCTGGTTTTGTGGATGCCTACTATAACCGTGGCAATGCCTATTTTCATTTAACACAGTATCAATCTGCACTAAAGGATTATAACCATGCCCTTCATATTGACCCCGGTTATACCAAAGCTTATTACAATCGAGCTCATATTTATTTCCATTTCAAACAATACGAACGAGCAATTGAAGATTTCAGCCGTGTCTTAAAAATGAAGAGTACAGATGTGGATGCCAGGTACAATCGGGGGAATGCTTATGCACTTTTGAAAGAACATCAATACGCTCTGCAAGATTATAATGAAGTATTAAAATGGGACCCAAATTTCAAGCAAGCGTATAATAGTCGAGGCATGCTCTATATGACTGAAATGGAAAACCTGCAACAAGGCTGTTCTGATTTGCAGAGGGCCTGTGAATTGGGAATGTGCGAATATTATAATTTCTTTAAAAAAAGAGAGTATTGTCTATAATTTTAGTTTCTTTTATTCTACAATTATTGGTATGGAAAAACTGAGCAACAAAAAACAAAAGGTAAGTGGATAACATGAAGAAGCACTTAAATATCCAAGTATTTGGCAGAGTACAGGGCGTGGCTTTTCGCCATTACACCACAGAACAAGCCAACAAACTCGGCATTAAAGGGTTTGTCAAAAACCAGGCCGATGGTTCTGTTTATATTGAAGCAGAAGGAGAAGAAAAAGACATGGACACCTTTGTTGCCTGGTGTCATCAAGGGGCTCCAGCAGCCAGGGTGAATCGAGTGGTCGTCAATGAAGGTGGTTTGAGAGAATTTGCAGTTTTTGAAGTTCGTTATTAAACAAAATGAACATGATCACATTTTCGGTCACCTGAAGAAGAGGGGGAAATCGTTTCTGCACAACTGGCCGAAAATATGACCGATCCCAACAAAACAGTTACTTTTTGCCAGCATAGACTTTTTTATAAATATTATAGGTTGTGAACACCCGCTTCACATAGTTACGTGTTTCTCGAAAAGGAATCGACTCGACAAACTCATCAATTGGCAGCTTGCCTGAGGTTTTCCGCCATCTTTTCATTCTGTGTGGTCCTGCATTGTATCCTCCCGCCGCATAAATCAACTCGTTTTGAAATTGCTTTGCTAATGTGCCTAAATAGGAAGAACCCAGGCGCATGTTGACCAGTGGATCATAGAGACGGTTCATGCTCTTTAAACTCATTTTTTGTTGTTTAGCCACTTCTTTTGCTGTGGGAGGAATCAATTGCATCAATCCACGTGCATTGGCAATGGAGCGTGCCATGTGATCATATCGGCTTTCTTCACGTATGATAGCCAGTATCCAATAAGGATCCAGTTTTGCGGCTTTGGCTTGTTCCTGAACATAAGCCCAGTAAGGCCGTGGGTAAGCAAACTGCCAGACCAGCTGATCCTGGATTGTCAGCTTCTTTAAATCCAATAAATAATAATCGCTGATTAATGTCTGCAATTCATGAAATTCTGCGTATTGATAGAGCAACACACTGTCCTTCCAGATGATCGAATACTTATGATATTTTTCCACATCCCGTTGCAATTCAAAAACCGCATGTTCATTTTCTCCAATCTTGAATAAAAATTCATGTCTTTGGGTCAAATCTTTGATTTTCCCAGTTGGTGCTGGGGGATTGCTATGCCAAAATGTCCGATTGGGAGGAGGAGTCCCAAACGTTTCGATAGATTCTACCCAATCATCTGGTTTACTTAAAAAACGAAAATTGTAATAGGTATTTGGCCAGTCACGTTGTAATCCTTTCAAGGTTTGAGCAGCTTCCTTCTTTTTACCTAGCAAATGTTCAAGTTTTCCTTTCCAGTATAAAAATTTAGCCAAAACTTCGGGAGAAAGGGTTTGATTCTTGATGGCCTGATTGACGTAGTATAAGGCATCATTGTAGCGTTTGTGACGATAGCGAAACCAAGTGAGTTTCCAATAGCCAATTTCAGCTTCTTTGGTACCTGCAAAGGCTTTAACCGTCTTTTTCCACCAGATATCAGCCTGTTTTTCATCGTCCCGGACTTCATAAGTCTCTGCCATTTTTCGATAAGCCGAGGGCAACCAGGTAGATGCAGGATTTGCCTGCTCCAATTGCTGTAGCATGTTTTTTGCTGCTCCCAATTGTTTGAGCCTTTGGTAAGAACGCATACTCCAAAATAATTGGGAGGTGAGGAAAGCTTTGTATTGATTGGTCAATACATCTTTTTTCCGCAGTTCTAAAATTGTATGATACTGCTTGCGCTTAAACAGAGTCCTTAGATAAATATTTCCTACTTGTGTCCGAATATGGAATTTATTGATATGATCGATCTGTTTTGGTATCACTTTGGTTAAATAGCGATACAATTTCAATTTTTCCAGAGCTTCAAATCGTTTTAAATATTGTTCAGACGTAGGAAGAAGCTGTTGTTTTTTGATCAAACGTTCTATTTTTGCATCAGATTCTTCTGCTGTTTTTAGATTTTCTGGATAGAGCCATTGGGTGATATAAAGCTTTTGTGGAAAGGCTTCTTTGCTAAGAGCAGCTCCCTTCGCATAAATATTAATAATCCGGTGATCATGCAGTAATAAAGATGGCTGGCTGGCAGAAGCCTGCAAAACAGGATATATTAAAGGAATGGTTTCTGGAGTATTGTAAAAATTTTTGATATTGGCTTTTATTTTTTTCAGGTAGAATGGATTGATTGGTTCCTGGAGTAAAGTCTTGATCAAAGGAATCGCCTTTTCTTGCTCATTGCTGTGTAAGTGAGTGCGCATTTGATGATAGCTCCACAAACGGGGATACTCACTATCCAGTTGTTGTCCTGTCTGGAAACTTTTTTGAGCGTGTTCATATTCTTTGAGAGCTAGATAACTCTGTCCCAGGAGAAACCACGAGCGTCTTAGATACTCTTTGTCAGCAGTTTTTGCAGAAACAACAGGAAGTAATTGTAAAATGACATGCTTCCAGGCACGTTGTTTGTAAAGCTGTAACACTTGAGACCAGGGAGGGAGAGAAGAAGTGGGCGAAACAGATTGCTGGGGCAATCGTGTACTTGTTCTTTGAGCCTGGGCAATAGACAGCCAAAGCGTGAGTAATAGTGCAACAACCAGTAAAAAGCGCTTCATATGACAAATGAAGGATAAAAAAATAACAATCAAACCGGCTTTTTTGCCTTGGTGTTCAATTGGTATTGATAATGGGTGCTAATAAGAAAGAACCAGTAGTTCCTCTCATTCTACAACAAAATAAAAATAAAGTGCCAGGTACTAAACCCTGTCCTTACCAATTTGGAGCCAATATCTACGAACAATATACCAATCGCCAAAACCCATTCATTGATCGGGTGCTTTCTGCTCAACAAGCACCCTCTGCGCTGGCACCTGAAAAAGTACAGGCATTGTTTCAACATCTACAAGGGCAAGGGCAGTATCAATTGGCACATCCTACAAAAAGATCTCCTCATCATAAACGGAAAATTGTAGATCGGAAAGAACCGGTTGAAAAAAAAACAATATTTTCTCATCCCGAGACACTGAGGGAAGATACAAATAAATTAAAATCAGCAATCGATACTTTTTTTCAACACGTATTAGGGCGGCTCCGGTATGACACGAATGAGTTATCATTAATCATTAATGAATTAGTTCCTCTATTTTTAGAATACCAAATTCAAATCAAAGTTTATGATGCATTTCGGACGTTCTATAGTACAGAACAATTTTTAGAAACTTTGACAAAAATTAGCCAAGACAACGAATTAGAAAACTTTGAGTTTTTTTGCAGTGCCTTGTTTGGTTTTTACAGTCAACTACAATAATTGAAGGAAAAAAACCGTTTATGACAAATATCTCTGATCAACAGTCCGAAATTACACTTCGACCTACGGTAGCCAAAATCAATCTTAGCCACTTGAGCCATAATTTGGAAATAATTAAGCAACAGGTCAACGGTAGCAAAATCATGGCAATTGTCAAAGCAAATGCCTATGGACATGGTTTAGTCCCTGTAGCTAAACACTTGATCCAACAGGGAGTGGAACAATTTGGAGTGGCTTTTTTGGAAGAAGGAATCACCTTGCGGAAAGCTGGAATTCGAGTGCCTATCTTAGTCCTGGGAGGAATACTAAATACCCAGATTCAGCATTTTTTGGATTTTGATCTGGAAATCACGGTGTCTTCCATTGATAAGTTACGTCAGGTAGAGGAAGTGGCCGCTGCCAAAAAGAAAAAAGCTGTGATTCATTTAAAAATCGATACAGGCATGGAACGCCTGGGAGTGCACAGTTACTCAGCAGGACCCTTCATTGAGGCAGCTGTGCTTTCAAAGCAATGCTTTGTTAAAGGAATTTATTCACATCTTGCTTGTGCCGATGATCCGAATTCTCCGATGACTTTAGAGCAAATGGAACGGTTTTCAGAGATGCTTTTACATTTCCAACGTCTTGGGGTCTCTACTCCCCTTCGTCATCTTGCTAATTCTGGGGGAGTTCTGCATTTCACACAAACGCATTTAGATATGGTACGTCCGGGCATTATACTCTACGGGATTTATCCAGATATGGCCAGTCATCGCATCTTGGATCTCAAGCCCGTCCTCTCTCTGTGCTCCAGGGTCGTTTATTTTAAAGTAGTCCAGCCAGGACGCCCAATCAGTTATGGGGCCACATGGCAATCGGATCACATGATTCGTGTTGTTACAGTACCAATCGGATATGGTGATGGATACTGTCGCTCATTGTCCAATTGTGGTGACGTCTTGATTGGAGGAAAACGCTATCCGATTGTGGGACGTGTTTGTATGGATCAATTTATGGTTAATCTGGAAAATGGGTCTGCCTATAACGGAGATGAAGTGATCTTGATTGGGATACAAAATGGAGAACAGATTACAGTCGAAGAAATGGCAGAAAAAGCAGGCACCATTCCTTACGAAATCCTCACTCGTTTCAATAATCGAATCCCACGAGTGTATGCGCAATAAGCAGATGGGCCCGCAAAATCGATCGGATATGGTTGAATAAAGATATTCTGATATAATGGTGTGTTTTGGGTTTGTCCTGACATTATCTTTACTCTGTTTATAAGTTCTCTTAATCTTACTCTTAATCTTACTCTTAATCCTTATTTTGAGTAAGATTGAGAACAAGATTATGATTAAGACAAAGACATCAAGACATACCTTAGTCACGGTACTATAACAATGGACAAGGGGAAAAACTATGGCAGAGAGTTCTGGATATGCAAAGACTATCACTACAGAAGAACATGAAATACAGATCCTTTCTCCTGAAAAACTGGAAGATGTTGTTCAGGAGTTGACCAGTCTTCGTGGCTCCAGTGAAGGAGAGTTTGATTCTGAGAGTATCGATAATGCAATCCGTCTTTGCGAAAAAATAGATATTTGCTTTGAAAACCTGGATAACGAGCAAAAAAGACTCATCATCGAAAATTATGAGTTTTTTTCGTCAAGTTACCAGTTTACTTTATTTCTAAAATTGATGTTTCATGGTGGCATGGAAACCAAGGAAAATGTATTCCGTGCCCTATCCCGCAAGTTAAAAGCAACCAATGAAGTGATTCAGTGTGTTTTATCGACTCAAACACTGTTTGAATCCTATGAAGTAGAAGAAAATGTTCGGTTCCGTCTGCAGAATTTCATTGATTCATTGGCCAATAGTTATATGAGCTTAATCCCTCGTTCCATCCGTGGTGCAGGTAAAGCGTCATTATCTGTGAAGAACTTGTTGCAAACCCTTGCCCAGGAAGATCCTATTTTTGATAAGTCACAAGTTTCGTATAATGAAATCACCCAACAATTTACCGATTTGCTCTATGCTATTTTCAGTCATGAAGATTTATCGTTTTACTTCATGTGGAAAGACCAATATTTGAAATACTGGCTGGTTGTTGTTTTGCGGGAAGAAGATCGTTTGGCAAATGCAGCAACACCCGAATTGAGTACGGCTAAAGCAGAATTGTATGTCGAATATATCAACTGGACAAAAATTGCGCGACGCTTGAATGCTAATTTACGCCACCTTCAAACTTATAATACGGAAACCACGATTCGTGCAGAAAAAGTACTCTTGGAACGTCTACCCTCCAATATCCTGCTGGAACTGGTCTTGAAACTCCGCCAACAGATGGTCAAAGAAGAAGAAATTCCAGAAGTGGATTTGGGTATAGAAGATAGCTCTTTGGATGAGGCAGCCTTGTATGATGAAATCCTGGATGATATCATTGAAGCAGAAATGAAAGATGGGCGCAAATCTTCATGGCTTGGACAAATTGTAGGCAAATTGAAAGAAATCTTTAAGCCCACTGCTCAAGAACCCGAAGACAGTGTTGATTTTATTGACAGGATCTATCCTGAAGATCTATTGACTACAGCAAAGACTGATTGTATGCGGTTTGGCCAGGTATTTCCCAAAGATTATCCCTCTTCCATTCCCAAACAATTTTCACTATTCATGACACGCTCTCGTACTAATTTTTTTCCTGCTTTTGAAGAAACCATTCTGGAAATATTGATGAGGTATGAAGAAAATGATTTTTCCTGCATTGAAAATACGTCCTTCCAACTCACGATGAGTGATAACAACCGTGCTCTGGAATTTGAAGAACACTGTCTGGCTATTCCCATTGAAGACCAGTATTTGTTGGTACTGGGAAACTCATATTTTGAAATGTCATTCAAAGATTATAATATTCATCCCGCACCCTATGCCTATTTCCAATGGTATCAAAAAGTCCCACAAGATCGAAATGGGGCTGGATTTCGTAAAGTCGACAATCAGACCTATAAAGAAATACCATTGAAACAAATCAATGCCCACAAACAAGCCTTTCAAGGCTTGATTCGGGTCATTGATAGCCTTCCCGATGAATCACGTGAAAAAACACCCATCCAACAACTGTTGCATTTTCTTCATGAAAAATAGACATAGCCATTATCTGCTACCATGACGAAAAAAGATAGAAAAATCTCCATAAAGGCGAATGGATCCGGTTCTTCCCCCTTGATGAATTTTTTCTCCTGAATGAAAATATTTGAGGAATTCTCGAGTAACCAATTTTTCGCGTGGAACCGCTACAGAATAATTGACAAAAATTATATTTTTATTTGGATAGTTTTTAATGGTTTCAAATGCTTCAGCAACTCCTCCCGTATTGATTGGTTTATCAGAGTAGAATTTCAAGTTTCTTGGTGCATACATGTTTGTAAATACCAGATCATGATTTTTTTTCTCATTGATGATTTGGGCAGCATGCTTATAGTTCTCAATTGGAAGGGCAACATAGTGTGACATACTCTCTTGAAAACCGTAACAGATTGCAAACAAATAGAGGCTTCCCAGTAATGGGATAGAAAATATATGCCATAATTTATGTTGAGCAGTTAATATGTTATACAATTTTTGTAAAAATAAACATAGGACCCATAGACACGGTATGAGCAGAAAAACCAAGCCTCGATGAGGTAAGTGAACCTGGCTGAAATATAGTATTGAAACACTGAAAAATGCAGGAAAAACACATAAAGCCAAGTGTGATCGCAGATTTTTGAACCTCACTAGAAAAAGAATCATTGTCAGAAAAATGATTCCTGCCCCATAAATGAGATGATCTGGATTTTGAGAAAAATACCATTTTTGCCAAATAGAAGCCGCAGGAATGCGAAATGGAGGAAGCGTGTTAATGTCTATTTTAAAATACCAGCCATCCCAATATGTTGAAGATGAAGGAACATGACTCAGAAAAAAATAAAATATCCAATTGGCAATAGTACGATTTGAAAATTCTGAAGCAAATGCTTTACTAATGTCACTATGGGCATAGGCAAGTATCTGTTGTAAAATTGGTATAAACCATATTACACAAACGAAAAAGGATAGAACAGCTATGGCAAAACAAAATTTTTTATGATCGCTCAATATTAAAAGTACAATAGCAAATGGAAATACATAAACAGCGAGAAATGGTAAGGTCCAGATTAAACAAACTGAGCAAAAAAACGCTAAAATCAGCCACAATTTTTTTTGGCTATTCAGATACCTGATTCCTGACTCTAATGCTAAAATTTGTAAAAAAATGGCTAAACCATACCCTCGAACTTGCCGTGATATGTCCACATAGTATGGATGCAAGGCGAGCAAACTTATTGCCACAAGAGCGGATACGTAACCATATCTTCGAAAAAGTTTGATACAGAGTACCAAACAACATATAGAGCTAAGAACGGAGGGTAATCGATAAATGGAATCTCCTTCACCAAACAATTGGACTCCCATCCAGGCCAATAAATTGTAAAGTTGATGATTATTAGGTGCGTGGTAATCTGTAAAAATAGAATGAGGGCCTTTTTGTATCCAATTCATCACGGAATATATTTCGTCATTCCATAACCCATTATCCAGGTTATGCAAACGTAAATAAATTCCAAGAGCCAATGGAATAGCAACTACAAAATAGAATAAGTACGGGGGAATGTTGGTAGGAAGTGTGGGTTTGAAATTCAATTTACCTCAATTGCAATCATCTCGTTTTCAAAAAGAATACTATGGTTTCTAAGGACTTTCAACCAATTAGTCAGGCTGTTCTATGGATCTTTCTTCTCGTTTGTTTCAGAAAGAGATTGTTTTTGCAATTCCAATGGTTTGATGTGTAGAAAAAACTTGTAATCTTTCTTCAGGTCACGTAATAATTTAGGTTTATTTTTACGACAAAAGTACGATTTAGTGACGACGAACAAGGTCTTTTATGAAAACGAGATCAATCAAAAAAGAAGAAGTAAAGGATGGCACCTATCCTCGTCAGTGGTGGATCATTGATGGGGAAGGACAAACGCTGGGACGACTGGCCTCCCGAATTGCTATGGTTTTACGAGGAAAGCATAAACCCATTTTCACACCACATATCGATATGGGAGATTTTGTCATCGTAGTAAATGCTGAGAAAGTGACCTTAACTGGCAATAAGATGAAAGATAAAATTTATTATCACCATACCGGCTATCCAGGAGGTTTGAAATCAGCAAAAGCCGAAGAGCTTCTCGCCAAGAAACCAACAGATCTGATATACAAAGCCGTCAAAGGGATGATGCCAAAGAATGCATTGAATCGGATTGCTCTACAAAAGTTGAAAATTTATGCAGGATCGGAGCATCCCCACCAGGCACAAAAACCACAAACTCTAGAAATTTAAGAAAACGAGTTATTATGACAGCAACACAATATTACGGGACAGGGCGTCGAAAAAGCTCGGTAGCACGAGTGTATTTACGACCAGGAACTGGTAATATTATCATCAATAAAAAAAGTATCGATGATTATTTCCCACGGGAAACATTAAAAATGATCATTCGCCAGCCTCTGGAATTGACAGAAACAACAGAACAATTTGATATTTTGATCAATGTCAGAGGTGGAGGATTGTCGGGGCAGGCTGGTGCCATTCGTCATGGTTTAGCCAGGGCATTACAGGAAGGTGATCAGGAACATCGCGCTACTTTGAAAAAAGCAAAGATGCTGACGCGTGATGCACGTCGGGTGGAGAGAAAAAAATATGGTCAGCCCGGTGCACGGAAACGCTACCAATACTCCAAACGTTAAATTCCCATCACCCATTCTCTCTTTATCTCTCGGATATCGCGCCAAGGAGCTGGTAGGATGGCATTCTTGTTTTTACTTTGGAGTGTAGTGTATGCTGTCCTGACATATAATGTATTCAGGCCTCTTCAGTGGAGCAACAATGGGCTGTTCACTTTCTCTACATTCATTTTAGGATGGCTGGTTGGCGATTTGGCGCCACATTGGATTGTATTCAATCTGGGAGTGGTGCTTTTGTTCTATTTTGGTGGTGCACTGGAAAGTATTGCAGGACAATTTGCCTTGATCCTCACGATGGTGAGTTGTTTGGCGCTTGTTTTCCGAATGGTGAAACTGTTTCGTTTGCCACCTTTGGTGCAGCAACAAATGAGAACCGCCCTGGGAAATGATTACGAACAAAAAATCCTCCCACCATTTCGTCAACATTTGACTCCCTTCGGATTTGACTGGAATGTCTATTGGAATCCGACTCTTTTACTCAAAAATCCAAAAATTGATATCATTCGTGATATTGTATTTCATGAAAATGATGATTCCTGTTTGAAGCTGGATGTGTACCGCCCCCAACAACATACAGGAGCATGTCCGGTGTTGTTACAGATTCATGGAGGCGCATGGACAGTTGGCACAAAAATACAGGGAATTCCTCTAATGACTCGAATGGCAGCAGCAGGTTGGATCTGTTTTGCGATTACATACCGCTTGAGTCCTCAAACAGTATTTCCAGCCCATCTCATTGATTGCAAGCGTGCGATCAATTGGATTAAAGAGCAGGGAATAGCGTATGGAGCAAATCCTGACTTCATTGTTGTCACAGGTGGTTCTGCAGGAGCACATCTGGCGGCTTTAACAGCTTTAACCCCAAATCATCGGGAATTCCAACCAGGATTTGAAGAAATAGATACCAACGTTCAAGGCTGTGTGGCTTTCTATGGGATTTATGACTTTATTACTCCATTTCAAGATTCCAGGCAAGAGCCACTTGCCAAATTGTTGAAGATCGTGATGGGTAGTACACCAGAAATCAGTCCCGAATTGTATCGGCAAGCTTCTCCGGTTCGGCAAGTTTCTGAAAAGCCACCGCCGTTCTTGATCCTTCAAGGAGAGATCGACGCACTCGTATCCATCAACGAAGCCAAACAATTTTATCAAGTATTGCAGGAAGCCAATACGCCGCATTTGACTTTTTTACAACTACCGCTGGTGGAGCACGCTTTTGATACTCTCCCAACCTTACCAACTCAAAGTGTGCTGCCGGCAGTAGAACAATATTTATCGCTTTTGCGTACAGAATACGTATCTGAGCATCTCCAGGACGATTCAAGTGTCACTCATGCCTGATACTTCATTTGTTTGCAGGGTATTAAAGACAAGTAAATGTGTAAGTTATTTTTGGAACATTCCTAAGATTATGATTTAAGATAAGGCATCAAGACATACCTTAATCACGGTACTATATGTCACAATTGGGAGTGATTTTTGTGCAATATTATCCAGAGCGTTATGAAAATGCGTTTTCGACGCTTGTCGAGATAATAGAGTCATTAGAAGGTTGGGAAGTCACTATTGTTAAAGTCGACAATAAATATGAGCAACGAAAGCCGAAACGGGTGCCTCCCTTTCTCATCGAAACAGGAGGGGATAACGCCTTGTATGAATTTTCTGGCTGGATGAAAGGCTGGGATGTTTTGCAGCAGTATGGAGAGTGTGATCTCTATTTATTTGTCACAGAAGCATTTTTGGTATACGGTAATGAGTATCGCGGGCTGGTGAGTTCAGACTTGTTGCAGTTTTTAATGAGAGAAACTGCAGTTGCGGGGTTGGTCGATCCTCCCCCACCTGATTTCAAACACCTGAGATTACTGGACTGGGAATTGACTCACTGGGTACGCAGTAGCTTTTATTTTGTTCCCCACACTGTGTTTTCACAGATGGAAAGTCTTGTTTCTATTCCAGATGTCACTCCGTTTTGTGACCAAAATTATTGTGGCCGAGCATTCAAGCCGGAGATTTCTTTGAGCCACGACTATCAGGTCTATCTAGAACAATGGCTGACCAGGGATTGGCACAGTGCCTTTGCCTTGTCAGAAGCCACTTGGGAGCGATTTTGTAACAAAATCCGGTCTATTTTGAATGAGCACGCTTTAACAGGACGCTGGCAGGCAATGGGAGTTCCTATTTATGATCTGCATTTTTTACAAGCCTTCTGTCACAAAACAAGAATTACCTTGTTGGAATTGCCTGCTGAAAAAATAGAGCCATACCGGCATCATCTCCCGCATCAAAAAAATTACTGTGCTCCTTCATTGGTAACAAGGGTAATGAAAAAAATAGAACATCTGATAAGGTGATTGGTATGATTGAGTCAAATTCAACAAAACACAAAGAGATGGTAGAATGGCGCAGGAGATTGCACCAATACCCAGAAACCGCATTTACCGAATTCATGACATCTGATTTTATTGCAGAAAAATTGACAGAGATGGGATTATCTGTTCAACGTGGTTTGGCAAAAACCGGAGTGGTGGCAACACTACAGGCTGGCAATGGTGAGCGAGCAATTGCGTTACGTGCTGATATGGATGCATTGTTCATGGAAGAGAAGAATGAATTTGCTCATAAATCCCGCCATCCTGGAAAAATGCATGCATGTGGGCATGATGGACATTCCACGATGCTTTTGGGAGCAGCAAAATATTTATCAGAAACTAAAAAATTCAATGGTACAGTACATTTTATTTTTCAACCTGCTGAAGAAAACGAAAGTGGGGGCCGAGTGATGGTCGAAGAAGGATTGTTTGACCAATTTCCAGTCGAATCCGTGTTTGGTATGCACAATTGGCCAGGAATGCCTCCGGGACAGTTTGGCATCCGCCCAGGTCCCATGATGGCAGCATCTGATTATTTTCGCATTACCGTTCAGGGGAAAGGAGGTCATGCTGCTATTCCTCAATTGACGGTTGACCCAGTTGTTGTTGCCGCACAGATTGTGACAGGATTGCAGACCATTACCAGCCGTAACGTCGATCCTTTAGAGTCCTCCGTTGTCAGTGTCACTCAAATCCATGGGGGATCAGCAGGCAATGTCATTCCCAACGATGTCACTCTGCAAGGAACAGCCCGTTCGTTTCAACCGAGTGTACAGGATATGATAGAGGAACGGATTAATCATATTGCCGAATCGATCAGCTCCGCTTTTGGGGCAAAAACAGAATTTTACTACAGAAGATCCTATCCTCCCACGATTAATTACGAGGCAGAAGCCAAACTGGCAGTAGAGGTTGCCACCAAGGTAGTTGGCGAAGCCAATGTTATTCAGCAACTGCAACCTTGCATGGGAGCAGAAGATTTTGCATTCATGCTACAAAAGAAACCAGGATGCTATGTGTGGCTCGGTAATGGAATGGGAGAAGGAGGCTGTATGCTTCATAATGCCAATTATGATTTTAATGATGATATTTTACCCACAGGTGCTAATTACTGGATAACGCTGGTCGAAACGGCATTGTCCTAACTGAAGCCAGAATCAAAAAATATTTGCCACAGAGATTCATAACTTCATGATACCTATTTTTAACGGCTATTCGCTTAAGGCGGAACAGTATTGATTTAATTGATGAATTGTACGTCGTTGTATCATGCCGGATCGGAACGCTAACCAATTCTCCGGTATCCAGAGCACTTCTCCTGGATTCCAGCCGGGCTGGCGTTTCAGCCGAGCCGACATGTTGGACCTCCGGAATGACAAAGTACTTCGGATTAAGTGATTAGCCTTTTTAACAATCATAATAATTAAGGAAATATGCAAAAAAGTTTGAACGCATTTTATCGAATTTTTATTTATTCCATTGTTTGTTTTTGGAAAATTGTTTTTAGCCGAAAGTTTGCGGATCGTGTGTATCAGGTGGCTTTGGAACTCAAAGCAGAGAAGCTTGCCAAGAGTGAGCAGGCAGTAACCGAAGAGGGAAAAGAAACTGCTACCTCCTCATCAGAAGAAGGCCATGACTCAGCTGACAGTCAGACGGCAACACAAGATCACGCTGAGCAGGCTACCGTGATTCATGAGAAAAAGGAACCTCCTGTCGTAGAAGAAGAGTTGACAGATGGCATGTATCTGCTCTCTCTATTTCAAAAATCAGGTCGTTTGATTGATTTTTTACAGCAGGATGTCACATCCTTTTCCAATGCGGAAATCGGAGAGGCCGCTCGTGTGGTTCATGATGGGTGTGCTCAGGTTTTGAAAGAATATTTTACAATTGATCCAATTCGTACAGAAGAGGAAGGCAGTCGTGTGAAAATTGACAAGGAATTTGATCCTGCACTGATTCGCCTCAGTGGGAATGTACAAAGCAATCCTCCTTTTCAGGGCGAATTGATCCATCACGGTTGGCAGGTCACCAAACATCAATTGCCAAAATTAACAGCTTCGCACAAACGAAACATTTTGGCCCCTGCTGAAATTGAAATATAAAAATATGAATCTGGAGTTGAAGTATTGTGTCATTCCGGACTTGACCCGGAATCCACAAATTCCAAAGGTTTCTGGATCCGATGGCGGCCCCACCATCTCGAATCCGGTATGACAAACCATTTTTTACAAGATACAGATTTTATAACAGAAATTTTAACTTCGGATTCGCATTATAAAAATTATTGTTTATACACCAACATCTAGAAAAACATTATGAGTAATGACAGTAAATATAGCATTGGGATCGACTTAGGTACAACAAACAGTGCCATTGCCTCCTATAATCACCATGATGAAGAGACCGACCAGGCCCATTCATTCATGATTCCTCAGTTAATTGATCAATCCATGGTGGATTCCCTTCCATCATTGCCCTCTTTTCTCTATCATCCTGCAGAACATGAAGTGGAAGGAAATGTATTTCAACTTCCCTGGAATGACAACCCTTCTCACATTGTAGGGACCTACGCTCGCAATCAAGGAGAAAAAACTCCGCAGCGTTTAAGCAGTTCAGCAAAATCCTGGTTGTGCTCTCAAGAAGGACGCCATACTAAGATTTTGCCGCTGGCGGCACCATCAGAAATTGAAAAAATTTCTGCTGTCGAAGTCTCCTCTTCCTATTTACGGCATTTGTTGGATGCCTGGAATCATTCCAATCCAGAAGATGGATTATCATACCAGGATGTGACCATCACCGTTCCTGCGTCTTTTGATGTGGTTGCCAGAGATTTGAGTATCGATGCTGCCAGGAACGCCGGATTTGAGGAAATCACTCTGCTGGAAGAACCGATTGCGGCCTTCTATGCCTGGATTTCTGAACATCAAGAGGAATGGCGCAATATCATCAATGTTGGAGACGTTGTTTTAGTTTGTGATATCGGTGGAGGAACCACAGATTTTAGTCTAATTGCTGTTTCTGAAGAAGATGGAAATTTAACCCTCTCTCGTATTGCGGTGGGGGAGCACATTCTTCTGGGAGGAGACAACATGGACCTTGCCTTGGCCCGGACCGTTCAGATGAAAATGGAACAAGATGGGAAAAAACTCGAACAATGGCAATTTTTCGGGTTGGCACATAGTTGTCGGAAAGCGAAAGAATCGTTGTTGTCAGATCCTTCACTCGGAGAAGTCGCAGTGGTTGTGCCTGGAAGAGGAAGCAAACTCATTGGCAGCACGCTTTCCAGTAACCTGACCCGCGAAGAAATTGAAGGAACTTTGCTGGAAGGGTTCTTTGGCTGGTGTGGTGTGCAGGATCACCCCCAGGTTGCACGCAGAACAGGACTACGGACCATTGGGCTCAATTATGCAGCAGATTCTGCGATTTTAAAACACTTGGCCCGATTTTTGACAGAAAGCAAAAAATATATTGAGCCAGAAAGCCCTCTTGCAGAAAGAGTAGGAGATGCTGCTTTTGTACATCCTACGGCAATTTTGTTTAACGGAGGAGTGACCAAAGCGGGTATCTTTCAGGAACGCATCATGGCCGTGCTCAATCAATGGTTGCAGGATGATAGCGGTTCTCCTGTATCGACTCTGCAAGCAGAAAATCCTGATTTGGCTGTATCCTTAGGGGCTGCTTATTATGGAAGCGTCAGACGCGGAAAAGGAGTACGGGTTAAAAGTGCTTCAGCCTTTTCTTACTATATTGGAGTGGAGTCCGCCATGCCGGCTATTCCTGGTATGCCTCCCCTGCTCAATGGACTTTGTGTGGTACCCGTTGGTACAGAAGAAGGAAGCAGTTTTGACATTCCAGGTTTGGAATTTGGTCTGGTTGTTGGAGAAGCGGTTGATTTCCGGTTTTTCATCGGGAGAGATCGACCAGAAGACCAACTTGGGTTTACTGTCGAAAATGCAGAAGAAGCGTTGGAAGAACTAACTACACTTGAGGTCCATTTTTCTGCAGAAGAAGGAGAATCTGCTGATAAAACCGTCATTCCTGTGCGGTTACGGGTGATCCTCACAGAGATTGGTTCCCTGGAACTCTGGTGTGAAGCTATTGAAGGAGAACAAAGTTGGAAACTGGAGTTCAATCTACGCGAAGAGCAGTCCTAATCTCTTCATAAACACATTATGGAATCTGTCAGCAGTCGATTTTTGGTTGGTATTGATCTAGGGACCAGCAATAGTGCGGTGTTTTATCTGGATCGAGAGGACTTGGAACAGAAGTTTCATCATTTTCCCATCTCTCAATGGATTGAACGAGGACAAATTCACAATCCGCCCACCTTGCCTTCCTATTTATATCTGCTGACAGAAGAAGAAATAGCATCCGGACAATTCCGGTTTCCCTGGGAGACTGAATCCTTCCCTTATATAGCAGGCGAATGGGCACGGCTTCAGCAATCTCAAAATCCAGGGCGAATTATCAGTTCTGTAAAATCCTGGTTATGCTACCATCATGTTGATCCTCATTCGAAAATACTACCACAATCGGATATAGAGGATGTTTCTCGCTATTCCCCCATTGAGGTTACCTCTTTTTATATATCTCATATTATAGCAGCCTGGAATGTTCATTTCGCTAAGGATCTTCCTGAACATTGTCTCGAAAACCAGCAGGTTGTTCTGACAGTTCCTGCATCCTTTGATGAAGCAGCCCGTGAATATACCGTGCAGGCCGTGCAACAGGCAGGTTTACAACACTTTACTTTGCTCGAAGAACCACAAGCGGCCTTTTATTCCTGGCTTTCTTCAAATGAATCCAAATTGGAAGCAGGAGAGGAAGAAAAAATTGCAGTGGTGATTGATATTGGTGGGGGAACAACGGATTTCAGTTTGGTCCGTATTGGTACTCCTCCAGGAGATGATTCCTCCCAACTTAACGTTGAACGCATCGCTGTGGGAGAGCACATTCTACTGGGAGGTGACAATATTGACTTAACCCTGGCCACTCGTGTGGAACAACTCTTAACAGGAGGAAACCGTCAATTGTCTCCTCGTGTGTGGGAGTCTGTCGTCGCCCAATGCCGTCGTGCTAAAGAAGTGCTGCTCTGTGGAGAGAGCGAAAACTACCAGCTTACAGTTGCTAAAGCTGGTAGCAGATTGGTTGGGGGTACACAGACATTGACTTTGACCCTGGAGATGATCAAAGAAATCATCCTTGATGGTTTTTTTCCGCTCATTCCCTGGAATACACCGAGTGTGCCGTCCCGTCAACATGGTTTGAAACAGTTAGGGCTGCCCTATGCACAAGAACCAGCGATCACTCGTCATCTCTGTACTTTTTTAAAACGGTATATTGCCGAGCATCCTGACTCTTCTGCATTTCCTGATCAGGTTTTATTCAATGGCGGAACATTGTCACCAGTGATGCTGCAAGAGCGGTTGTTGCAGCAACTCGAACAATGGCGTCTGGAATTATTGGATCAGCCGATAATCAGTGGGAAACAATCCATTCAGATGATGAAAACTTATGACATACAATTGGCAGTTGCCAGAGGAGCTGTTGCCTATCATTTGGCCAGGCTGGGATTGGGAGTTCGTATCGCTGGTGGAAGTGCACGATCCTATTATATCAGTTTGATGTTGCATAATCCTGATCAGGATCGTTTAGAAGAAGGATGGCTTTGTATCCTGCCCCAACAGGCAACGATGGAAACGGCATTACCTGTTTCGGATGTAGAATTTTTGTTGAGCATAAACCAACCCATCCAGTTTCGTTTGCTGTCGTCGATCCATCATCCTAAAGATATGCCAGGAGAAACTTTTCAGTTCACGGACGAGGAACTGGAAAATGACTTTGTCCTGCTTCCTCCCGTTCAAATGTTAATTCGAGTGGATAAAAAAACAATTGCAAAAAAGGTGCGGGAGATCAAAGTTCAACTCCGTGTTCAGTTAAATGAAATTGGGACTCTGAGTTTATTTTGTGTGAATGCAGAAAGAAAACAGGAGTGGAAGCTTGAATTCCTGATCCGTGAAAGCCAGACTCAGACTACTTCCTCTGCAGAGCAAACCATTGGTTCTGTGGAAGAAGCTTTACCAACGGGGTGGGAGAATGCGGATCGATGCATTCGGCAGAAATATGGAAAACGTTCCCGTTCTCAACCCAAAGAAGAACTGCGTCCTTTTAGTTTATATAAGCTGTTGGAACAGGAACTGGAAATTCCCAGGGAACAGTGGTCCCTTGTTGTGCTACGCGAATTGTGGGATCTTTTGTATGAAGGTCTGTCCTATCGTGTTCGTTCTCCCTACCATGAATCCAACTGGATCAAGCTCGCCGGATTCTGTCTGAGGCCTGGTTTTGGATACATAAAAGATGAATGGCGAGTGCGTCAACTGGAAGATTTATTAAAAGAAGGCCCCTATTTCAAAAAAGAGCGTGGCATCGAAATCGACTGGTGGATCATGTGCCGGAGAATTGCGGGTGGTCTTCCTGCCACGATACAGCAAACTCTATCGGAGCCAGCTTGGACCCGGCTGCAGGAATCAACAAGAAGTACAAAACCAGCTACGTCTAAAAAACGAGCGGGAAAGAAAAAAAATATTAAACCAAAATCAGATTCTGCTTCGTTAAACGAACTATGGCGTATGGTTGCCAGTTTAGAAGACATTCCCGCAGATACCAAAATCAAATTTGGGGAAAAATTGATCAACCAGATCAAATCCAAGAGATTTTTTGGGGCAGATGGATGGTGCTTAGCACGTTTTGGGATGCGTGCTCCTCTTTATGGAAGCCCAGTTCATGTCATTCCACAAAGTGTTGTGGAATCCTGGATCAAGTGGTTATTGACGATGCCGCACCTTCCTTTTCAAGCAGAGATGCCATTGATTTTAGCACGTTTGGGCCAAACGACAGGTGACCGGACACGCGACATCAATCCTGCTTTGCAAAAAGATATTCTGGAGTTTATGAAAAAGCAGAAGAATACAGAGCCTTTTCAAAAAATGTTATTGGAACCAGCAGCTCCTTTGCAGGCTAACCTGCAAAATCAGGAGGTGAATGACTGGCTTTTTGGAGATGCATTGCCTGTTGGGTTAAAGGTGGCCAAACCACTGTCGTAAAATTTGTTCCAATTCAGCAATAGGCATCAGAAAATGAGCACGTTTTGGAGGAACTAAATATTGATAATGTGTCCAGCCATTGGAAAATAATTGTTCGTAACAAAATTGTCCACTGCTGACAGTTGGGCGAATTTCCAGAATTTTTGTGTGATAGGAACTGAAAATAAGATTGATCAAACCGCTTCCATGAGGAGCAATCAAATGAGAAGTGTTTCGTATCAATTGTATTTGATCGACAACGGATAGATTTTCTAAGTAAATTTTTTCAAATCCATATTTTTCTAAATAGGGCCAAAATTCTTCTTCATTGCGTAGATGCCTCTTTTGAACAAGTTTGCGGGAAATGTAGATTCTTCGGGAAGGTTGGCTGGATAAAGATTCAGGCAGTTTTTGCAAAATAAATTGACGGATTCCCACTACTTTTTTCACACTCCATCCATTGTAAGGAGGGATCAAAAGATTCTCAACTCGATAGACTTTTGGGGGAAGGAAAAGTGTTGGAAAGTTGCAAAAATGTAGAAAATCCACATAGTGCCTGGGCATGTTTTCTGGTAAAAGTATGGGCCATTTTGGCCCGGTTGCTAAACAGTCTACCAAGTCTGTAATAAAATGATAATAATTGGAAGCAAAGGGAGCAATCCCTAAGATGTAGTTTCCTGACAAATGACAGGAAGGGGAGATTTCCAAATTCTGCCCCAGGATACGACGTTGCACACGACGCTGATGTTCACAGTCGTCAGGATTATTTTCTGGATGTAATAAATGCCACGGGTATTGTTGATAATGGAAATACAGTTTGTGACTTGTTTTTACCAAACCATCACAAGCAAATAAGATGGCATTCTCATAGATCATGAAAACCACGTAAAAAATAATTGTCCATTTGTGTGTGAAACGCTATATTACATCAAATTAATAATTATTGGTCACTAAGAACACCAAAAAACACTAAATAAAACACTTGTGTTCCTTTGTGCTCTTAGTGGTTATATAGTGCCCCAGAAAAGTTGTTTCCTGGAGTTCCCCCTTTTTTCAAAGGGAGTTAGGGGGATTTTGAAAAAACTTTTTTGGAGCACTATATTACATTTTAGTGGTTATATTACACCAAATCATTCTTCCTAATCAAAGTGAGTAGATCAAAAAAATGCCAAAGGAACATGAATTCAAAATAACCAATCCTGTCATGGCTTTGGTTCTCAGTCTGGCCATACGCTGGTTTTTTTGGTTTTTCCATATTGTGCTTGCAGGAATTATCATTGCGACGGCCATCTGGGGAATTCGTCTGTTTTTTCCTTTGACCATTTTTGAGGCTGGTCTTTTGAGTCTTGGAATTTGTGGAGTTGTAATGCTGAATGCGATTCACAGCAAAGTCAGTTCCATCAAAAATATGGTAGAGCATGAGGAATGGAACGAAGATTATGACTTTTATAGCGAGGAGGATGAAGAACCATTGGTAAACCAGGAAAAAGAAGTCAATTCAGAAACTGAAGATTCCCAGGGAAAGGTTATTTCGTTAGAACAAAGACTTTCTGGTAAGAAACAGGATAAATAACAAAATCAGGGCACGTATTCATTTTCTTTCAATCTCTCTACCTTCAAGAAGATTCCTTTACTTTACTTGTCCCACCAACCAATTAACTCAATATAATGATTATGACAGCACAAAAGAACATTTATATGTTGCAAGATGTTATTATGGCGTTGCATCAGTTTTGGGCAGAGCAGGGCTGTATCTTGCTGAATCCATATGATATTGAAACCGGAGCAGGGACTATGAACCCTGCGACTTTTTTACGAACCATCGGTCCAGAAGACTGGAATGTTGCCTATGTGGAACCATCACGTCGTCCTACTGATGGTCGATATGGGGATAACCCCAACCGCCTGTATCAACATCATCAATATCAGGTGATTTTGAAACCAATGCCGGATGATGTTCAGGAAAAATACCTGGAGTCAATGTTTGTATTGGGCATTGATCCTCTGGAGCATGATATCCGGTTTGTCGAAGATAACTGGGAATCGCCTACCCTGGGAGCCTGGGGGCTGGGCTGGGAAGTTTGGCTGGATGGCATGGAAATCACACAATATACTTACTTCCAGCAAGTGGGAGGTTTAGAATGCAATCCTGTTTCTGTGGAACTGACTTACGGGCTGGAACGCATTGCCTCATACCTGCAGAAAAAAGAAAATGTGTTTGATCTCGAATTTGTGGAAGGTGTCTCCTACGATGCTATTTTTAAGCAACCAGAGTACGAACATTCCAAATATACATTTGAGATTCTGGATACAGACCTTTTATTTTTGTTTTTTGACCAATATGAAAAAGAGGCGGAAAGGTGCATGGAGGAGAAACTCGTTTTCCCTGCCTACGACTATGTCTTGAAGTGCTCTCACACGTTTAATCAGTTAGATGCAGCAGGAGCAATCAGTGTTTCGGAACGAGCGAGTTTTATTGGAAGGGTACGTAAATTAGCTCATCAGGTGGCTGTGATTTTTTTGGAAGAACGTAGAAAACTGGGTTTTCCATTGATGAAAGATCGTCAAGCTGCTGCAAAATGGGTAGAAGAAATGGGAGAGCAATCATGAATACATTTTTATTAGAAATTGGTTTGGAAGAAATGCCAGCAGATGTGATTCTGCCTGCTTTGAAACAGCTTGCAGAAAAAATTCAGGCAACCTGTGAACAAAACAAGCTGGAAATTCAGAAAATAGACACATTTTCGACGCCTCGCCGTCTTGCCGTATTGTTGGATGGCTTGATTGAAAAACAAGACGATCAAGTACTGGAAATCAAAGGTCCTCCTGCTAATATTGCCAAAGACGAAAATGGGGAATGGAGCAAAGCCGCACAGGGATTTGCCAAAAAGAATCAGATTGATTTGTCCACATTGTTTATTCAAGATTTCAATGGCAAGGACTTTGTATTTGCTCGCAAAGAAGTCATTGGTAAATTGACCCGCCAAATCCTCGAAGAAAATGCAACCGAATGGATTACGGGGCTCTATTTTCCCAAAAATATGCGATGGGGACGCTATAAAATGAAATACGTCCGCCCCATCCGTTGGTTGACTTTGCTCTGGAATGGAGACGTCCTCCCTCTTGAACTGGAAATGGTAAAATCAGGGAACCTCACTTATGGCCATCGTTTTCTACACACAGAACCCGTTGAAATTCCACATGCGCAACAGTATTCTGATTTGTTGCATGAACATCATGTTGTTGCGGACTATGAAAAACGACGTTCGATGATCATAGAACAAGTCCAGGAATTGGAGAAAACTCACCAATTTTCTGTAGTCCTGGAGGACCATTTGTTGGAAGAGGTGACCAATCTGGTGGAGTGGCCTACTGTTCTGCTGGGCAATTTTGAAAAAGATTTCCTTTCTCTTCCTGTTGAGGTCTTGGTTACAGCTATGGCAAAGCATCAGCGTTATTTTCCGGTATATGACCAAAATCAATCGTTGCTTTCCCATTTTATCACAGTTCGTAATGGTGATTCCCATTGTGCGGATGTGGTCGCTCAGGGGAATGAAAAAGTAATTCGGGCTCGTTTGAATGATGCTCGCTTTTTTTATCAGGAGGATCAAAAGCATGAGCTGGACTTTTTTAATGCACAGGCCCAGCGGGTTGTCTTTTTTCAGAAACGTGGTTCTCTGGCACAACGGATAGAACGCATTCAATCCCTAAGTCAATATCTTGCCACACTGCTCCAGTTGGATGAACAGCAAACCGAAGATGCACTTCGCATTGCTAAACTTTGTAAATTTGATCTGCAAACACAAATGGTTTATGAGTTTCCAGCCTTACAAGGAGTGATGGGTGAGTGTTATGCCAGATTGAAAGGTGAAAACGAACTGGTCAGCCAGGGGGTGCGGGAACACTACCATCCACGTTATGTTCAGGACAGTGTTCCACAGAATATAGAAATTGTTATCGTTGCCCTGGCAGAGAAACTGGATATGCTGGCCACTGCATTTTCTCTCAATATCGTACCAACGGGCTCTGCAGATCCTTATGCACTGCGGCGCATGGCACAGGGCGTGGTTCAATTGATCCTTGAAGCAAAGTTGATGTTATCGATTCATGATCTGAACACCAAAGCCTTGGAAATACTGGAGGCTCAGCAAAACCTGAACCTGGATATTCCTAAAATTGTGGAAGAGTTGGCACAATTTTTTGTCTTACGCCAGCGATTTTTCATGCAAGAAGCAAAGATCCGTTATGATGTGATCGATGCGTTACTTCAGGGAAAAGAGTTGTTGCCGTTACAACAAATGCAACTGGCTGAAGCATTGCACGAACATTTGGAGTCGCCTGTCTTTAAGCGAGCTGTTGAAGCAATTGTCAGGGCTGGTAATATTTCTAGAAAAGAACACGCTTCTGTTCCTGATTCCATTGATGAAAATACGCTCTCTGAATCAGAAGAAAAAGAATTGTGGAAAGTCGTTAAACCTTTGAGTTTATCGAAGTTGGATTTAGACCATTATTTGCAAACATTGTTTGTTTTAGAGCCTGTCATTACTAAATTCTTTGACAAGGTTCTGGTGATGGATAAAGACATGATCAATCGGCAAAATCGTTTGTTTATTTGCCAGTCCATTGCCAGTTGGTCATTACTTTACATAGATCTGAGCAATATTGTATTTGCAAAAGAGTCGTGAAAAAAAGGAAGGAATGGATGAGGAATTTGGTTTTGCAAGACTGAGGACCAGTTCAAAACCAAATTCCAAGATGAGATGCAGTCATTTGAATCTCCGATAAAGTTAGAAGTGTAAGTCTCCCAGCGACTCGTAAGCACTCCACTTATCTGCCCCAATTACTGTGATAGAAGAGTTCTTTTGCTGAGGAAGTGTTTTCACTTTTCCTCCTCTGGCGAAAAAGAATTTCATGGCCTCTTCAATCTCTCCGTGAGTGACTTGTGACTTTGGACTGGCACGCTTCATATGGCCTCCTTCGTTTTATTTGTTTTTGGTTTTTGTTAAATAGAAAAATAGACATAGACGTGTCCACAAACTCTTAAGAGAGTTATTATTTTTAATGAGTAACTGAGTATTCAGATGGTTCAAATCAGTAGTCAGTCTATTTTATTATCATGAAAAATATTTTTGCGCATATTCACAATTTTCTTAGTACCGCTAATCAGAAATAAGTATTCAAATTCTTATTGTTGCAATCTTACTCTTAATCTTTGGAAATTGTAGTGGTCAAGTATAAGCTTGTCTTGATTTGCCAGCTGTTGATACATTCCCCAATACTTGCTTCTCCAATGCTTCCGGTGAACTTGCTCTGAACTGGTTTGGCAGGATAAAATATTCTCGCCATATCTTGCCAATCCACCTTATCAACTTCTTCAAGTTCTCTCCTGATCCAATAACACATTTCTGATTAAAACGAATATTCTATAAAATGAGGATAGCCATGCACATACGTTTTACAATTTTCATGATACCATTGATGCTTATAGCATTTGCAGTATTAGCCCAAAACCCCACTCAATGCAAATATAAAAAAGACTGTGAAAACCGGTCATCGCCAACCCCTTCTTCTACTCGTAATGAAGCAGAAAGCCGATATCAAAACTACTTGAGAAAAACCTTAGACCCGGAACGTTATATAGAAAACAATATTAGAAAACCGCATCAATTCCGCATAAATATTACAGCAAAAAAGAAACAATTAAACCTTGACCGATTCATAATTCGCTCCAGATAAATCTCGTTTTTCGAGAATGTGGAGTCGGAGTAGCAAATGGCCAAAAACTGTCGATCTTAAATCTCAGTCTTTTTAGGCTTTCTTCACATTTTCAGGTATCACTGAAATTTAATAAGGAAGGCGATAGAAATAACTTACACGAATTTGCGCAGGATTTTTTTCGATTTTTAAGGTGATGGATCGTCTGTGTAGTCGAACTACGTAAGCGATGCGTCAACGCAGGAAATCGGAATAAAAGACAAGTAAATGTGTAAGTTATTTTTGGAACATTCCTAAGGTTTTGGTTCGACCGGTTGAGATCACAAAAGTTTTGACCTCAGTCGTTCCAATAATTTTGGATAAGAGGCTAGTGTCCTATTAAGTCCTTCAATATCAAAACTTTCTGATTGGGAGGTTAAGGTCTCACCGAATTTAGAGAGTGGAGGAATATCATTATCATTCCCTAATTGTAACAGCTGTGTTCCAAAGACTTCAATATTATTAAAAACTCCATAATTTTTAACGGTTTCCCATTCTTTTTGGAATTTGTTTTCTAGTTGTTCCATTATTTCAGGAGGAACGTTCCAGTGCTCATCTGAAAAATCTTGTTCTCCTTTTTCCTCTGGCGATTCAGTTGTCTCAGAAATGTTTTCACAACGGAGATATTTAGATAATTCTAAAAGGAGAGCATGCAGGTTAACAGGTTTAGACAGGTATCCGTCAAAACCGAGTTCTTTAATTGTGGATATATCGCCTTTACTCACAGAAGCAGTTATGGCAATCACTGGAATATCAGTAGTATTTGGATTGTTTCTCAATTTTTGAGTTGCTTCATATCCGTCCATTATTGGCATACGGATATCCATTAGAATGACATCGGGACTAAACTCATCCGCAAAGAGGAGTGCATTTTTTCCATTATCAGCTTCTACAAATTCGAGACCCATCTGACTCAATGACTCGGTGATTAATCTTCGATTGGATTCAATATCATCGACTACAAGAACGAGTCCCTCTTCAAAACGGAATCGTTGGGGAGTAAACGCTTCTTTTTTCCTGATTTCAATAGGTACATTAGAAGGAACGTCCACTGAAAGAAGCTGAATTGCGAAACAACTTCCCTCATTCGGTGCACTTTTTACAGAAATTCGACCATTCATGAGTTCAACTAATTTTTTAGTCAGGCTCAATCCTAAACCGGTTCCTCCATATTTTCGGATACTTTGGCCGTCCTGCTGACGAAAAGATTCAAAGATAAGTTCATGTTGATCCTGAGGGATTCCAATACCGGTATCTTCAACCTCAATGATCAAATTGATCTTGTCATGATTTTCGGTTTTGTCTTTCGTTTTCACACGGATTTTAATGTGCCCTCTTTCTGTAAACTTAACGGCATTTCCAACTAGATTAATCAATACTTGCCGGAGACGGACTTCGTCAATTCTCAGAAATTCAGGAATTTCAGAATCAATTTCCAACAGCAACTGTAACTGTTTTTCTTCAATTTTTACTTTGAAAATTTGTTCAATTTCCTGAAAAAAGAAACGAATAGATATCTTTTCATATTGGATTTCCAGCCTCCCCGCTTCCACTTTGGAGAGATCCAGAATGTCATTAATGAGCTTCAGCAGACTTCTTCCGGCGGTCTGAATGGATTCGATATAACTTTTTTGTTTTTTATCGTTAATCAGAGCAGATAAGAGGTCACTAAAACCGATAACTGAGTTCATAGGAGTTCGAATCTCATGACTCATATTCGCCAAGAATTCGCTTTTGGCTTTGTTAGCTACTTCAGCTTTCTCTTTCGCCAAGTAAATTTCTGTTAGATCATGGCCGATTCCTGTAAACATTTTTTGGCCTTGAGACTCCATTTCTCCCACTGACAAATACATAGGAAATGAAGTACCATCTTTACGCAATCCTACTACCTCCCTAGATAATCCAATGACTTTATTCTCCCCGGTTTGAAGATATTTTTGGATATAACTGTCATGTTGACTATGGTAGGGTTCCGGCATCAGTATATTGATGTTCTTTCCTATCACTTCGTCTGCTTTAAAGCCAAACAACCTTTCCGCAGAAGGATTGAACATCAGAA